>CAIYNT010000028.1 GCA_903927605.1 uncultured Holophagaceae bacterium
GACCAAGGGGCCTGCTTTCACCCTTCCGCGCTAGCCGTCTTTATCGACCGGGCTGCCTGGATGACCGTCCCCCGCCGCGCAGCGGCTTCGTTCAACCGATGGGGTGTCCGGAGCGGAGGCCGTAGGCCGCAGCGGAGGGCACTCCATCGGTCGCGGCCTTCAGTCGGCCACTTCCGGGGCTGGCACGATGCCGGCCCGGCGCTTTTCTCGCAGGCGATAGCTTTCGCCCTTGATGGTCACGATATGGCTGTGATGCAGCAGGCGGTCGAGGATGGCCGTGGCCACGACCTCGTCGCCCAGCATCTCGCCCCAGGCGCCCACGGGCTGGTTGCTGGTCAGCATCAGGCTCCCCTTCTCATAGCGGCGGCGGATCAGATGGAACAGCAGGTGCCCGGCCTCGCGCTCCAGAGGGAGGTAGCCCAGTTCGTCGATGATCAGCAGGTGGGGCCGGGCAAAGAGGGTGATGGCCTCCTCCAGTGCGCCATGGCGGGATGCGGCGATGAGCTGGTGGGCCAGGTCCGCCGCGTGGACGAAGCGGCAGCTATATCCGAACTCGATGGCCTTCCGCCCGAGCCCGATGGCCAGGTGGGTCTTTCCCACGCCCGGAGGCCCCAGCAGCAGGACGTTCGTGGCATTGGCCAGGTACCGGCCCGTCTCCAACTCGGTGATGAGGCGCCGATCCAGGCTCGGCTGGAGGCTGAAGTCGTAATCCTCCAGACGGCGATCCAGCGGAAACTTGGCCATCTGGATCCTCATCCGAGCCCGTTTCTGGTCCTTGTTCTGGACCTCCTCCCGGATCACATGGTCCAGGAATTCCAGGAAGCTCATCTCGCCTTTGGCACCGGCCTCCAGCAGGCCATCCAACCGTTCCCGCGTGCTTACGAGTTTCAGGCGGGTCAGGTGGCGCTCCAGCCGCTCCATGCGGGGATCTACCATGCCTCACCTCCCACGATGGCGGCGTAGTGGGCCAGGGGGCGGCGGATCTCGCAGGGCTTCGCTGACGCTTTCGTACCGCCCATCAGGCCCTCCACATGTCCAGGGTCCTCGATGACCTGGTGGCGACCGGAGTGCGCCGTGTGCTCGGCGATGACCACACCACGGGATATCACCTGGATCAGTTCGAACTCGACCCTGACCTCCAGGGTGATGCCCACGAACTGAGGCGGGACGCTGTAGCGGTTGGTGTCCACATCGATCCGGCCATCGCTGGCAGCCTTCCGGGTGAAATGTCTCACCCGCAGGTGGCTCGGGTGGTTCCCCACAGGTTTGAGGGCCGCCTTCTCCATCTCGAACCGGTCGATGGGGCGTTCATGGGTGGTGCCGTGCACCCGCACATCGGCCACCTCTCGCATCCACCAGGTCAGGTGCTCATCCAGGGCCTCGTCGCTCGCCCATTCCAGGCGACCCAGGGCGTTCCTTTTGGCATACCCCACGCCATTCTCTACCTTCCCTTTGGTTCGGGCGCGGAAGGGTTGGCAGGCCCTCGGCACCACGCTCCAGTGCCGGCAGAAGGCTTCGAACTCCGGGTGGAACTGCGGCCTTCCTCCTTTCCGGCCCAGAACCAGGGGCTTTGCGTTGTCCGTCAGGACCTCCTCGGGCACGCCACCGAAATGCCGGAAAGCGTGTTCCAGGCCCATGATCCAATCCCGTTGGCGCAGGCTGCCGGAGATCTCGATGTACCACCGGCGGGAGAAGCCCAGGGTTGCCACGAACACATAGCGTTTCTGGCGCTCGCCCCCGATCAACAGCCACTTCTCCCCAAAGTCCACCTGCAGCTGCGTCCCGGGCATGGTCTCGAACCGCATGGTCGCCTTCTGCGCCCGCTCCCAGGCCTGACGGAAGGGCTGCATCTCCCGCTCGACGGTTCGGAGACTGACGGAGATCCCCCTGGATGCCAGTTCCTGCCGCAGCACATCCGAGTTCCGAACCCCGGCGTGGAACCGCGCTCGGAGCCAGTCCCGATGGGGCGTCAGTATCCCGGGGCGGCCCTCGTCACCCCCATACCGGCGGCTCTCACCAGACCTGAGCCAGTCCCGGACTGTATTCCTCGACACACCCGTCTCCTGCGAGATGCGCTTCGCTCCCCAGCCCAAGGCCTTCAACGCGAATACCTGTGCCACTGTGACGTCCCCCCGAAAAACTAGACCAAGGATAATGTGAGTCCTCCCCCTTTGGAGGGCCCCTTGAGAAAGAGCAGATACACCGAGGAGCAGATCATCTTGGCCTTGAAAGAGCACGAGGCCGGCAGGACCACAGCCCAGA
>CAIYNT010000029.1 GCA_903927605.1 uncultured Holophagaceae bacterium
CCAGGGCCGCACTGGTGGTGCGGGCCAGCACGCGGATGCGCGTCTGCGCGGGGCGTCCGCCCGCGGCCACCACCATGCGCAGGCGATCCTGCTTGTGGCGGGCGATGGGCTCGTCGACGAGCAGGCTGCCCAGCTGGGGCAGCTTGGGTGAGTGGCGCACCAGCGCCAGGTAGCGCTTCTCCACCGTGCGGGCCTTGAACTGGTCCTGGATGGCGCGCTGGGCCTCGGCCGTTTTCGCGAGGCAGAGGCAGCCCGTGGTGTACCGGTCCAGGCGGTGCACCAGCCCCGGCCAGCCCGAAGCCAGTTCCTCGGCGTCCTCCGCTTCCTCGTCATCGGCTTCCATTACGACGGGGGCCTTGAGGCGGTGCAGCAGGGCGTTCACTACCGTGCCCCCGGCGTGGCCCGGGCCGGGATGGACCACCATGCCCGAGGGCTTGTCCACGATCCACAACTGGGCGTCCTCGAACAGGGTGGGCAGGTCGATGGCCTCGGCCTCCAGGTGGGCCGCGGGAACGGCGATCACCGGCAGCTCGGTCTCCACCAAGTCACCCGGACGCAGCTTCACGCCGCCCTTGGTCACGGCCTGCCCGTTCACCCTGATGGCCCCGGTGCGGACGTGGACATCCCAGCGGGCGCGCGGGATCTCGGGGAAGCGGTTCGCCAGGAAGCGATCCAGGCGGGGGGCGCCGTCTTCGGCGCACAGGCTAATCATCTAGGCCCCTTAGAGTGATTTGAATGAAAAGATCAAAGGATCACCACGAAGACGGGAAGACAGGAAGAGAAGCTCAAAGAAGGTGTACTTGCAGTTATTCGTGGTCTTTTCGTCTTCGTGGTGAGATTTTCAGTGTGTATGTCACGCGGGCTGACGGGTTCTGCGGCGGCTCCAGAACAGCCAGAGACCCAGGCCCAGCAACATGAATGCGATTCCCGTGAGCCGGCCAGTGCTGAGCCAGACCCAGCCCAGCCAGCCGGTGCCGCGGTCGACGTCGCCACGCCACGTTTCTGTGATGACCCTGCCCAGTCCTTCTACCAGGAAATAGAGGGCGAAGATCTGGCCCTGGAAGGCCCGCTTGGGCCGGGCCAGGAGCAGGATGGCCATCACGGTGAGGTTGGCGAAGGAGTTGTAGAGCTGCACGGGATGGAGAGGGATGTCCAAGGGTGTGCCACTGAAGGCGTGGGCGATGGGATCCGTGAAGGTCGCGGCCCAGGGCAGATGGCTTTCGGTGCCGTAGCAGCAGCCGGCGGAGAAGCAGCCCAGACGTCCGATGGCCTGGCCCAACGCCACACCGGGAACCAGGGCGTCGCCGGTGATCCGCAGGGGCAGGCCCTGGCCCTTGCGCAGCTTCCAGAAGAACACCGCCGCGGCGGCGATAACGCCCCCGTGGATGGCGCCACCAGCCCGCAGGGTCCCGAGGGAGAAGACTTCCCGGAGGGGTGCGCCACTCATCAGATCCACCACGATCATCAGGAGCTTCGACCCCACGATGCCCGAAATGAGCATGGCGATGGCCAGGTCCGTGATGGCCGCGGGGGCGAGGCCATCCAGCTTCGCCTGGCGCTTGGCCAGGGCCGTGCCCGCGAAGAAGGCGATGGCCAGCAGCAGCCCGTAGGTGCCCAGGGGGAAGGAACCAATGTCGAAAAGGACAGGATGCATGCTGGAATCCGAAGGGATGACTGGAAACTGAAGACTGAAGACTGAAGACTGAAGACTGAAGACTGACGAGGAGGCCCCATGTCCCAGACCATGACGACCCTGACCGCGCAGGATCTGGCTGGACGTCTGGCTGGCGTCCTGGAGCATTGTCCCCCGGATCGCCCGATTTCCGAAGTGAAGCCCCTGGAGGAGGCCGCTGCTGGCTCCGTGAGCTTCCTGGCCAATCCCAAATATGCCGCGAAGGCCAAGGAGAGCGCTGCAAGTTTGATCCTTGTGGATGCCGCCGTGGACCTGGGGGACCGCCCGGTGCTGCGAGTGCCGCATCCCTACTGGGCCTTCGCCCAGGCCATCGGCTGGCTGCACCCGGAGCCTCCGCCCGAGTGGAGCGAAGCGCCTGTGCATGCCTCGGCGAGGATCGGCGAGGCATGCCGCATCGCGCCGGGGAGCACCGTGGGTGCCCGCACCGTGCTGGGGAAAGGCTGTGTGCTGCATCCCGGCGTTCACATTGGCGAAGACTGTGCACTTGGCGAGGACTGTGAACTGTTCCCCGGAGCAGTGGTCTACCGGCGCACCCGGCTGGGAAATCGCGTGACCGTCCATGCCAATTCCGTGGTGGGCAGCGACGGCTACGGCTACGTGCTGGTGGAGGGCCGCCACGCCAAGATCCCCCAGGTGGGCTGGGTGGAAGTGGGCGATGACGTGGAGATCGGCGCCTGCGTCTGCATCGATCGGGGTGTGCTCGGCCCCACTCGCATTGGCACCGGCACCAAGATCGACAACCAGGTGCAGGTGGCCCACAACGTCCAGGTGGGGAACCACTGCCTGCTGGTGGCCCAGACGGGCATCAGCGGGTCCACGAAGCTGGGCGACTACGTGACGCTGGCGGGGAAGGTGGGCGTGGTGGGCCACATCGAGATCGGCAGCCGCAGCGTCGTGGGTGGCAACAGCGTGGTGGCCAAGAACCTCCCCGAGGGCAGCTTCGTCACGGGCTTCCCAGCCCGGCCCCACCGGGAATGGACTGAGGCCCAGGCGGCCCTGCACCGGCTGCCGCGGTTGATGAAGCAGCTGAGGGAGAGGGATCGGTAGCTATCAGCTATCAGCGAGCAGCTCTCAGTTGAATGGCGGCGGCCAGTGGCCGCCGTGCCCTGGCTGAGAGCTGACAGCTGAGAGCCGACAGCCAGTTCCCTTCATTCCCCCAGACAGACCCGGATCTTCTGAATAAGATCCGCGGGCCGGTAGGGCTTCTGGAGGAACTGGATCGGGCCGAAGCGCTGCAGGTTCCCCGCCACGTCCGTACTGCTGTAGCCACTGGAAAGCAGGATGGGGACGGTGGCGCCGGGGCCCGTTCCGGAACGCAACTCTGCGAGGACCTCGTCCCCGCCCAGGATGGGCATGGTCAGGTCCAGCACCACGGCTCGGATCCGGGCGGCCCCCTCGTGATAGGCCCGGAGCCCGTCGCGGCCATTGTTGGCGGTCTGGACCGTGAATCCGCACCGTTCAAGGGTCGAAGAAGCCACGCTGCGCACGGTCTCCTCGTCATCCACGACGAGGATGAGGCCACGGCCCTCATAGGTCTGGTCGGGGCTGTCCACCCGCATCTCCTGACTGGCCGCTTGATTCGAACGGGGGAAGAGCAGGCGGAAGGAGGTGCCCTGGTCGGGCTGACTGACCACCTGGATGGCGCCGTGATGGCCTCGCATGATGCCCAGGACCGCGGCTAGGCCGAGGCCCCGCCCCGTGAACTTGGTGGTGAAGAAGGGATCGAAGATCCGCAGGAGGGTCTCTGGTTCCATGCCTGCGCCGGTATCGCTCACCTCGAGGAAGATCGACGTCCCATCGGGCGGCGCGCCCGCAATGCAGGGCGTGGACGGCCCGGTCTCCATGGCGCCGAGGGTAATGATGATCTTCCCGGTGCGGTCGCTGAGGGCATCCGAGGCGTTGGTGATGAGGTTCATGATCACCTGTCGGATCTGGGTGGCGTCTCCATCGATCAGGGGCAGGTCGTGGGCGTAGCGGTGTTCGAGGCTCGCCTTCTTAGAGATCACCGTCTCCAGCAGATCCTCCATCTCATTCACCAGATGGGAGAGCGACAGGGGCTCGACCTGGAACTTGCCGCGGCCCGAATAAGCCAGCAGCTGGTTGGTGAGTTCCGCGGCCCGGGTGGCCGCCGCCTCGATCTGGTAGAGCCGGCGGCGGAGGGGGTTGTCTGCGGGCACCTCCATCAGGGCCAGGCCCGCGTGGCCCATGATGCCCATGAGCATGTTGTTGAAGTCATGGGCGATGCCACCCGCCAGGACGCCCAGCTCTCCAGTTTCTGGGCCTGCTGGATCTTGGCTTCCATGGTCTGGCGCTCGAGTTCGGCCTGGCGGCGTTCGGTGATATCCCGGGCATTCACCACGATGCCATGCACGCCCGGCACCTCCAGGGCGTTCTGCGAAATGGCTTCCAAGAGTCGCGAAGTGCCGTCCCTGTGCATGACCCGGATCTCAAGGGTCCGGAATGTGCCCGGGGCCTGGAGGAGTTCCGCCAGAGCGCCTGCGTAGGTTTCCCGGTCCTCAGGATGAATTAGATCCTCCACCGAGGTACCGATCTTCTCACTGATCACGTAACCGAGGATTCGGGTGACCGATGGGCTGCTGTAGGTCACCCGGCCCGCCGGGTCGAGGATCACCACCAGCTCCAGGGCGTGTTCGATGATCGCCCGCAGACGGGATTCGCTGGCCTTCAGCTTCTGCTCCATCCCGTGGCGGTAGAGGGCCATCTCGATGGTCGAATGGAGGACTCTTTCGTCGAAAGGTTTGAGGAGATACCCATAGGGGCCGCTATCCTTGGCCCGGGCCAGCGTCGCCTCGTCGGCGAAGGCCGTGAGGAAGACGACCGGTACGCCGACGGCTTGGACCTGCCGGGCGGCTTCGATGCCATCCATTCCGGAACCGAGGGAGATGTCCATGAGGACCAGGTCCGGTCTCTTTCGTCCGGCCATGACAATGGCTTCCTCACCATCAGAAGCCAGTCCGGCCACCGCGTAGCCCAGATTCTGGAGGTGCAGCTTGAGGTCCATGGCCACGATGGCCTCGTCCTCGACGATCAGGATCTGGGGACGGGTCATGGGAGCCGCGAGGGGGGGAAGGACAGCAGGAAGGAGGCGCCCCGCCGCCGCTCCAGCTCGAGGGTTCCGCCCAGCTGTTCGGTCAGGGCCTGCACCAGCTGGAAGCCGAGCCCGCCCCTGTCCAGTTCCACTGCGTCCGGCAGGCCGCGGCCAGAATCGGCCACACGGAGCGAGATCCACCCGTTCACCTCCGGGCGGATCTCAATGTCCAGGCTCCCGCCTTCGCCCGGAGGGAAGGCGTGCTGGAGGGCATTGGCGACCAGCTCATTCAGGATCAGCCCGAACGGGACCGGGGCGTCCGGGCCGATGTCCACGTCCGTCACCTGCACCTGGAGGTCGATGAGCGCCGGCACGCTGGCATAGCTGCGGACCAGACGTTCCACCAGGGACTGCACATAGGCCGGCAGGTCGAGCCGGGAGATGTTGGGCGCGTGCTTGAGTTTCTGGTGGATGAGGGCGATGGCCTGCACCCGCTCCTGGGCTTCCTGCAGGGCGTGGCTGAGGGCAGAATCCTCATGGGCTGAGGCCTGGAGGCGGAGCAGGCTGGAGACCACCTGGAGGTTATTCTTCACCCGGTGGTGGATCTCCCGCAACAGGAGATCTTTTTCCTTCAGCGAAGTACGGAGCGCGTCCTCCTCCGCATGCTTGTGGTCCTGGATGTCGAACAGGAAACCCATGGCATGGCCTTGTTCCTGTCCCAGATCCACACCACTGGTCACCCGCACCCAGTGCTCGCCGCCCTCGGGTGTCCGGAGTCGGAACTCAAGCTGGTGGTCCCCGGTGGGATGACTCACTTCCTTCAGGAACCTTAGGAAGCCGGGCTGATCCTCCAGGTGCACCACTGCACCCCAGAAGGGCTGGCTCTGCCAGAGGTCCTGGGGCCAGCCGAACAGCGGTTCGACGGCGGGTCCCAGGTACTCGCAGCGGCCCGTCTCCACGTCCATCACCCAGGGGATGGCACCCGTGGCTTCCATGAGATGGGTGAGGAGGTTGCGACTTCTGCGATCCAGAGCTCCAGTGGCCGCCCTCATGGCGTCAGCAGTGGGTCCGAGGAACAGTGCCATGTTGAAAGAGACCGCCAGGAAAGTGTGGCTGTTGAAAGAAGTGGATGACCAAGTATCTCAGATGAGGGGTGGAGGCATGGGGCAAAACCCAACCTCACCCCATGGCCTGCAGAGGGTTGGCCCCAGCCAAGGCCCGGAGATCCGGCGTGCCTGGGGGCAGGGCGAGTACCTGCAGATCCACGGGACGTCCGAGGGAAGCCAGCTCCGCTGCGAGCTCCTGGCGGAGGGCCGACACCTGGTGGGGATCCTGGAGCCACAGACGCACCTTCAGTCCGGCGCTGCGTTGCTCCAATCCCAACCGCACCTCTCCCAGGGCGCTGAAGACCGTGCTCAGGAGCACGCGATGAACCACTTCGGTTCCCCCCCTCGAAGAATCCCGGTCCTCTTCGATCCAGATCCGCAGGGGCTCGGCCCCGGGGGCCCAGGGTAGGGGCAGTTCGAACCAGCCAGTTCCCTCTTTCGCCTGGAGCCGATGGAAGGTCGCTTCCAGCGGAGAGACGGCGGGATCAGCCAGGGCCCTCATGGCCTCCTTCAGCCAGGCCGACCAGGTGGCCGGTTGTTCTGCCATGGCCTCACCAGCCTGGAGCAGGTTCCGCAGCAGATCCGCCAGAGGCGCCAGGGCGTCGCCGGAGTGGAGCCGGGCCATCAGCGGGGCCGCCTCGCCAAAGACCAGCGGAGCCAGCAGGGCCGGTCTCGGCGGCGGAGTTGCGCGGATCACCTGGAGGCGCACGCCCGCGCCGTCGGGAAGCGGGACGGCCACAAGGGTGAGGGTGCTGCCCGCCGGGAAGGGAAGGGTGCCCTGCGCCTGGAGCTGGCTCCCGTCCGGAAGGCGGAGCAGCAGGCCGCCCGGGAGGATGGATTCGAGCGTGGCCTCCACGCTCTGTCCCAAGGGGGTATTGAGCAGGGCCGGTGCGGAGGGTGCCGCAGAGGCCGGGACCTGCAGGGATCCCAGGATCGCGGGGATGTCCACTGGCGCGGCTCCTAAATCCGGAAGTGCCGGCGGAGGTGCCCGGGGATGTCGGCCAGGGGGGCGACGACATCGACGCAGCCCCGCTCCACGGCCGCGCGCGGCATGCCGTAGACCACGCAGCTCTCCTCCGCTTCGGCGAGGGTGTGCGCCCCCTTCCGCTTCAGCTGTTCCATGCCCTTGGCGCCGTCCGAGCCCATGCCCGTGAGGATCCCGGCCAGCACCTGGCCCCGGAAGAGCTCCGACACGCTCAGGAACAGAACGTCCACGCTGGGCCGGTGGAGGGAGGAGACGGGCTCGGGGCTCAGGTCGATGCAGCCCTTCGGACCCCGGGCCCCGTAGGTCATGTGGATGCCGCCCGGTGCGATGTAGACCGTGCCGGCTTTGAGGGGTTCACCCTGTTCGGCCTCCTTGACGTGCACCTGGCAGAGGCCATCCAGGCGATCCGCGAAGGGCTTGGTGAAGGTGCTCGGCATATGCTGGACGATGAGGCAGGGCACCGGCAGGGCAGCGGGAAGGGTGGGCAGGATGTCCTGCAGGGCCTTCGGGCCACCGGTGGAGCTGCCGATCACCAGCAGTTCGGCTTGGGGCGAAGTGCCCAGCCCAGCGCCCGCTGGGGGTGGTGGTGCTGGGGGTCTTGCTGGCACAGCAGGCCGGACGGGTACGGGGGCCGAGGGGGCATGGGTGGGCGGCGCTGCCGAGGTCGGCGATGCCTTGTGGAATCGCGGACTGGTGGCCAGACGGCGCACCTTTTCCTGCAGGTCATGCTGGATCTGCAGGATGCTCATGCTGGCAAATCCGCTTTCTTTCGGAATGAAATCGAGAGCCCCGAGGGAAAGCGCATCCAGAGTGGCCTGGGCGCCTTCCTGCGTGAGGCTCGAGACCATCAGCACCGGCATGGGGTGGTCGGCCATGATCTTCTTCAGGCAGGTGAGGCCGTCCATGCGCGGCATCTCGATGTCGAGGGTGACGATGTCGGGCTTGTGCTCCTGGATCTTCTCGAGGGCATCAATGCCATCCCGCGCTGTGGCCACCACCCGCAGGTCCGGGGCCTCTTCCAGCATCTTCTGCAGGGACTTCCGCATGAAGGGGCTGTCGTCCACCACCAGGATCCGGATCGTCATGTGTCGTACCCCTACGCCTGGAAAGCCATCTCGACGAAGGCCAGGGCGTGATCCACTTCGTCGTCGATGGAGAAGGTCATCCGTTCCACGTCGAGGTCCTTGTTCAGGGCCCCGGCCAGGACCGCCTTGAAGGCCGGCAGGTCCTCGAGCGAGATCATCAGGTGTTCATCCGCGGGCCCCATGGGGATGCGGGTGCGCACCAGGAGGTCGCACATGTGGATCAGATTGGGCAGGAAGTCCTCAGGTTTTGGATCGTGATGGTCCCGGATGACCTCGACGATCTCCTGCGGGAAGGACCAGTCGGCCGCGAGGAGGGAGCCGGCTTCCGCGTGGTCCATACCCAGGACCTCACGCTCGGCATCCACGAAATAGGCGCCTTCGGCAACCTTCTGGAGGACTATCGCGTAGTCCTCGGGGAAACAAGTATCCAGGGCGATCTTGCCAATGTCGTGGAGCAGGCCCGTGAGGAAGGCGGTTTCGGCCTGGCCATGCCGTTTGGCCAGGAGGCAGACCCCCTTGGCGGTGAGGCCCACAGCTACGCTGTGCTGCCATAGTTTCAGCGCGTCCAGGTGGGTTCCGCCCTTGAGGGTCTTGATGACCGCGGCGCCGGTGCCCAGGTTGGCCATGGCGTCGAAGCCCAGTCGCAGTACGGCCGTGCGCAGATCCATGACCGACCCTTCGCCGGCATAGAGCGCCGAATTGGCGAGGCGCAGCAGGGTGGCGGACAGGGAGGGATCCTTGGACAGGATGCCCAGGATGCGGTCCACGGTGCAGCGCTCGTCCTGGACAGCCTCGCCCAGAGCCACCACCGTCAGGGGGAGGCTCGGAAGGCTCTTGGCCTTCAGGCGCGAGGTGAACTGCTCCCGGGTGATCATTCAGAACTCCGCGATCATCGTCTTGTCCTGCTCGATGGCGGCCCGCACGCTCTCCTTGATGCCGATCAGGGCTTCGGGACCAAGCTGCAGTATCTCCATGGCCTGCGCGGAGGCGCCCTCCACGTGGTGGGGATCGCCAATGCCCACCTTCTCCTCCAGGGCCAGATGATTGGCCAGGGCCACGATGGCCGCGAGTTCCCGGTGGGATTCGTGGGCATGGATGGGATCGTGGTGCCAGCGCACGGCGGCCTGCAGGCTGGGGGCGAGGTTCCACCGGTTCACCAGGGCTTCGCCCACCATGGCGTGATCGAAGCCGAAGGTGTCCAGCTCAAGGTCCAGGCAGACGCCGTTCTCGTTGTAGACCGTACGCAGCAGGGCGCCGTAGCGCTCGGGGAACTTCACCCCCAGGACGGACTTCCCGATGTCGTGGAGCAGGCCGCCGATGAAGGCCTCCTCCATGCGGGGGAACCGAAGGCTCTTGGCGAAGGCGCGGCTGGCCATGGCCGATACCAGCGCATGCTCCCAGATCAGCCGCTCCTGGAGGCCCACGGTGCCGCGGTGATAGAGGTTCTTGGCGGAACTGGCGATGACCACGCTCTTGATGGTGGAAAAGCCCAGCGTCATGATCGCCTGGGTGAGGGTGGTGACCTCACGCACCATGCCGAACATGGCGGAATTGGAGATCTTCAGGATCTGGCTGGTGAGGGCCTGGTCCATGGCGATGATCTTGCGCAGATCCTCGGCGTTGGCGTCGGGATCCGCGGACACCCGCAGGACCTGGGAGGCCACCTGGGGCAGCGGTGGCAGGTCTCCGAGGTTCGCGATGAGTTCTTGCGGGGTGATGGGCATGTTCTGCTCCCGGGGGTTCAGGTACGCTTCCGGTATCCCATGGCCTTGCTGAAATGAAGTAGCTCAAAACCGGTATTGAAAGCATGGATGCTTTCGCTGTGTCCCACCAGCAGATAGGCCCTGGGGTGGAGCTGGCCATGGAACCCCTTGAGGACCTGGGCCTTCACTGCCTCATCGAAGTAGATGAGGACGTTCCGGCAGAAGATGACGTCGAAGGCACCCAGCTGGCGATAGGCCGGGTAGTCCACCAGATTGAAATGGCGGAGGCTGGTGAGGCGCTGGACTTCGGGCTTCAGCTGGAAGAGATCCTTGCCCAGCGGGATGAAATGCCGCTGAAGCTGTTCGGGCGTTAAGTTCCGAAGGGTATAGCTGTTGTAGACGGCATCCTGGGCCTGGGCCAGCACCTTCTCGCTGATGTCCGTCCCCAGAATCTCCACGGTGAAGCCTCGCAGTACGGTGTCCTTCAGGTCCTGGCAGATCATGGCGAGGGTGTACGGCTCCTCACCGCTGGAACAGGCCGCGGACCAGATGCGGAGACGGCTTTGCCCCCGCTCGCGGGCCTGCTTGGCGGCATCCGGGAGCACGATGTTTTGGAAGGCCTCGATCTGAGGTGGGTTTCGCCAGAAGCTGGTCTCGTTGGTGGTGATCTCGACAAAGAGCTTCTTCAGCTCCCCGACACCCTGACTGCCCTGGAGCAGGGACAGGTAGTCCGCATAGTTCCGGAGGTTCAACTCGCTGATCCGCTTGCTCAGCCGGTTCTCCAGGAAATACTGCTTGGATTCACTGAAGAAAATGCCGGACTTGGCGTAGATAAAGTCCCGGAGGCTCCGGAACTCGGCGAGGGTCATCTGTTGCTTGGCCTGGAGGGGGTCCATCGAGTCATCCTGTCTCCGGGATCGGCCTCGAATCCCCTGGCTTGAATTTCCGCCGCTTTCACCTTTCCAGGATGACCACGGCCAGCGCCAAGTCCCGGTCGTGGCTGACACTGCCATGCAGGGTCCGGATATCCCTGGCTGCCAATAGATCGGTCAGGGCCCCCACCGTCCAGAGCTGGCCATTCACATAGCGGAGTTCCTTCCAGGACCAGCCATCCAGGCCGGTACCCAGGGCCTTGCCGAAGGCCTCCCGGAGGGCCCAGCGGCCCGCCAGGCGTTCCGGGAGCCGCTCCCGGTTTCCGTTCAGCAGGTAGGCCGCCTCTTCCGGATGGAGAATCCGGCTCGCACATTTCTCCGCACCGAAGCGCTGGATCAGGTGGCGCCAGCGGGAGGGGGGGCAGAGATCCGTTCCAAGGCCGACGATCATGCCCGCCCCAGATGGTGGGCGGTGAGGCGTGGGGGTAGAACTGAGCGGGACTTGAGCATGGAGTAAAAGATAGCGCCTACTCCGGCCAATGATGCTTGGGATAGCGCCTGGACAGTCCTGGCCGCAGTTCCTTGTAGGCCCGCTGCCAGAAGCCGGCCAGGTCGGTGGTGACCTGCACCGCGCGCATGTTGGGGGCCAGCAGGTGCAGCACCAGGGGCACGGCGCCTCCGGCCACGGACGGAGTCTTCTTGAGGCCCCAGAAGTCCTGGAGACGGGAGGCGATCCAGGGGGCATCGTCCTCATAGTGGACCTTCGTGGGGCGGCCTTTTGGAAGCTGGATGGCGTCGGGTGCCCAGGCGTCCAGAAGACGCAGCGTCTCGATGGGGAAGGTCTGGCGCAGGGCCGCAGGCCAATCCACGTCCTGCACTTCGCGCAGGGTCGTCCGCCCGGCGCAGGCCCCGGCCAGCAGAGGCCCCAGCAGGTCATCGGGGAGGCCCAGGTCCGGGCGGTGCCTGCGCAGGAAGGCCAGGCGGGCCAGGAACCGGGTGGGTACCTCGTCGAGGGGGCCGTTCCGTAAAGCCTCGGCCAGCAGGGCCGCCACGCGGGGATCAACCGGATCGGCGGGACCGCGGCTGGCATCAATGGCGAGGCCGTCGTAGCAGAGCTCGGAATGCCGCTCCACACGCCCCGCTGAGGCGTTGAAGGCCACCTCGTCCACTTCCTCCAGGCGCTCGGGGAAGGACTCCAGCAGCCAGTCCGCCTCGCACCGGGAGGCCAGACGGACGAGCGTCTGCCCGCCGGTACCCTGCTTCAAGGCCTCGGCCTCCAGGGCCAGGACCAGGCCCGGTCGCCGGACCCGGCTGGTGGCATCCAGCTTCGCGCCCCCACCGCCGGCGAAGGCGCAGGTGCCGTTGGCGGAAAGCTGGCCCACGCGATCCGGGTAGGCCCGGAGCAGGGCCTGCAACAGGCGTATCTCTGCATCCGCGGGTTCGGCGGGCGCAGGCAGCAGGCGGGCCAGCGAGTGCACGGCCCGCCGGGCCCGCTGGAGGGCGGAGACATCCAGCCCAGCGGCCTGGCAGGCACCGGCACCGAAGCCCGCGGCCTCGGCTTCCTCGAACTGATCCAGGCGCAGCAGCAGGTCCGAATCCGCGCCGTGGCCAGTCTTCACGGGTGTTCGATCCAGGCCCTGCCTTGCGGAGAGGTTGCCGGTCTCGAGCACGGCCGCAGCGCGTAGCGCCAGCTGGGGAATGCCCAAGTCCTCGCCCGCGATGGCCAGACGGGCTAGGCGCGGATGCAGGGGCAAGTCTGCCATGCGGCGACCCACAGGGCTGAGGGCGCCGTCCTCTAGGGCACCGAGGCGGGTGAGCAGGTTTTCAGCGGCGGTGATGGCCGCAGCGGGCGGTGCCTCGAACCAGTCCAGGTTCCCCGGATGGCCGATGCCCATGCCATGCAGGGCGAGCAGCGGCTCCGCCAGATCCGAGCGCTGCAGTTCCGGTGTGTCGAAGGCGGGGCGGGCGCCGAAGTCGGCTTCCGTGTACAGGCGTAGGCAGCGGCCCGGGCCCGTGCGCCCAGCGCGGCCCGTGCGCTGCACACAACGGGCCTGGCTGATGCGGACCGTGCGCAGGCCCGACAGGCCCGACCAGGGCGAGTGTGAGGCCTCGCGGCCCAGGCCCGAATCCACCACGGCGCCGATGCCGTCCAGCGTGACGGAGCTCTCGGCCACATTGGTGCTGAGGATGACCTTCGGTGTCTCCGTGACTTCCAGAGCCTGGGCCTGGGCCTCCGGCGACAGCTCGCCATGCAGGGGGCGCAGGCTCAGGCCCCACCGCGCCGCGACGGGTTCGCAGCCCTTCAGGCAGGCGCGGATCTCCGCGGCGCCCGGAAGAAACACAAGGGTGTGGTTGCGCTGGCCATTGCCATATAGGCGGTCCAGGGCATCCGAGACCTGCTGCTCGATGGGCCGGTCATCGGGTCGGGACAGGAAGACCGTCTCCACCGGGAAAGCCCGGCCCTGACTTGTCAGCACGGGGGCATCAAGGTAGCTGGCCACCGGGCCGGGGTCCAGCGTGGCCGACATGACGATGACCTTCAGATCGGGCCGTACCTCGTGCTGGAGGCGGCGCAGCAGAGTGATGCCGAGGTCCGTGTGCAGGTGGCGCTCATGGAACTCATCCAGCACCACAGCGGAAATGCCGCGCAGCATCGAATCGCTGTGCAGGCGCCGCAGCAGCAGGCCTTCGGTGACGAAGCGCAGGCGCGTGCTCTTCGAAACTTTCTGTTCAAAGCGCACGGCGTAGCCCGCCCGCTGCCCCAGGGGCTCGCCCAGTTCCTCGGCCACGCGGGTGGCGGCGAGGCGCGCCGCGAGACGGCGGGGTTCGAGGATCCAGCATTCGCCCTCCTCCAGCAGACCCGTCTCCAGCAAGGCCGGGGGCACGCGGGTGGTCTTACCGGCACCGGGGTCCGCCTGCAGCACCAGGTTCGGCGTCCCGCGCAGGCTCTCGGCGATCCGCGGCAGCAGGGGGTCGATGGGCAGGTTCAGGCGCATCCTTCCAGACTACGGGACTCCGTCCCACTCGCGTAGAATGGAGGATTCGACGGGAGTGATCATGGCGGGTCTGGAGACGGCGGGTGTGGGCGGCAAGGTGGGCGGCGTCATGGACAGCCTGCGGGACGCCTACGGCGACACCCTGGTGGAGTTGGGGAACGAGGGCGCCAATCTCATCGTGTTTGACGCGGATCTGGCCGGTTCCACCCGCACCAGCAAGTTCGCCAAGGCCTTCCCCGAGCGGTTCTTCAACATGGGCGCCGCCGAGCAGGGCATGGTGGCCGCAGCCGCCGGGGCCGCCACCACGGGTGTGGTGCCCTTCGTGAGCACCTTTGCCATGTTCGCCACGGGCCGCGCCTATGAATTCGTCCGCCAGGCAGTGGGCGTGGGTCACCAGAACGTCAAGATCGTAGCCACGCACGCGGGTCTCACCGTGGGCGAGGATGGCGGCACCCACCAGTGCCTGGAGGACCTGGCCCTCATGGGCATGATCCCGGGCATGACCGTCATCTCGCCGGCGGATGCGCTGGAGACGAAACAGGCTGTGCGCTTCGCCTACGCCCACCAGGGGCCGGTCTACATCCGCCTTACTCGCGACAAGTTCCCCCGCATCCACGCCGAGGACTACAAATTCCAGATCGGCAAGGCCGTGGTCATGCGCGCGGGCAAGGACGTGCTGCTGGTGGGCTGCGGCCTGGGGACCTCCATCTGTCTGGATGCGGCAGAACTGCTGGCCGCCGAAGGCATCGAAGCCACGGTTCTGCACACACCCACTGTCAAACCCTTCGACCGCGACACCCTGGTGGCCCTGGCGAAAAGGCACCGGGCCGTGGTCACCTGCGAAGAGCACCAGATCCACGGCGGCCTGGGCGGCATCGTGGCGGAGATCCTGTCCGAGGCCCACCCCATGCCGGTCCGGCGCGTGGGGGTGAGGGACCTGTTCGGCCAGAGCGGCAAACCTGAAAAACTGCTGGAGGCCTATGGGGTCACGCCCCAGGCCGTGGCCGCCGCCGCGAAGGAGGCCCTCGGATGAGCGAGATCTTCAAGGCCAGCCGCTGGACCAAGGGCAACCATCTGTTCACCACGGTCATCGAGGTCACCGAGGTCGCCGTGATGCGCCGCAAACGCTCCTGGTTCACCGTGAATGAGATCAGCATCCACCTCTCGAAGGTGGCCAGCGTGCGCATCGATACGGGTCTGTTGTGGGCCGACGTCCTGGTGGAGAGCACCGGTGGCAGCGATCCCCTCACCAGCCATGGCCACCGCAAGGCCGATGCCCGCCGCATCAAGGAACTCATCGAGGCGGCGCAGAGTCGGCAGACGAAGTAGATCCCCGATCATGATGCCACCACCCCTGACTCCCCCACCCCCAGGTGCGGAAGGCCCACGGGAGGCTGGTTTGGGTGTGCTTGTCCCCGGGAGGCTGGTGGGTCGGTTCCTGGTGGAGACTCTGCTGGGTCACGGCGGCATGGGCGCGGTCAACCTGGCCTGGGATCCGGTGCTCGAGCGGCGGGTCGCCCTCAAATCCATCCGGCTGGGCAAGGATGGACATGCCGCCGCCACCGAGCGGTTCCGACGGGAGGCCATGGCGCTGGCCCAGCTCAATCACCGGCATGTGTGCCAGGTCCATGACTGGGTGGAGGCGCAGGGCAACGCCTACATCGCCATGGAGTACATCGAAGGGGAAACCCTCTCGAAAGTGGCCAAGGGCATGGACCTGCGCCACAAGCTGCAGGCCCTGGCGGCCGTCGCCCAGGCCCTGGCAGCGGCCCACGCCAAGGGCATCGTCCACCGGGATCTGAAACCCGGCAATGTGATGGTGGATGTCCATGGCCAGGTCAAGGTGCTGGACTTTGGACTTGCCCGGCTGATGGATTCAGCTGAGGCACAGGTCGACACGGTCACCGGGAACGCGCCGAATCTTTCGAGCCTCGGGGAGAATGCTGGAGATGGCCCTACCTTGGTGGTCTCCGCAGCCTTGGAACAGGAGGAGCAAACCAGCCATGCCCCTCTTATACCCTCTACCTCCCTTTCCGGGTGGGGGGAGATGACCGAGGCGGGAATCTTCATGGGGAGTCCGACCTACGCGTCTCCGGAGCAGATGTGCGGCAAGCGGGTGGGCCCTTCGAGTGATGTCTTTTCCCTCGGTGTGGTGGCCTGGGAACTCCTCCTGGGGGACCATCCCTTCCCAGGGGAGGGTCGGGCCAGGATGGAGGCGACCCTCGCAAATGAGCTCAAACCCCTGCGGGGTCGGCGCCTGTCCAGGTCGCTGAAGGCCCTCTTCCGGGCCATGCTGCAATTGGATGCCACGAGGCGGCCCACGAGTTCGCAGGTGGCAGAGTTGCTTGCCGGTCAACTGAACCGGGATCCCGCCGCCTGGTGGGCCGGGGGCGTCGCAGCGACGCTCATCGTCCTGCTCGGCCTCGGCTACTACCTGTTCGGACGCGGCAGCATCGCCGACCTGGTCAAGGACCGTCCGCCCAGGGTGGCGGTCATGCCGATCCGGAACGCCACCGGGGACGCGAGTCTCGATGCCCTCGTGACGGTGGGCATGCCCGAACTGCTCTCCGCGGCCCTGCAAGCATCGCCCAGCCTGACGGTGGTGGAACCCGAATCCGTCACCCGGGCGATCTCCAGCCTTCGCATGAGCCCGGCTGAGGGCCTGGAACCTGCCAATCAATCCCGCATCGCCAAGGCACTGGGCGCCCGTCTGATCCTCCGGGGAACCCTGAGCCAGGACACTGCGCTCCATGCCCAGACCCTTGCCTATGAACTGGTGGATGAAGGGGGGCACGCCCGCGTCTCCGGGTCATCCAGGGCCGTCCTGCAGGCCTCCTTCGCCCCCTACGCCCTGGTGGATCCCGCCGTCCATGACCTCCTCCGGAAGGTGGACCCCCTCCGGTCCAGAAGCATCCAGGATCCGGCGGTGCCAGAGGAGGTATTCGCGACCTACGCCAACGGCAAGGCGCTCTTTATAACAGGGGACTTCAAGGGCAGCGAGCCCTTCCTGCGTGAGGCCTCCACGAAGGCTCCCGGCTTCTCGAGCGCGGTGTCGGCCTATGCCGCCTGTCTCCGCCGTCTGGGGCGGGACCAGGCCCTTCCCGTCGCCAACTGGGCGCTGATGTCCGCCCGAGCTACCGGCGACCGCTGGGCTGAGGGCCGAGCCCTTGGCTTGAAGGCCTACCTCGCCAAGGATTTGGGAGATCTCGATGAATCCCAGCGCCTGCGAGAGGCTGCGCTGGCCCTGGCCAAGGCCATCGGCGACCGGGATGGGGAGACCATCGCCTACAACCATCTCGGGCTCATCGCCGCCGAGCGGGGCAGGGATGGGGAAGCCAAGGGCTTCTACGAACGCTCGCTCAGCCTCAGTCAGCAGACCGGGGACCAGTTCTACCTCTCCCTGGCCCAGAACAACCTCGGGAACCAGGCGCTGAAGCGGGGCGACCTGGCCACGGCGAAGGGTCTGTACCGGACCAACCTGGAGCTTCAACGAGGTCTCGGGAACCGCTGGGGTGAGGCCCTTGCCCTGAACAACCTGGGCGTGACGGCCCTCGTGGTGCGGGACCTTCCTGCCGCCGAGGACCTGCTCACCAGGGCCCTCGCCACCCGGGAGGCCCTGGGGGACAAGGTGGGCCAGATCACCAGCCTGCGGAACCTCGGCATCCTGGCCTTGATGAAGGGCCAGCCGGCGGTCTCCCAGGCGTACCATGACCGGGCCCTGGGCTTGGCCCAGAAGACCGGCCTCCGGACCATCGAGGCCGAGTGCCAGTTCTATGTCGCCGAGCTGGCCCGGTTCCAGCAGCGGTTCGCCCAGGCCCGGGCGGGCTATCAGCGGGTGCTCGATCTCCTGCCGGAGGGCGTGACGCCTGAGGTGCGTGGCAATGCTCTGGCGGCGCTCGCGGAGTGTATGATCCGCATGCCAAGGCCCGATTCACGGGAATTCGAGCGGCGGCTGGCCCTCCTCCGTCCCGCCGATTCAGACTCGCCCTATGTGCACCGGGCCAAGGCCTGGTTCGCTTTCCAGTCGGGCCACCGAACCGCGGCGTTGGCGGAACTGGACCGGGCCATGGATGACCTGCAACGGCGGGCCCCCGAGCTTCGGGCTGAACTGGAGCAGACCCGAGTGCGCTTCGAGGCCGCGGCGAGCAGCTGAAGGGCCCGACGGCGGTTGAGCCTCAGGCGAATATCGGTGCCCGTTTTTCGAGAAACGCCGCCAATCCCTCTTTTGCATCCGGATGCCGCATGGCGGCCTTCATCTGGGCGCCCTCGGCTTCCAGGAGGGCGCCCAGGCTGTCGGGATCGAGGCCCTGGTTGCGCAGCAGGGTGGCCTTGATGCGGGCGAAAGTCTCCGATGGTCCAGCGGCGAGACGGCGGCCCCAGGCCTCCACCGCGCCCTCCAGCTGATCCGCAGACACCACCTGGTTCACGAGGCCCAGTTCCCGGGCACGTTCGGTGGAGATGGGGTCACCCATCATCCTCAGCTCAGCGGCGAGGGCGGGATTCACCAGGCGCGACAGCATGACGCTACCGCCCCAATCGGGATGGAGACCGAGCTTCACGAAGGCCATGCCGAACACAGCTTCTGTCGAGGCGATCCGCAGGTCCGCACAGAGGGCCAGGCTCAGGCCCGCTCCGGCGGCCGGGCCCTGCACCACTGCCACCACCGGCTTGGGCAGGGTCGCCAGCTGGTACGCCACCGAGGCGCCCAGATCAGGGCCTCCATCTCGCCCCAACGCTGCTCAGAGAGCGCCTGCGCCATCCAGCCGATATCGCCTCCTGCGCAGAAGGCGCGACCCGCACCGCGCAGGAACAGCGCTTTCACGCCCGGTCCGGCGGCCTTCGCCAATGCTTCTTCAAAACCCTCCCGCATCTCCGGTACCAACGCGTTCAGCTTGTCCGGCCGGTTCAGCGTCAGTGTGGCGATGCGGTCGTGAATCTCGAAGCGGATGGGAGAGGACATGGGAACTCCAGCGAAAAATGGAGACAGGATTAACAGGATGAAAGGCTGGAGGAACAGGATTAAAGCAACCTGGAAAGCCAGGGCCATGCTGGCTATTGAAATCCTGTTAATCCTTCAAAATCCTGTTAATCCTGTCCCCGCCTTGCGATCTGAACGAACGCAGAAAACAGATCCCGCGCCGCGTCGCCTGCAGGGCCCTCAAGGGTGACGAGGTTCTCGGGATGCCACTGGACGCCAAAGACCCAGCGGTTCGGATCGGTGGCTTCCACGGCCTCGATAATCGGGCCCGTGTCAGGGTGGGTGGTATCCAGGTGCCAGCCAATCGCCACGAGTGGTGGGGCTACGCGCTGGACGGCCTGGTGGTGGCGGCTGTTGACGAGGAAGGCGTCCTCGCCCAAGAGGGCCCGCAGGCGCGAGCCAGGCGCCAGCTGCACCCGGTGGTGCATGTCCGGCACCTCCGGCGTGCCGTGCTGGTGCCGCTCCGGGTCGCAGCCGTAGTGATCCGGCACATCCTGGATCAGGCTGCCGCCCAGGGCCACGTTGAGGACCTGCTCCCCGCGACAGATGCCGAGAATGGGCAGGTCAAGCTCCCAAACGGAACGCACCAGCGGGAGTTCGAAGGCATCGCGGTCCGCATCCACCTCGGCTTCGGGATGCACGGGCTCAAGGGCATCCCAGTGGCAGGGATGGATGTCGTGGCCGCCGGTGAGCAGCAGTCCGGCGACCTTCGTCAGATCCGGGAGGGAATCTCCGGGCGCCACCAGTTGGATGGCCCCGGTCCAGCCCGCGGCCCTCAGGCCAGGAAGGTAATGCTTCTCGGCACCGGACTTGTTTTTACAGCTCACCAGGAGCATGGAGTTGCCGCTTGACATGGCTTTCCCTCGGCGCAAACCTCATCACCCTACCACCCCCTCAGATGGTCTGAGTCGACGGTGAGGCGGAGAGCTCCGCCCAAACAACAGGAGGACGTCATGTCCGGATCCTTGAATAAAGTACTGCTCATCGGCAACCTCGGGCGTGATCCCGAACTGAAGTCCACGCCCTCGGGCCAGAACGTCGCCCGTTTCTCTGTGGCCACCACGGAGACCTGGAAGAACCAGTCTGGCGAGAAGCAGAGCAAGACCGAGTGGCACAACATCGTGGTCTGGGGCAAGCAGGCCGAGATCGCCGAAAAGTACCTGCGCAAGGGCAAGCAGGTGATGATCGAAGGTCGCATCCAGTACCGCGAATACACCGGTCAGGACGGCGTCAAGAAGACCGCCTGCGACATCCGCTGCGACAACTTCGTCATGCTGGGCCGCATGGAGGACGGCAACCGCGATTCCGGCGGC
>CAIYNT010000030.1 GCA_903927605.1 uncultured Holophagaceae bacterium
CCCGGGCCAGCCGCGCCTGGCTGAAGGGCTACCTCAAGGAGCAGGGCCTCACCCACATCATCGGGCAGGGCTACTACGCCTTCATCAAGGTCGCCGACTCGCTGGAGGCCAAGGGCTGGGCCGACTCCGAGCCCATGGGCCAGTACATGGCCGAGGAGCACGGCGTGGCCGTGGTGCCCGGCGCCTTCTTCAGCCCCTACGGCGGCGAGTGGATCCGCTTCTCCTATGCCACCCCCCCCGAGCGGACGAAGGGTGCGGCCGAGCGCCTGCTCGCAGCCCTCAAGTCACTCCAGGGTTGAGAAGAAGAATGGACATGAGAAGTTCTAACCGCAGATGTCGCAGATGACGCAGATAGATTTCATCGGCTGTTCATCTGCGCAATCTGCGACATCTGCGGTTCAATTTGTCAGTTTTCTTTTTTGAGTCTCTGAGGAATCACCGACCCTCAGCGGATTGATCCGGAGCACCTGTGTACGACCTGAAGGCCTTTGTCGAGAAGTTCCAGCTGGCCCGACAGACGGCGCTGGAGACCCGTCCCAGCGGCGGCCTCTGTGGCCTGGAGCTGGAGTGGAACCTGGTGGATCCGCAGTTCCGTCCGCTGCTCACCGTCGGCACCGGACCCGACCACATGTCCTTCGTGGACCACCTGCGGACCAAGGTGCTGTCGCCCTGGACGGAGGAGTACCACCAGCTCGAAGTGTTCCACTGGATGATCGAGTGGGTCACGCGGCCCTACCACACGCCCAAGGGTGCCGTGTACGAAGGCCGCCTGCTGGAGGCCGCCCTCATCAATGCCCTGGCCAAGGCCGGGCGCAGCTTCGGCGAGCCTCTCCACTACTGGCACGGCAACCTGCTCGTGCTGCCCAAGATCGGCCCCGACTGCGTGCCCGAGTCCTGGCACCTGGCCAAGCGACGCTACCTCCAGCGCTGCGTGGACATGTACGGCACCGAGCTGGCCACCGCCGGCACCCACTCCAACCTGAGCCTGCCCGAGCCCATGCTGGCCTGGGACTTCATGCACCTGCCCGCCGCCGGGCGCGGCGACACCCACTTGGACGACTACAAGAACCAGGTCTACATCACCGGTACGCGCCTCATGCGGGCCTTCGCGGCGGTCTTCATCGCCACCAGCGCCAGCACCCCCCTGCAGGCCTCGGAAGAGAACGGGAAGCCTGTCGTCCGGCTCACGCCCAATGAATCCGTGCGCAACCTCACCTTCCCGAACCCGCCTGCGCTGGACGTGCCGGACCTCAACCGCAGCCATGCCGACTACCTCCGCCTGTCCTACGACTTGGTGCGCAGCGGCGTGCGCTTCGGCAACAACAACTGGATTCCCGTGCGCGCCCGGTCCCAGGCAGAGCCGGTGGAGCGCCTCATCCAGGTCACCAGCGACCAACTGCATGACATCTACGCCCGCGGCCTCTTCGCTGCCGGCGAGACGCGCAACGTGGAGGACATGGCCGCCCAGATCGAGCGCCAGAACCTCTTCGCCCGCATCGACCTGCCCATGGCCCGCGTGGAAGTGCGCACGGACGACCCCGGCCATGACCTGGCCCTGGACATCGCCAACCTCACGCTGAAACACCTGCTGCTGCTCCGTTTCTACGCGGACGCGGACTTCGCCCGGGGCTTCCGCTACGACACTGAGGACATCAAGCGCGCCCGGCGCAATGAGGAACTGGCTGCTCGGGAAGGCCTGCGCGGCGTCATCGAGGATCCCCTCACGGCCAAGCCCATCGCCCTCCGCGCCTTCCTCGACTGGACCCTCCAGCAGATGCGGCCCTTGGCCGAGGCGCTGGGCATGTGGGACGACCTCCAGCCCCTGCGCGATCTCCCTGCGGGTGCGCCCAGCACCGCCGAGCGCATCCGCCAGACCCTGCAGGCCAAGCTGGGCGGCTCGGACATCGTGCCGCCCGAACTAATGGTGGAGCTGGCCGAGGCCCGCAAGGAGCGGGTGCGCGACGACGTGGAGACCATCACGGCCCACCTCGCGGATCTTGGCGCCGAGGAGAGCAAGCTGCAGGACTTCGTGGAGCATGCCCGCGACGAGGTGCACCTGGATCCCCAGGCCCCCATCCGCTTCCAGCCCCGCCCCGAGTCTCTGGTGGACCTGGACTACCCGGACAAGGCCTCCGAGGTGGTGGCCCTGTCTCAGCGCCTGGTGCGCATCCCCAGCGTCACCGCCTGTCCCGAGGAGCGCGTCACCGAGGTCCATCGCGCGGCAACTTTCGTCCAGGACTACCTCCGCAACCACGGCGTGCCCACGGTCACCTTCGACCAGGGTCCCTTCCCCGCCGTGCTGGCCCACTTCCCCGGCGGCGAGAAGGCCCCGGCCATGCTCTGCGGCCACTTCGACGTGGTGGAGCCGGAGCCCGATGACAGCCAGTTCGAGCCGAGGGTCGAGGGCGACTACCTCTGGGGCCGCGGTGCCGCCGACATGAAGACCGTGGTGTCCACCTACCTGGTATGGATGAAGGATACCCTCAAGAAGGGCGCGCCCTATCCCCCCGTGAACCTGCTGCTGATCGGCAACGAGGAGAACGGCGAGCTGGAGCCCATGGGCACGCCCCACATCCTGAAGCAGCTGAAGGACGAGTGGGACTACGAGCCCGCCTTTTTCGTGGCCGGGGAGCGCACCGGCGAGAAGGGCACCGAGCTCTGGGGCGAGGTCTGCACCCAGAACCGCGGCGTGCTGCGGTTTGAGCTGGTGGCCCACGGCACCCGCGGCCACAGCGGCCTGGCGGGCGGCGCGGATCTCACCGAGCGCCTGCTCAGCGCCCGCGAGGCCCTGCGTGAACTGTTCGCCAAGCACCTGACGTTGAAGTCGGCGGACGGCTGGCAGTCCCTGGCCCGCTTCGCCTACATCCAGGTGGGCACGCCCGGCATCTACAACATCACGCCGGACCGCGGCTCCCTGGGTGTGGAGATCCGACCCATCCCCCAGGACGACGTGTCGAAGATGCGCGCAGAAATCGAGGCCCTGTCCGTCGAGCTGCACCTGGAGTTCCTGCCCTCTGCCTGGGAGCCTGGCGTGATCTGCAGTCCCGAGAATCCCTACCTCAAGGCCCTGCTCTCGGGTATCTCCGCTGCCGGCGGAGACGTGCGCATCGGTCGCAAGGGCGCCGGCACCTCGGCCCGCTTCGCCCCCGGCGGCCAGGCCGTCGTCTGGGGCCAGACCGGCATCGGCCCCCACGCCGCCGGCGAACGTCACTACATCCCCAGCATCGATCCCTACTATCGGGCCCTCGACGCCTTTGCGGCTGAATTGAAGAACAACTGATTCACCACGAAGACGGGAAGACCACGAAGGGAATTGGATCTTCTTCGTGGTCTTCCCGTCTTCGTGGTGGATTTTTTTCTGAGAAAGATCAGAAATCCAGGTTCTCGGTAATCCGCGTTCCATCTTTCTTGAAGGTCTCGAGGAAGCTCGCGATGCGGGTCTCGCCCTTGGCGAGGTCATCCAGGCCGAGGTCGATGTTCAGCAGGTCCACGTACCAGGGGGGCTTCACGTCGCTCTGGACGTAGGCGCGGACGATGGCCTTGGCGATGGGCAGGGTGGTGTCCTTGGAATCGTCGTGGACATCCTTGTTGCGGGCCTTGCGGAGCTTGGCGTACTCCTCGTCGAGCAGGCGCGCGAAGAGGGGCAGGGTGAAGGCGTCCCCGGCGGCGCAACCGGTGGCAGCATCGGCCTCGGTGAGCACGGCGCCCTTGTGGATCCACTCCCACAGGATGGACATCCGGATCTCGCCGGTGGCCATGTCCTCCATGAGGTAGAGCACGTCGTCGTTGCCGAAGAAATCCGCGGGCTTGAGGGCCGCAGCCTGGAAGCCCCGCAGGAAGGCATTGCCGTACTGCAGGGCGACGGAGAGCAGGTCCCGGGCGCCCGCGATGGTGCGGGGCGCCGGCTCCAGGTGCATGAGCCCCGCCGCGTCCTCCGGCGTGTAGGTGAGCGCCGGGAAGGCGCGGCCCGCTTGGTTGGCCTGGCCCGCCTTCTCCCAGACCGGCCGGACGATGTGGACCATCTTCCAGTGGGCCACCCACTTGCCCGAGGCGCCCTCGCGCTGCTCGCGCTCGGCCCCGCCCACGGCCTTCTTCATGCTTGCGGACACACCGGCTTCCGAGCCCACAGGGATGTTGGGCTCCATGCCGCCCTGCCAGAGGGCGTAGCGCCCATTGCGGTCCGGGGTGTTCATGGCCCGGCGCACGCGGTCCTCGTAGGTGCGCATGTAGCCGTAGGTCATCACGATGGAGGAGATGGTGGGGTTCTCGAAGCTCTTGTCCCAGGCCAGGGCGTCCGACACGCTGTTGATGTAGTCCCAGCGGCCCGTGTTGAAGCCCACGAAGTGGGGCGACAGGGCGGCGCGGATCTCCATGAGCTGGAAGCACTGCTCGATCTGCTCCACCAGCACGTAGCACTTGATGGTGCCCGCGGGCAGGCCCAGGTGGGCCTGAAGCGCCAGGAGCAGGCTGTTCCAGTAGGCGGCCTCCTCGGCGGTCTGGATCTTGGGCAGGTAGAGGACGAGGCTGCGGCCCGCGGCCCGGAGCCGCTCGTGGTTGTTCACGATGAAGAGCACCAGATCGGCGATGGAGGCCGAGAACCCTTGGCCATCCAGGCGGATGTGGCGGTCGTCCAGGTGGAGGCCCCGGCAGCGGTAGAGCACCGTGGTGAAGTCCAGCTGCTGGCGCCAGTCGGTGATGATGGGATGGCCGAAGAAGCCCTGGGCCCACTGGTTCATCTCGTGGGAGACTTCCTCCGCCACCTCCAGGAAGAGCGGATCCCGGGCCAGGGCCAGCTTGAGGTTACGGTGGTTGTCCAGGGACATGGTGTCCACCTGCCCCAGGGCGTCCTCGCCGTCGAACATCCAGCCGTCCGCGCCCGACAGTAGCGCATAGGCCACGTTGCGGATGCCGGAGCGCACGTCGGAGCGCGGCTTGGTGGCTGGTCCGGTACCCTGGATCCACTGGCGCTGGAGGTCCGGCGGGATCACCGCGCCGTCGAAGTTGCCGGAGCGGGCGTCGGTCACCCTGATCTGGGTTCCAGGGATGACCGAGGCCGGATCGAGGAAAGCGATGCGTTCCCCCTGCTCATGGCGCCGTTGCCGCCGGGCGGTGCGCTGGGCCATCAGCTCCCGGCGGCGCTGGTTCAGGGGCGCCAGCGCCTCCAGGGCGCGGAGGACCTCAGGAGTATAGACGTCGGGAAAGCCCGCCAGGATCCCCGAGCGGAATTCGAGAGTCGTGACCATGGTGAACCTCCATTTAGTCTCTGGCCGAGGCTGGAAGACCCACTATAGCCTCCCCCAAATGGCCCCCAAGGTTCCCTATTGCGATTACCCAGAGGATTCCGATTGACACCCTTGAGGTGGAAGGAACAAAATTCAGCCGCTTACCCATCAGGTCTATCTCCATATGACTGGTCCATCCCCGGTGTCGCAGGCCAGGGAGCCACCAGTGGATTTGCACCCTCGCAGGCTCGCACCGGGAGCGTTCTCTCGGGTCATTTCTTGGAGGCCGCATGTTCTTCCAGAACTACAACCCCTTCGGCAACGCCTTCTGGTCCACCCTGGTGGCGGCCGTGCCCATCGCGGTGCTGCTCTACTTCATCGCCTTGCACCCACACCGGGACAAGCAGGGGACGAAGCACCTTGGAATCTCCGCGCCCTATGCGGCCTTTTACGGCGTGATCGCCGCGTTCTTGGTCAGCTGCATCGTGTTCAAGATGCCCGTGGTCTCAGCCATCTCGGCCTTCTGCTTCGGGACCCTGTCGGGGTTCCTGGGGATCATCTGGATCGTCCTGGGGGCGATGTTCCTGTACACGATGACGGTCGTCACGGGCCAGTTCGAGATCGTGAAGGAATCCATCGTCCATATCTCCTTCGACCGGCGCCTGCAGGTGCTCCTGATCGCCTTCTCCTTCGGCGCCATCATCGAGGGCACCTCCGGCTTCGGCACACCGGTAGCCATCGCCGGAGCCGTCATGGTGGGCCTGGGCTTCAAGCCCTTCCAGTCCGCCGTCCTCAACCTGATCGCCAACACCGCCCCGGTCGCCTGGGGGGCCATCGGCACGCCCATTGTCACCCTGGCCGCCGTAAGCGGGGTGGACCAGCTTAGCCTCTCTGCCATGGCCGGCCACCAGCTGCCTTTCGTCTCCATCCTGGTGCCCTTCTGGCTCGTGGCCCTGTTCGTGAAGATGGAAGGCGGGACCTGGAAGGAAGTCTTCGAGGTCTGGCCCGCCACCCTCATGGCTGGCGCCTCCTTCGCAGCTATGCAGTGGTTCTCCTCCGGCTGGGCTCCCACCCACCTTATGACCGATGTGGTCTCCGGCGTCTTCTCCGTCATCTGCACGGCCCTCTTCCTCCGCTTCGCCTGGCATCCCAAGACGCGGTTCCTGCTCAAATCGGAACGGCAAGAAGGCAAGAAGGCCGAGACCATCGATAAATCCACCTGGAAATACCCCTACACCGTCGGACAGACCGTCTACGCCTGGCTGCCCTGGGCCATCCTCATCGCCTGCTGCGCCCTGTGGGGCATGCCGGAGTTTAAGAAGACCCTGAACACCCTCTTCGCCAGCGTGAAGTTCGATACCACCCTGCTGGGCTCCAAGTTCGGCGGCACCCTTTCCCTCCCCTTCTGGGACATGCCGGCCCTCCACAACCTGGTGCAGCGGACTCCGCCGGTGGTGCTCGCGGGGGCGAAGCCCGAAGGGGCGCGGTTCACCATCAACTGGCTCTCGGCAGCAGGCACTGGCGTTTTCGCGGCCGCGCTGCTCTCCGGCCTGGTGCTGCGCTTGAACGGCCAGCAGTGGAACGAGGCGATCGGACGGACCCTGAAGCGTATGAAGATCCCCGTGCTCGTCATCGGGCAGGTGCTGGGACTGGGCTTCCTCACCCGTTATGCCGGCACCGACGCGGTGTTGGGGCTGGCCTTCACCAGCGCGGGCGTCATGTATCCCTTCTTCGCGGCCTACCTGGGTTGGCTGGGCGTGTTCCTGACGGGTTCCGACACGGCCTCCAACGCACTGTTCGGAAGCCTCCAAAAGATCACGGCCCAGCAGCTCCACCTGAACGAGGTGCTCATCGTGGCCACCAACTCCACGGGTGGCGTCATGGGCAAGATGATCGACGCCCAGTCCATCATGGTGGCCTGTGCGGCCTGCTATGACGATCCCACTGAGCGTGCTCACGCCTTGGGTCCCATCTTCCGCAAGGTCTGGTGGCATTCCGTCGCCGGCGCCGCGGTCATCGGTCTCATCGCCATGCTCCAGGCCTATGTCTTCCCGAATCTCATCCCCATCCCGCCCGCTCCGAAGACGGTCGTGGCACCCAAACCGGCTGCAACCGCCCCGCCCGCACCTCCAGCCCCGGCGCCTGCGAAGCCCTGATCGTCCTTCCCAGTCTTGACTTTCACTTGCTCCAGGATCGCCTCGGCGATCCTGGAGTGTGAAGACTCACCTACCCAAGGAACGACCAACACATAGGAGTCGGCAGACTCGTGCCGCGGCGGCCTCGACAAGGGCCGCACCTTGGCTCATGCAGGCTTCCAGGGTCATGGGCTGGGGCACAGTTGAGGCAATGGCATCGATGCCGTGGTCCAGCACGTCATCCGCACCCTCGCCCAGACCACCCGAGAGGCAGATCACGGGCACACCATGGTGCAGGGCCACCGCTGCGACGCCCACCGGCGCCTTGCCCATGGCCGTCTGGAAATCCGTCCGGCCTTCGCCGGTGATGACCAGGTCCGCAGCCTGGACCAGGGCCTCGAAGCCCGTGGTCTCCAGCACGATAGACACGCCGGGGCGCAAGCTCGCAGGGGTGAAGAAGAGCATTCCGGCACCCAGGCCACCCGCAGCACCCGCGCCCGGCAACAGGGCGATAGCACGACCCGTGGCGGCGGTAGCCACGTTTGCCAAAACGCCCAGAGCGGCATCGAGTTCGACGACCATGTCCGGCGTCGCGCCCTTCTGGGGACCGTAGACCGCAGAGGCACCCCGGGAGCCGCAAAGGGGATTGTCCACGTCGCAGGCCACCAGGATGGAAGCCTTGGCCAGCCGCGGGTCCAGGCCGGATAGATCGATGCGTGCCAGCTTCGCCAGGGCCGCGCCGCCCTCGGGCAGGTCCCGGCCCTCGGCATCGAGGAAGCGCACGCCCAGGGCCCGTGCCATGCCTGAACCACCATCATTGGTGGCGCTGCCGCCGATGCCCACGACGAGCCTGCGGAGCCCCGCATCCAGGGCCGCCTTCACCAGTTCGCCCGTGCCGAAGGTGCTGGTGATGCGAGGATCCCGTCTCTCCTTCGGCAGCAGGGGCAGACCCGAGGCGGAGGCCATCTCGATGAAGGCCGTGGTGCCATCCCCGGAGATGCCCCAGTGGGCGCGCACAGGTTCGCCCAGGGGACCGTGGACCTCTGCATGCATCAGGCGTCCGGCAGTGGCCGCCACCAGAGCCTCTACAGTGCCCTCACCACCGTCGGCGATGGGCACCTTGATCACGTCCGCCTCTGGAAACACGGCGTGGATCCCTCGCTCCATGGCCTCAGCCACACCGAGGGCCGACACGCTGCCCTTGTAGGAATCCGGAGCGACGATGATGCGCATGGAACGTTCGCCTCATTTACCTATGGAAATAGAATTCACCACGAAGACAGGAAGACAGAAAAGCAAAATCAAATTACAACAGCAGTTCTTCGTGGTCTTCCGGTCTTCGTGGTGGCCTTGGCCCTTTCTAGAACCTAGCTCAAGGAACGAGCCCCGGGAACAGGAACGCGAAGCCCCAGGTCATGAGGGCCAGCAGGATCACATAGGGGATGGTGTACTTGATGGTCTGCCGCATGATGAGGCCTTCC
>CAIYNT010000031.1 GCA_903927605.1 uncultured Holophagaceae bacterium
ATCTGAGAGTGCGTCGTGTGCGTGTTCATAATGAATGTTAAAGAAATTTGCTAATGTGGTTAACTTATGGTCTGTTAGTTCGGTTGATTAGCCATTCATGAGTATCACGATTTTTCCATATTCCCTCTCCATTCAAGGGAACTCATGTACAAGTATTACATGATTCCTGCTTGGTAGTAGCCGAGGGCCTGCATCCGGGCGGGGCGTGTGGCAAAGGTTTCGGGGCTTTCTTCCCTTTCCCGGAAATGGCTGGAGATGAGGTTGAAAATTTCTGTGTTATTGATGGGCAAGGTCCTAATGATTCCCTTGGATTGTCCCGGGAACTTTACCAGCAGGGGGATACGATGCCGGGAGTCCAGCATACCCTCGATAAGTGGGGGGGGCGGCAAGTGGGGATCCGCGGCTTTGCGCTGCCAATGGTCTGAGGTAAGAACAACAAGTGTCGAGTCCCAGGTACCGTTAGCTTCCATGGCGGCCCTTATGGCTGCCACAGTCCGGTCCACCAGCGCCAGGTTGTCGAGGTTGGAGCGTCCGGGAGGTGGGATGTCGGGTACGTCGCCCTTCTCCAGATCGAAGATGGCCGGGGCATGGGGAATGGGCCAGTGGATCACCACCAGGTCGTAATCCCAGCCCTGGACTGCCTGAAGGGCCCTGGCCAAGGTCCGCCGATAGAGGGGTGGCACGGACCGGGTCTTGTCATCATGGCGCGTGAAGTATACGAAGCCGGGCAGGGCGTCGAGCAGGCAGGCCCACTGGCGGAGGAAGGAAGACCGGAAGTCACGATGCCAATGGGCTGCGGCTTCCCATTCCGCGAAATAGGGGGTCCGCTGGAGGGTGAACGCCGGACGTGCGGCCATGTAAGCAGGACCGAAGGCATGGTAATGATTGATCAGCAGGGAGCGATGACCCAGCTGCCCCGTGAGGCTGAACAGATCCGGAACCTGACTCCAAGGGTGCCAGTGCCCGAGGTCGTCCTGGAACTGCAGCAGGAGTTCGCGCCCAGGAGCGGTACGGGCTTCAGTGACGACCCGACCCGTGAGCATGGAGGGGATGGAAGTGTGGGTCTGGGCGGTGGGGGGATATGCCTGGGAGCAGTGGACGCTTTCAGCGCGAAAACGATCGAGCGCGGGTAGCTTCAGCCGGGATGGGCGGGCCTCGAAGGTCCAGGTCTGATCCATTTCGTCGAAGATCAGTAGCGGGGTCTTGGGGTGTGTACCCGCAACCCGAGGGGGTGGAGGTGCGGTGGGCGGGAAAGTCGCAACGATCGGCCTGTTCCAGAGGGGCAGGGCCACACGAACCAGGAGCAGAGCCGGGAGGGGCGAAAGAATGAGCAGGGCGAAGCGGGCGACTCGCAGGAATCGGGCGGTATCCCAGAAGATCCAGGCGCAAAGGGCAAGCACGGGGGATCCATATAGGAAAAGAAACTTCCTCCAGCCCAGGTTGATGGCCATCTGGGCTAGATTCAGGTAAATGGATTGGTCCAAGAGGGCCACGCGTAGGCTGTTCACGGCCAAAAGGGACAGGAAACAAAGCATGGTCCGTGTGAGGAAGCCATTCTTCAGAAGACCGAATGCAAGTAACAAGGTAGTAAGGATCAGGAGGTTAACCAGGAGCGCCCCCACGGCACCCCAGCTCACGGTATATCCATAGGTGTAGACCCCTGGGGCATCGGGAAGCAATTCCATCCAGGGAGGCAGGAAGAGGATGGTCGCCAGGGACAGGGCCAGCACGCTCTGAGTCAGGATGCCTGGCCTCAGGATGCGTTTCGCCGTTTCAACAAGTAAAGACAACGGTGGGCTCCTTTGAGGGGGGTGCATTCCATGATTTCGAACTGGACGAGGGCAGCCCTCTCAAAAAAATGGGCATCCATTCCATCGTAGAGCGGGAGGTTGGGCCCGGCGATGTGCCTGAAATGGTCATCCTCGGGTTCGACCCATTCGAGCAGGACATGGTTGGTGCTCAACCGGGCCGCCAGATCCAGGATTTGTGGAAGCGGTATGCGTTCGGTCACGAGAAGGTGATGGACCAGGGCCAGCATCATCACGAGGTCGAAGCGACCTTCGGCGCGGCTGAGCAGGCTAGGCTGCTCAAGGTTGTTCCATCCCAGGGCTGGGCTAGGCCTCCCAAGATCGGCCACCAAGGGGAGGACGTCGGCACTCTGGTCGCACGCAAGACGGAATAGCCGTTCGATGGAGGCCACGTCGGAATCCACGGCAACGACACAGGCACCTTGGGCTGCGGCCAGCAAGGAGAAGCGTCCAGTGTTCGCCCCAAGATCCAGTACCCGACTTGGCCGCGTGGTGGCCAGGATCCGCTCGACGGTGGCCTCTTTGGAGGCGAAATCTGCGGGGGAATAACTTGAAGGGCCTTCCTGATAGTTCGCCCAATCGGAGTCGGGGGCGGGATTGGGGGAAATCTTGGAGAGGGTCTTGCAAAGGCGCCTCAGGATGCTGCGGGTGACAGGTTCCCCGTGAGGTGACCGTCGGGTGTAAGGCGAATCCGAGTTATTGCCTCCCTGGGCCAGCAAAGCAGGCATCACCACATGGGCGAGGGCCGCGATATCAAAGAATCGCCGGGCACCGAGCATGGATGCGGCTTGTCGAGGGGGGATGCCATCCCGTTGCGCGAGAAAGGCCATAGCCAAGGGTAGATTCCGGTACCGATGAAGTAGCAGAGGGATCACGAAAGTGCGTGAAAACTGGCCATATGCCCGCCAGCCGAGGGCGCCTGCCTCCCTGGGAACCGGGGATCCGTGGTCCACGAAGATGGGGCGACAGCC
>CAIYNT010000032.1 GCA_903927605.1 uncultured Holophagaceae bacterium
CCGCCGAGGTCGACGAAGGCGCCGTACTCGGTGATGTTCTTGATGGCGCCCTCGACCAGCTTGCCTTCCTCGAGGCCCGCCAGGGTCTCTTCCTTCAGGCTCGCGTTGATGGTCTCGAGGAACAGCTTGCGGGACAGGACAATGTTGCCGCGGCGACGATTGACCTTGATGACCTTCATGTCGAAGGACTTGCCGAGGTAGGGATCCAGGTTGCGGACGGGCTTCATGTCCACCTGACTGCCGGGCAGGAAGGCGCGGATGCCGATGTCCACGGCCAGGCCGCCCTTGACCTTCTCGAGCACGGTGCCATGCACGGTCATGTTGGAGCGGAAGGCCTTCTCGACCTCGTCCCAGATCTTCATCTTCTCGGCGCGCTCACGGCTGAGGCGCACGTTGCCGTTGGCGTCCTCGAGCATCTCGAGGAGCACTTCAACCACGTCGCCCACCTGGACGCCCTGGGTGCCGTCGGGGTTGTTGAACTCGTCCAGGATGACGGTGCCTGACCCCTTGTAGCCGATGTCGATGATGACGTCCTTGCCGCGGATTTCCACGACGACGCCCCGGACGACTTCTTCTTCGCGGAGGCCCCGGGTTTCGCCCTGGAGGGCGGCCATGAACTCCTGGCCCTCGTCGCTGCCGTCCTCGACATACCCCGAGTCGAGCACGGTAATGCGGCCCATCTGCTTGGAGCCCAGGCCTTTGATAATTGACTCTAACTTGGACATGTAAGTCCACCTCGTTTGGTTGCGCCCACGCTCTGGTGATGCGCTGGAATCCCGGCACGTGCGTCCGGCAGAACGCATAGGTTATCGCAGAAATTCGACCGGTGCCAGGAAATGTACTGGCGGGGCACAATGGGGTGTGTGCCTCATTGGTTTCCATTACCGGCCGGACGACCCAGTCCCGCTAATCGTCGCGGGGAATCGGGACGAGTACTATGATCGTTCGGCGGCGCCGCTGGCCTGGTGGGAGGGGGGGCGCATCCTCGCGGGGCAGGACCTCTGGTCCGGGGGAACCTGGATGGGGGTGTCCCGGGACGGCCGGTTCGCCGCCCTCACCAACTTCCGGGAACCTCAGCGTTCGAGTAATGGTCGGCCCTCAAGGGGCTTCATTCCCCTGCGGTTCCTCGATGCTGGAGGCAGCGCGTCCGATTTCCTGATCTGGGTCAGGAAGGAGGCCCCACGTTACGCACCCTTCAACGTGCTGGTCTATGACGGCGCGGAACTGCTGGGTTATGAAAGTCGGCATGACCAGAATGTTGCCCTCGCTCCGGGGATCCATGGCCTCTCCAATGGGGATTTCGATGAACCCTGGCCCAAGGTCGAGGCCCTCAAGGAGGGTATGGCGAAGGGTCTGGAGGACGATGAAGCTCTGCTCACCCTGCTAGGGGATCCGAGTCCCTTCGGGGACGACCGCCTGCCCAGTACCGGAGTTGCCCTCGAGTGGGAGCGGGCCTTGTCCCCCGCCTTCGTGCGCACATCCACCTATGGCACCCGCGCTTCCACCATTGTCCGGCTGGGGCGCAAGCGGGTGGCCATGCTTGAACAGCAGTTCAGTGCCAGTGGCCGGGAAGGACTCAGGGAGTTCGACTTTCCGATCGAGTGATGGAACTCAGACCGAGATCACCACGATCTCGGGATCAACTTCCTTCTGCAGCATGCCCTCGATGGCGACCAGGGTGCCGGTGAGGCTGGCAGGGCAACTGTCACAGGCGCCCACGTACCGGATCATGATCTGCTTCTCGTGGCGGCCCACCAGCTCCAGGCCACCTCCGTCCGCCGCCAGGGCAGGCAGGATGCCGCTCTCCAGCACCATGCGGATGTCGCGGAGCAGGGGGTCGTTCTCATCATCGATCTTCGAGAACATCCGGGGGGTGGCCGGCGCGGCGGTCTGGCCGCCCGTGCCGGCGGCGGCGCGGATGGGCCCAGCCAGCAGGGGCAGCATCTCGGGCCAGCCTTTATCGTCGGTCTTGGTGACGGTGAGGAACTTGTCCTGCATGAAGACCGACGTCACGTTCCCGACAGCGAAGAGGTTCTTGGCCAGGTCGTCGTGCTCGGCGGTCTCCGCATTGGGGAAGGATTTGGGAAAGCCCACGGCCACGGATTCCTTCAACACGAACTTCACCGCGTTGGGGTTGGGGGTGTACTCGATCTCGGCAATTTTTGGCATAACTGATTCACCACGAAGACAGGAAGACCACGAATAAGGCCGAGAACCTCTGGAGAGGGTCCATGTGGTCCCCCTTCGTGGTCTTTGTGGTCTTCGTGGTTAAATTCATTCGGTGCTCGCCTCGGCCTCGCCCTTGAGCGCGGCGTGGAGGGTGGCCCAGGGGAGGACGGCGCACTTGACGCGGCTGGGCAGGTCCTTGACGCCACTGAAGAGGATGAGCTTCCCCAGCAGAGGCGTTTGGCTACCGGGTACCAGTTCGCCCCGGACCATGCCGCGGAACTGCTCGGCCATGGCCTCGGCCGCGGCCACCGGGTTCCCCGTCACAGCGCCGGTCCTGAGGCTGGCGCTGGCGACAACGATGGCGCAGCCGCTGCCCGTGAAC
>CAIYNT010000033.1 GCA_903927605.1 uncultured Holophagaceae bacterium
CCAGACCCGATTTCCCCATAGCGATCAGTTTGGCCCTCGCCGCTACGGGCTTGTTCAACATCGCATTTCGACGCTGGGCACCGCCGCGCCGACCCACCCGGTCAACCAGGTCCCGCCACCGACGAAATGCTCACTGTTTGATGCTGGCCTGCGGGGGAGGCGGTGGCTACTCATACTCGGTTGCACCCACAGGCAACTTGACGCTCCGGTTCGGGTCAGACAGCTTTCCCGGCTATGACCAGGCCGTCGTGAGTCTGGAGAAAGTGGATGCAAGCCCAGATGGTTCCACCTGGGTCTCTCTCGGGAATGTCCAGGCCACCTTCGACCTGATGGCCCTGCAGAACGGCAATAGTGTGGTGATCCTTCCCGCCACGAAGGTGAACGCCGGGACCTACAAGCAGTTCCGGATCACCTGGGCCACACAGACCTATCCGCTCACCGCCTTCTCTCCTGGCTTTGTTTATCCCAGCGGTTCAACCTTGTCGAAGCCGATGTCCCTGCCCACGACCACAGTCGTGAACGGCCTGATTAGCGTGCCCGCCAACGGGAGCACCACGGCCCAGATCATGCTCAGCGGCCAAAAGGCTGTGCAGTCGCGCGCGGGAGGAGCATACACGTTTCAGGCCACGGGCGGTGTCTATGATCTGGCCGCTTCGGCCAAGATCACGGGCCACCTCGAATACGGCACGATGCCGCTGACCGGAGCCGAGGTCTTCGCGGAGACCCTGGACGGGACCGGTTTGGCCACCCTCCAGCGAAGGGCTTTCTCCAACAGTTCGGGGAACTACATCCTCGAGGGCCTGGCCACGGGCAGTCTCTACTTCGTGGCCTCGCAGCCCACAGGCACGGTTAGTACTTACCCTGCGGCCGCGGCCCTGCCTGTGAACACCTTGACGACCACCACCTACACGGCCGACCTGGCCTTCAGCGCCCCCCAAACCCCGGGCTCACTCACCCTCAGCATCACGCCCGCCTCCAGCAGCACCCAGGGCACCTGGGGTGAGTTGCGGCAGGGTCTGTCTACAGGGGGCACGGGGACCGCGAACCTCATCGTCCAGTCCCAGACGGTCGTCACAGGGTTGACTCAGGACCAGGTTGGCTTCCTGGGTCTGGCACCAGGCATCTACGGCGTCACGGCCCAGCGCAGCACCTCCGGGGCCACGCCGGTCATGAAGACCGGCACGACCGTGCAGGTGAGCGCTGGTGGGACCGCTACGCCGCCGCCCCTGAGCTACCCCTGATCCCGATTCTCCTCACGAAAAACGCCCGCCAATGCGGGCGTTTTTCGCAGGTGAATCAGTAGGCGATAACTACACGATCTTCTTCATCCAGCCATGGGTGTCCGGCGCAAGGCCGTGCTGCATGTTCAGCAGGGCCTCGCGGAGTTTGGCGGCCACGGGGCCGGTCTCGCCGTTGTGGATGGTCCAGTTGCCCTGGCGGGACTTCACCTGGCCGACAGGCGTAATAACGGCGGCGGTGCCGCAGGCGAAGGCCTCGGTCATGCGGCCTTCCTGGATGGCGGAGCGCCACTCATCCACACTGATCTTGCGCTCCTCGGCGCGGAAGCCCTGCTCCCGGGCGATCTGCAGGAGGCTGTCGCGGGTGATGCCCGGCAGCAATGTGCCGGTGAGTTCCGGCGTGACGACGACGGTCTCGCCCTTCTCCTGGTAGACGAAGAAGATGTTCATGCCACCCATCTCTTCG
>CAIYNT010000034.1 GCA_903927605.1 uncultured Holophagaceae bacterium
GACCAGCTGGCCCGCAAGCTGAAGTTCAGCCTCGAAACACCCTGGAAGAAACTGCCCGTGGAGATCAGGCGCCTGCTGCTCCACGGTACCGAGAAAGAAATGCGCTTCACCTACGAAAGCAAGCGCAACCGCTACGACTTCGTCCATCACTTCGAGGGCATCATTGGCAACCTCGACCGCCGCTACCGGGAGACCACCAGCGAGGAAATCCAGGCAGAGCTGGAAGAATCCATGCGCGTCATCCCCTGCGAGGACTGTAGGGGGCAGCGCCTGAAGCCCGAGATCCTGGCGGTCTACGTGGGCGGACTGCACATCGCCGCCGTGGTGGCCCAGAGCGTTCGGGAGGCCCGGAGGTGGTTCGGGGATCTTGCGCTGGAAGGCAAGGACGCAGTCATCGCCGAGAAGATCCTGAAGGAGATTCGGGAGCGCCTGGGCTTTCTCGATGACGTGGGCCTGGGCTACCTCACCCTCGACCGCAGCGCCGCGACCCTCTCCGGCGGTGAAGGTCAGCGCATCCGTCTGGCTACGCAGATCGGCAGCAAGCTCCAGGGCGTGCTCTACGTACTGGACGAGCCCAGCATCGGCCTGCACCAGCGCGACAACCTGCAGCTGATCCGCACCCTCCAGGAGATGCGCGACCTGGGCAATACCGTGCTGGTGGTGGAGCATGACCTCGAAACCATCCTCGCTGCCGACTACGTGGTGGACATGGGTCCCGGCGCTGGCGAACACGGCGGGCGGGTGGTGGCGCAGGGTACGCCGGACGAGATCCGACATACGCCGGGTTCTATCACTGGCGACTTCCTGGCGGGCCGCGACAGCATCGCTGTGCCCCGGACCCGCCGCAAGGCCAAGCGAGGCTACCTCTCCATCCTGGGTGCTGAGGAGAACAACCTCAAGAAGGTGGATGCGGATTTCCCCATCGGCCTCGTCACCTGCGTGACGGGGGTGAGCGGCTCGGGCAAGAGCACCCTGGTGAACGAGATCCTCTACAAGGCCCTGGCCAACCAGCTGCACCAAGGCGTTCACATCGTCGGGAAACACAGGACCATCAAGGGCCTTGAGGCGATCGACAAGGTCATCGATATCGATCAGGCCCCCATCGGCCGCACACCGAGAAGCAATCCGGCCACCTACACGGGCCTGTTCACGCCGCTGCGGGAACTGTTCGCCCACCTGCCCGAAAGCAAGGCCCGGGGCTACGCGCCCGGCCGCTACAGCTTCAATGTGAAGGGTGGCCGCTGCGAGAAGTGCGAAGGCGACGGCGTCCTCAAAATCGAGATGCACTTTCTTCCCGACGTCTACGTGACCTGCGAGCAGTGCAAGGGCAAGCGCTACAACCGTGAAACCCTGGAGATCCACTACAAGGGCAAGAGCATCTCCGACGTGCTGAACATGACCGTGGAGGAGGCCCTGGAGCTCTTCGCACCCATCCCGGTGCTGGCCAACAAGCTGCAGACGCTCATGGACGTGGGCCTCGGCTACATCCGTCTGGGGCAGAGCGCCACCACGCTGTCCGGCGGCGAGGCCCAGCGCGTGAAGCTGGGCAAGGAACTGAGCAAGCGGGCCACGGGCCGCACGGTCTACATCCTGGACGAGCCCACCACGGGCTTGCACCTGAAGGACATCCAGAAGCTGCTGGAGGTGATCAATCGGTTGGTGGAGACCGGCAACACGATCATTGTCATCGAGCACAACCTTGATGTCATTAAAACCGCCGACTGGATCCTTGACCTGGGCCCCGAGGGCGGCGGGGAAGGGGGCCGCATCATTGCCGTGGGCACGCCCGAAGAAGTGGCCAAGAAGAAAGCCAGCGTGACAGGGCGGTACCTGGCGCCCTATCTGAAATAAGGCCTATGCGCTAAGGTCCACCCGCTGCCCTATCCCCGCCTGTTGGGACATCATCTTGACCAGCTCAGCGCCCTGTTCGGCGGTGATATCCAACGTCTTCTTGAGCATGCCGACCGCAACCTGACTCTGGATCGTAGCCTGGGTCTGAGCAATGGTGCTGGCGGCAAGCGGGTCCACGGAAGCCTCAATGGCACCCTATCGGATGTGGGGCTTTCGGACTTGAGCGGTCCGAAGCAGGGCGGCAGCATCCTGAATGGGCACCTTGGCTGCGACAGCAGCCCTGTTCTCAGCGGCGATGGCTTCAAAGACCTCGCGGCGATGAACCTGGACGCTTCGTGGGGCCTTGATGCCAAGCCGGACGCCATCTTTGGTGATGCCGAGGACGATGACTTCGACCTCGCCACCGATGACGATGGACTGTTCCGGCTTCCGGGTGATGACCAGCATCTAGGAAGGCTAACAGAGCCGGTCAGGACTGGGCGATGATCGGGAACCGCAGGGGGTACTTGTCCGAATTCAGGACAATCTGGAAGCCGGTCCGGGTCTTAACGTTGATCACCAGTGGCCCCGCTAGATTGGTGGTCATCTTGCGGGCGTCCTCTGGGACCACGACCAAGGTGAGCACCAGGGCCTCTTCTGGTGATTCAAGGTGGAGGATCTCGGCCTCCTCCTCGCCCAAAGGCACCTCATAGTCTTTCTTGACACAGGCCGGATCGACGCAAATGAAAGACACCTCCTGGGCCTCGATGGACTGGAGGAACTTTAGGGGATAGGCATCTTTGGGTTCAAACAGTCGAAACGCCGTGAGCTCTGGAAAGCCCAACAGGCCCTTGGGGAAGGTCAGAGGCGTGCCGTCATCGGAATCAGGGGAGGTGTCTGGGGTGACTGCAGGGTCGGGTGTCATGGCCGTCCAGGGTTGTTCCAGATCAATCCATCGGACGATTCCAGTTCTTCCTGAGTTTCATGTGCCCCCTCGCTGAAGACCTCCCAGAGGGCATCCAGACGTTTACGACGGAATCGGGGGTTCGGGATGGTGCGCTCCAAGGCCTCCTTGGTGGCCGGTGGGTGAGCCAGTCGGGCCATGAGCCAGCGGTTGCCCAGCTCCATGACGGCGCCCACATCACCCTCGTTGCCCCAGACCCAACGCAGGGCGGTCAGTTTCTCGGCACGGGCCACCACGTGTTCCCCGAGGTGCCTGACCTTCTCGACCACGGGATCGTGCTTGGGGGGCGTGTAGGCGCGGACCCGTTTCAGCAGGTGACGCATCTCTTTCGGCAGGCTGGCGAGGCGTGGTCCGATCTCTGGATGATCGCGGTTGGCGTCGCACTCATCGGCCAGAATTCTCAACAGCGGCAGCAGCAGGGCCGCATCACGGCTGGCATAGCTGATCTGGGACTCGCGCAGGGGACGGAGCATCCAGTTGGAATCCTGCTCTTCCTTGGGAATATCGAGGCCCAGCTTGAGTTTGGCCATGGTCTTGAGACCGGGCTGGGGGTAGCCCAGGGCGCGGGAGAGCAGCATGGTGTCGAAGATGCTGTCCGGCACCACATCGTAGAGGCGCTTGAAGACGATGCCGTCGCCGGAGAAGTCGTGGACGATCCAGGGCACCTGGGCCATGGCCTGCAGGGCGGGTCGCATGAGGTCGTCCAGGGGCAGCGGATCCACCAGCCAGGCCTGGTCGTGAGTGGCCACCTGCATGAGCGCCAGCACGCAGTGGTGCACGCCCGTGAGGCTGCATTCGATGTCCACGGACAGCACCCCGGCCGCGTGCCACTGGGGCAGCGCCGCCTGCAGCTTTTCGGGCGTATCCACATAGGTCGTGGGAAGGTCGAAGTGGTCGAGCACCATCCGGCCAGTATGCCAGTCCGGTACCATGAACCTTTGTCATGATTCGTGAGGTCCCATGAACCGATCACTCTTCTGGACCACCTTTGGGACCGTCTTCCTTGCTGAGGTCGGAGACAAGACCCAACTCGCGGCGATGACCGCCACGGTGCGGAGCGGCCAGGTCTGGACCGTGTTCCTCGCGGCCAGCGCGGCCCTGGTCTGCGCCACGGCCATCGGTGTGGCCCTGGGTGGTGTGCTCTTCAAGTACATTCCCGAAGCCGCCATCAGGTGGGTCGCGGGGACGGCTTTCATCGCGGTGGGGCTATGGGTCCTAGTCAAGGGCTGACCCGCCTTTTCTACGATGGGAACTGTGGTCTCTGCCGCGGCGCAGTGCGTTTTGTTGCGCGCCATGAGAGGTCGGGCGAGATCCACTTTGCGCCCTTGGGAGGGGAGACCTTCGAGTGCCTGGTTCCACCAGACCTGCGGGCGGCGCTTCCTGACAGCCTCGTGGTTCTCACGCCCAAGGGCGGGCTGCTGTGCCGGACGGGAGCAGCGATCCACCTCCTCCATCGGATGGGTCCGACCTGGCGTCTGGTGGGCATCATGCTGGCCTGGATCCCCGTCCGCCCGCGGGATTGGGTCTATGATCTGGTGGCTCACGGACGGCCCACTCGACAAGCCTGCCCAAGAGATGACGTTCCCAATGACGATCGGTTCGAACCATAGAAATAAAAAAATGTCACAATGGCGAACGAGGTCGCACCGAAAAGGTTAACAGCAGCACTTTGGTCCCGCCCCGATCGTCCGGGATGGCCACGTTCTGTTCCATCAACGGGGCCGCCGTGCGGTCCCTGCTGCGGCCCTGGCCGTACGGAGGATTCATGTTCACGAAACTCATCGGTGCCGCCACCCTCTTCGCGGCTGGTTCGCTCCTGGCGGGCAGTTCCACTTCAGTCGGCGCCACAGCCGTCGAGCCTTTCAGCGGGGAAGCCGCCCTCAGCCAGGCTGGAAGCTGCGGAGCCCAGGAGTCCAAGGAGCCCAAGGAGGAGGGCAAGGCCCCCGCCAAGGGCAAGGATGGCAAGGCCAAGGATGGCTCCTGCGGTAAAGGCTCCTGTGGCAGCAAGGATGTAAAAAAAGGCAAGGCCAAGGATGGTTCCTGTGGCAAGGGCTCCTGTGGCAGCAAGGATTCAAAAAAGGACAAGAAAGAGGGTTCCTGCGGAAAGGACAAGAAGGAAGCCTCTTGCGGTGCAGACAAGAAATAGCTGGGTGGGGGGAGCGTCATGACTCAGGGCAGGTTCACCGGCGTGGGACTTGGGCTTCGCCGCCCGCACCTGGAGCAGGTGGCGGGGATGGAAGGCCATGGCGTGCCCTTCTGGGAGACCTGCCCTGAGAACGTGATCGGGGATGGCGGCCGTCAGCATCGACTGGCCTGCGCCATCCTCGATCGGGATCCGGTACTCACCCATGGGTTGGCCATGTCCGTGGGCGGGTTCGATCCCTGGGACGAAGAGTATCTTCGCGGCCTGGGTGATTTCCTCCTCCGCACGGGGACTCCCTGGCATTCGGAGCACCTCTGTTTCACCTCTGTGGACGGGAGTTGCCTTCACGAACTTTTCCCCATCCCATTCACCCGGGAGGCAGTGAGACACACGATCACACGGGTGAAGGGGCTTCAATCCCGGCTGCCGGTTCCGCTGCTTCTCGAAAACATCACCTACTACGCCGAGTTGGGCGCCGCCGAAATGGACGAGGCCGACTTCATCACGGCGGTATTGGAGGGGGCAGACGTAGGGTGGCTGCTGGATGTGAACAACGTCTATGTCAACGCGCTCAACTTCGGCTTCGATCCGAAGGAGTGGCTGTCGCGCATGCCGCTGGACCGCGTCGCGCAGCTCCACATTGCCGGGCACAAGAAATTCGGCAACCTCACCGTGGACACCCACGGCGCCGAGGTCATCGATCCCGTCATCGACCTGATGCAGTGGACCCTTGGCCGCCTTGGCCGGCCCGTGCCGGTGCTCCTTGAACGGGACAATCACATTCCCGATTTGAACGAGCTCCTGGCCGAGCGGGCACGGCTCCAGCACGCCTATGATGTGGCTCTGGTGCTTAGCGAGGTTCGTCATGCCTGAACCCCGGACCCTCAGACTTCAGCGCGCCCTGGCTTCGCTGGTGCTGGATGCCGATGAGGCGGCTCTTGAAGAAGATCCAGGTCGAGTGGCCCGCCGACAGGAACTTTCAGGCGCGGACCAGCGATCCTTCCGGGACCAGGGTTCCGCACTGATGACCTATCGTGAACTGGCTCGGATGAGCCTCATCGAACCCCTGGAGGCCATGTTCCCGCTATTGAAAGCGCTCCTCGATGGGACCGGTACCTGGGACGCATGTGTACAGGCCTTTCTGGATGCACGGGTGGTGCAAAGCTCCCATTACCGGGATATCGCGCCGGCCTTCCTGGGTTGGCTCGCAGCTACCGGCTGGGGCCAGGACCGCTGGCCCTTCCTCCTGGAACTCGCCCACGCGGAAATCCTGGAAGTGCTGGTGGCCCGCTTTCCGGATTCGGATCCGCCGGAAGGCCTTCATCCCGATCCAGCCGCAGAAGGTGCCGTCGTCCTGGATCCAGCCACCCAGGTCGTGTCCTACACCCATGCGGTCCATCGCGCCAGCGAGGTGGCGCCCATTCCCGAAGCCCGGCCAGTTCACCTTCTGGCATTCCGGAACCCGGAGGGTGAGGCCAAGCTGATGGAGCTGACGCCAGCCACGGCCGCGCTGTTGGTCCAGGCCCAAACCCGCCCCTTGGCAGAGGCCGCTGCTGCCCTGCATGTGCTTGATCTCGCCCCAGTGATGAATCTCCTGCGGGAGCTTCGCCGCGATGGCGCCATCGTCGGATTCCGGTCCTTTACCTAACCCAAGAGGCCCCCATGGTTCTTCGAACCCTTCTGCCAGTCCTGCTGCTGGTCCTGCCCCTCAGTGCCCAGGCCAGGGTATTCCGCGTGGACGACAATCACACCGTGCTGGGCTTCAAGGCCTCGACGTTGCTCTTCGATGTGCCAGGCCGCTTCACCCGGTACAAGACCGACATCCAGGGTGATCCCGCCGCCCCTGACGCTACGAAGGTTCAGATCGACATCGATGCCAAGTCCATCAACACCGCCATCCAGGCCCGTGATGAGCATCTCCGGTCAGTGGACTTTTTTGACGTGGCCAAGTATCCGAAGATCACCTTCACCTCGCGGGAAGTGCGCAAGGATGGGGATCGGGTGGTGGTCCGTGGGGCTCTCACCATGCATGGCATCACCAAGGAGCTGGCCCTCACCTTTCTGGCTGCAGAGGGGATGAACGGAGCGGGTACCCACACCTGGTCCTATCGCACCACGGTGCCCCTGGACCGACTCGATTTCGGCCTCGGTGCCGAAAGTGTGGCGGCCAAGATCAGTCTCAAACGGCAGGTGGAACTGGATCTTCTGCTGGTGGGGTTCTTCGAGGAGCCATCGGCCTCCGCCAAGCCGACCCCGGCCAAGCCGCACTCGGGTTCCACCAAGAAGTAGGGCTTGCCTGGCAGGCAGCCGCCGCTGACACTGGCAGCGGCATGACGGAAACCTCTCCGAAAGCAGAAATCGAACTGATCCGGCGGGCCGCCATGGGTGACTCCGATGCCTTTGGTGCCCTCGTCCAGCCCCACCTCGCCCTCTTCCATAACGGGATCCACCGCATCCTGGGGAATACCGCTGATACGCAGGATGCGCTTCAGGACGCCCTCATGAGCATTCATCGCGATCTGCCCAGGTTCGAGGGCCGCAGCCGCTTCAGCAGCTGGGGTTACAAGATCTGCCTGAATGCGGCGCTGATGATGCGCAGAAGCCTTGTGCGGGTCCAGGAGATGGAACGCACGGAGCCGCTGGTCTTGGGGCCTTTCGACAAGGGGGGCCACCACCTTGAGCCGGGGCACCTGCCCGAGTGGCAGGTGGAAGCCCAGGCGCACGGGCTCGCCGAGCGGCAAGAGATGCGGGAGTGTCTGACTCGTGCCCTCGACGAGCTGCCCGATTCACACCGGGTCGTATTTGTGCTGAAGGATCTGGAGGACTGGGAGACGGAAGACATCGCCCGGCATCTTGGGCTGACGCCAGGCACTGTCCGCCAGAGGCTTCACCGGTCCCGGGTGCTGCTCCAGGCCCGCCTCCGAACCTTTATCCTGGGAGGCCGTCCATGACATTCCTGCCCTCCTGCCATGAGGTCCAATCCGAGCTCACGGAATACATCGAAGGATCGCTCCCCCTGACGCAGAGGATCGGCATCTGGGTCCACCTGCGCTTCTGCCAGGTGTGTGCGGGTTTCCTGCGCGGTCTGAGGGCCCTTCCAGGTCTGGCGAAGCGTGCACTCGCTCCAACGGGGGCGACTCCCGAAACGGCGTCTCGGACCTTGGCGGAAGTCCAGGCAGCCCTGTTGAAGCGCTCGGAACGCTAGCTCCGCTTCAAGGTGAGGATAACGATCTCCGGGGCTGCTGCGATCCGGATGGGCAGGCCCACCACGCCGAGGCCACGGCTTACATACAGGAGGTCGCTGCCTTCCCGATAGAGGCCTTCCGTGTGGGGGCCGAGGATACGGGCGCTGTTGAAGCCGGGGATGGGGTTGATCTGACCGCCATGGGTGTGGCCCGAAAGCGTGAGCCGGGCCCGGGCCTCCAGGGCCTGTTCCCATTCGCTGGGCCGGTGGTTCATGCAGATCCGGAAGGCATCGGCCGGAAGGTCCCGGGCCGCCTCGGCGGGTCGGGGCCCTGGCCCGAACACCAGACGGCGAAAACGCCCATTGCGGGCCATGGGATCCTGCAGCCCCATGAGCGCCAGGGTGCTGCCCTTCCGGAGGATGAGGGCCGTCGCGTTTTCCAGGCAGCGGATCCCCTCGTGCTCCAGAGCCCGCCAGATGGGACGGGGGTCATCGAAGAAATCGTGGTTGCCGAGCACCGCGAAGCGGCCCAGGGGCGGCAGAAATCCCCGGAAGGCCTCAAGCAGGGGGGCTAACTCCTCCGGTCGGCTGTCCACCAGGTCACCCGTGAAGAGCAGGAGCTCGGGCTGCTCTCGCTCGGTCAATTGCCGCCAGCGGCGCAGCGTGGCTGGACCGACGAGGGGGCCTGCGTGAAGGTCGCTCAGGTGGGCGAGTCGGAGGCCGTCCAGTCCCCTAGGAAGATCGGGGAAAGGCAGGGTCCGGCGGGTGATCTCCGGATCCCCATAGGCCTCCCGGGCGCCACCCAAACCGAAGGCCGCCGCGCCTCCCGTGCTGGCCAGGGCCGCCGTTCGGAGGAAGGCACGACGCCCGGGGTCGACGGCTGTTTCCTCTTCGGGGGCTGACTCCGTGGCTGAGGGTGTATCGGGACGGAAGGTCCGCCAGACCCCCTCCGCCAGCATGGCGATGACCAAGTGCATCACGGAGAACGCCTGGAAGTAAAAGCCGAAGCGCGCCAAGCCGCGCAACAGGGGCAAGGCGCCAGGGAGGCCTAGCCCGGCCATGCGCATCCCCGCGAAGATCACCAGGGGCAGATGCGCCATACCCAGGACCCAGGGAAGGCCACGGTGGGCACGCTCGGGGAGCTCCAGTCGCAGCAGGCGCAGGTGGAGCCACTGGACGAGGAGAACGAGGATGAGGGCGATGAGGAAGGGCATGGCGTTCCCGTATGGGGATCAGGGTCTAAGAATCAGGCTCAGGGTTCCGATGGTGCGCCCCTTCATCACTCCGTCCATCGGTCGATGCAGGCCCAGCGTGAAGGAAAGGTTGCCTGCGAGTCGGCGAAGCACATCGATGGGAAGGCCCAGATTCCGGCTGTCGACCTCCAGTCCGGCCACCCGCTGAGCCGCTGGACGGGGGGAGCCGTCCTCCCAGACGGTCGCGTGCTCGAGATAGGCCGTGACGAAGCCAAGGGCCAGGTCCCCCCGGAGGGTCAGGAGGCGGTTGCCTGTGGCGGTATAGGCGGGAAGAGCCGGCTGGACCACCAGGTTGGCATCCAGAGAGGATGGAACGAGCGAAGTGGGCACGCCGCCGAGGCGGAAGCGGTCGAAGGCAGTGGGGCTTCCACCCATGCGTCCCTCCTCGGCGCGAAGGGTGACCGGAATCCATGGGTTGATCCAGCCGGTGGTGAGGCCCAGTCGGGTGAGGGTCCAATGGTTGCCCCCAGTCTGCCCTTGATAGGTCTGGAGAGCCGTGGAGCCAAGGAAGCCCTCCCCATCCCAGCTCCACTGGTTCCCCAGGGTGGCCGCACCGCCCACGAGTGAGCGGGTGATTCCATCGCCGCCGATGGGCGTGATCCGCTCAAAGGCGGTCACGGGCCGGAGGCTGAAACAGGGCCTGCCCTGGTCCTCGTAGGCAAATGTCAGTTCGGCTCCCCGGCGTTGCCGATCAGAACCCTGCGTGGCGAGGATATTCTGGTGAGATGGGTATTCCAACGATGAGAACACCTGGAGGGATGGAGCCCAGCTCCAGCCGCGCCAGGCCGCGCCCAGCGTGCCTCCGCGGGGTCCGGTACTATTGCCGAGACCCGCGAGAACCTGCCAGTTCAGGCGACCCAGGATGTCATTCCCGCCGCCGCCGATCTGGTAGCTGATGCCTGAGGGGGTGTTGCTGTAGCCGACGAGCGGGAAGACGTCATGGCTTTCGCCCACCCGGTAGAGATGGGGCTCGACGATCGTCGGAGCCGGAAGAGGATCCGGTTCATCGGCCTTTGGCAACACCTGATCCTTCACGAGGGGAGCCGGGTCCTGGGGCAGGGTTTTTTCCTCTATAGGCGGCAAGCTGGCGTCCAGCTTCCGGATCTGCAGGCCTGAGGCACTGAGCTGAGTGTAGTAGATCCATTTGCCATCGGGCGTGGCGACAGGATTCCAGGCGGCGCCCAGGGTCCGCGTCAGGGGTCTTCCCTGCGCATCGATCAGGTTCCAGATGCCATCCACTTCCTTCCAGGTGGGCCCGCCTGGAGCCACTGATTTGGGCATCGCCTGGGAGGGGTCAGGTACGCCATCCAGCCGCCACAGTCTTGGATATGGTTTCACACAATGACGAATGAATTTTAAAAATATGGCAACAAACGGCTTAGAGGCATAATCGAGATTTGTTGCACCACTTCGTGCCACTCATCCATAAATCTCCATGTACTTGGCGGTACATCCGTATGGCGCTCTGCCTTGATTCTACTCTGGTGGAGGCAGGTCGTCACCATCAGGTTGTTCGTCAAAGCCGGGTAGTTCGATCTCGTTTGTAAGGTCGTTCGGATCCCAGTCCAAGTCCTCCAATTCCTGCTGTGGTCGGCCACTCTCGATGGCCGGGAGAAATCCTTCTTCCAAGAGTTCGAGATCGGACATGGCCACTCCAAGGTCGACCTGACTCTCCCTCGATTCTCGCCATCTGAGTCTGTGAATTTCTGGCACCTGACACTTGACACAATGCTCCTGGCAAGTGCCCATAGCTTCACCAAAATGTGCTCCGATCGCCTGATGGAAGCAGTCCGATTTCCATATCAGCCGTTTTAGGTGGGCGAGTTCATCTCTGCGCTTGCCTAAGCGTGTTCGCTTCTCACGCAGGATGTGGGGTGCGGTTGTCCCCGCATACTTTTCTATTTTCTTCCTTGAGGAATTTAGATGTCCCACCCACACATCCCAATCCTGCGGTGAGTGAAGAAGAAGACATTCCGAATCCTTGCCATCTCGACCTGCGCGACCAACCTGCTGAACATATTCGTTGATTGATGATGGGGGGCCAAAATTCACTACAAACCGGATGTTGTCCTTGTCGATCCCCATCCCGAATGCAATGGTTGCCACGAGCACTGCGTCGTTCCTACCCATGAAAACAGCTTCTGATTGCTCACGTAATCCATCGGCTAATCCAGCGTGGTAGCACTGGACTCTCGATTCCTGTGGCAAACAGAAGGTGCTTTTCTTGCCAGACAGTTTCCTCGCCCCAAGGCTATCTGGGATCACATCACCCGATTCAAGAGTGGCAGATGCGCATTCCCCAAATAACTGGTGAAGCTCGTGCGCAACTCTCTCGGTTTCGTCTTTCGAGTTGCAATAAACGATTCCGCAAACTTGCTCTCCACGATGTTCATCCTGGATTCTGATGAATTCGACCAAGGCCGAAAGCTTCTCGTTGAAGTCGTGACCTGTAACTTGATGCTGGAGATATAGGGCCTTCCGGAAAGTAGTTCCGACATATGGCTTAGTACCCATACGGAACCCGAGTTCACTCATGATTTCTTCCCGATCCTCGGGAGTGGCTGTTGCAGTAAGGGCCAGGATGGGTGTGTTTGGCCAGATATCCCGAAGGCGTTTGAGTTTCTGCATCGAGAATCGAAAATCCTTCCCCCAGGACAGAATCGTATGGGCCTCATCAACTACGATCTGAACCACCCGTTCCTTCAATATCGCTAGGGACCCAAGAAGGGGGAAGAGGGCTTCTGGCGAAATGAAGAGCACGTTCAAGGAACCCTCTTGGATCATTCCAATGGCTCTCTCCCGTTCATCCACGTTTCCAATCTGGCGGTGACTCAAAGCCTTCACCCCAAGGTCCGTGGCCTTCTGAAGTTGGTTGTTCATGAGAGCAGTCAACGGCATGATGACCAGAGTCAATCCATTCAATAGAGTCGATGGGAATTGGAAAGTCAGACTCTTGCCCGCTCCTGTCGGAAAGACGCCCATCGCATCCAGGCCATCAAGGACATTTCGAATTAACGCCTCCTGTCCCGGACGGAATGCAGGATACCGTCGACTGCCAAAGTCCAATTGTAGTTGTCGAAGAAGGTTCATGTCCTTCAGGCAGTCATTGGCCTTCAATCGTGGAAGCCCCGGGGCAGATCCTTGGCTCTGTGATACGTGAGCCAGTTCTCCTGGTATTTTCAACATCCACCGATAATTGAGATCACCTCCAACTCCTATTTTCCAAAGCCTCGGGCGCTCGCATCTAGGCTTCAGGCTCGATAGATATACAGACTTCAAGCCTAGGTTTTGGAAGTGGTTCTCCAAGAAATAGCCCACCTTGGATATCGTAATCCTCGTCCCTATTGCAGTGAGGTAGCCCTTCAATAACTTGAAATCGAGTTGAGATTTCCAGGTCAAAAGTTGTTTCCAACTCTCCACGAATGAAGGATCCAGCGTTGACTGAACTTCATCTTCGTTCGATGGTTCGAGATCATCTTCGGATTCAGTCAACACGGTTGGTGAGTCAGACTGTTCTGAGGTAGTCGAATTCCGTAATTGCTGCCCCCGAGTTCGTCCATCCAACAGATCCACGAGCGTCTGTTCTGGCGAGGAGAGGCGAGTGCACCGGCCTGCTGGCCACCCATACCGTCACTCACAACAAACAACCCCTGCTCGTCGGAGGCGAAAAAGGCATCCTCATTCCCCTCACGAATACGTCCTGGGTCGGTCAGACCGAAGGAGTACAAACGAGTTTGGTCAATCTGAGGAGCCAATGCTTCACCCTCTGTTCAGGCTAGGTCTTGCAGGCCTAGAGGATCCGGTGGTCTGTTTTGCCGTTGTCGACTAGGTTACAGCATCGGTGATAGTCCCTTCACACGGCCCGCAGAAGAATGAAGAGGGCCTGGCAGAACCAGCTACCCCGACACTGCTGCATGTTGGCTGGTATTCAACGGCAGACCGCGACTCTGAACTAGTCTTCTAGGAGTTTGCTTCGGAGTTCCTTGCCGAGCTTGAAGTAAGCCACACGCTTTCGAGGCACCTGAATCGTCTCTCCACTACGTGGATTGCGACCCAGACGCGCCTGTCGATCTCGAAGCCTAAAGCTGCCGAATCCCCGCAACTCGACGCCTTCGCCCGATTGAAGCGACTTGACCATGCTCTCCAAGAAGGTAGCAACCAAGAGGTCAGCGTCCTTCTTTCCGAGTTCCAGGCGTTCCATCAGGTGTCTCGCAAGATCTGCCTTTGTGAGGGTCTCTGACGCTTCCATCCGTGGCCTCCATTGGGTGATTTGGACGAGCGTGACAGACCCTAGGATCAGGACAAGTCGTGCCGAGTGAACGGTGGTAACAGACCAGGTAAGGGTGGATCCTAGGCCCCGCTGCAGGCTCATCGTCAAGGCCATGTCAGGTGTAGGGTCGAGACGCGTTGAGGGCAGCGGTGCCCGAAGCATCTGCCGGGCCGCTACCGTCGATCGGTGGAACACCCAGTCCATCTCGGGCAATTCCAACTCTGATCCGACAGCCCTCCTGGGCCTGGGGGGCAGTGTGGTGCTCCGCCTCCGAAACCTCCCTACTAGTCCTCGGGGAAGGGCCTTGCACCATACGTCGCTTGCTCGCGAACCCTTGCCAGGTATGTGTTCACGGCTATGACGGCATGTAGATCCAGCAAAATCAAGCGGGCCACCACCGCCAGTAGATGGAGAAGCCCGTCAATCCACAGTTTTCCAGAGCAGGATCCGACAGCCCCCCTGAGCCCAGGTGGTGGTGTGGTGCTCCACCTCCAAACCACCGGCCAGTCCTCTCGGAAGGGCCTTGCACTTTACGACCGATGCTTGCAAACCCTTGCCAGGTATGTGTTCACGGCTATGACGGCATGTAGATCCAGCAAAATAAGGTGGGCCGCTACGGCAAATCGCTGGAGAAGCCCGTCAATCCACAGTTTTGCAGAGCAGGATCCGACAGCCCTCCTGAGCCCAGGTGGTGGTGTAGTGCTCCACCTCCAAACCAGCGGCCAGTCCTCTCGGAAGGGCCTTGCATTATTGCCTCCATGCGCATAAACCCACACCGGGTATGGATTCCCGTGTATTTCCTGCATATAGATCCAGCAAAATCAGGCGGGCCACTACCGTGAATCAGTGGAGAAGCCCGTAAATACTAAGTTTTACCAAGTAGGAACAACCAGCCTCCCTGAGACTTGGAGGTGGTGGAGTGCTCTCCCTCCTAGCCAGGGGAAGACCCCTATCGGAAGGGACATGCTCTATAGGATGAAGGCCCTCAAACACCCGCCAGATATAGCATCAGGCCCAACAACAGCCTTAAGATCCAGCAAAATCAAGCGGGCCACCCTAGTGGCCCGCTGAAGATCCGCATCAATCCTTGGTTTTCATGACGTGATGGCTGAGGGTCGAACAGGATGGAATTTCCACGCCACATCGCGCCACACATACGAAAATCACCCATCCTTTATCAACACTTAGGTGCACCTGCCGGTACATCGGTGCCTGCACATCCTGGGTCAGGTGGCGACAGGTATCAATTGGTTAGATCTATTAAATCAATACTTAAAATCGTGTCTGATTTGATTGTATTCAGGGGGCCACAGGTTGGTGGCATTGTGCGTCATTATTTCAACACGCCTTCGGAATCAGGAAGACGAAGCTGGTAGGCCACAGAACTCGGGGAGGTCCACACGGGCTTCCAGGGCAGGGCGCCATGGATGGGGCCCAGGCGGCGGGTGGGCGGCAGGATGGGCGCAAGGGATGGGTGATCGGCCGGTTCACCCGGATCCTGGTGGACGGGCTTGGGTGCCCCGGCTTTCAGGTCCCACACATAGAGGCCGGGTTTCTTGGGATCCAGCACCCGGGCCATGAGCTTCGAGCCGTCTGGGCTGAGGGCCAGGTCCGTGGCCCATCCCTTCAGTTGAGTAATGAGCTCACCTACACGGAGGCCCTGGACCTTGGCCCGCCGCTCGAGCTCCAGGGCGGTGTGCGTCAGCTCGGCGCAGAAGCGCTGGTAGCCATCTTTGGGACCGAATCCGAAGGTTGCCAGAAAGGACGAGTCGAAATCGCGCTTGCCGGCCATTCGAATCCAGAGGGTCTGGAAGATTTTTGGATCACCGGACCTGGTCTCCAGCCACGCCAGGTAGGCACTGCCACCCAGGTAGGCCATGCTGCCGCCGAGGAACCCGTCCTGGCGGCTCAGGGCCTCGTAGGTGGGCAGCTTGCCTTCGAGTGCCCACTGGCGCAGCACCGCCGCGCGGATGGCGCTGTGAGGGCGGCCGCTGCCGGTGAGCTGGCCCTCGATGAGGGTGGCATAGCCCTCGATGATCCATCGCGGAGACTTCCGGGCCAGAGGCCCCAGAGCCTCGGTCCAGCGTTCCCACAGGCCAGGCTTCCGGGCCGGGCGCAGCAGGTGGTGCATGTGGCCCAGTTCATGGGCGAGGAGTAGCTCCGCCCAGCCGTGGTGATGACCGATGATGGAATCCCGATCCGGCTCAGTCCTCCAGAGCACTACATGGGGACGCTGAAAGAACGGGAGGGCCATGCCATTGGCCTCCATCATGGGATCCTGGATCACGATGTCGATGACCTTCTCGTAGGCGAACCCGACGAGGCCCAGATACTGGGCATGGATGCCCTCGACACGCCCGGCCACCTCGCGACCGAAGGTTTCTAAGGCCCCGGGGCAGTGTATGCGGTAGTGCGTCGTGGTGAAGGTGATCCAGGCAGCATCCGGGGATTGGGTGTGGGGCGCGGCCTGAATCATGGCTGGCAGCATGGCGAGGCAAGAGGGGAAGGACCGAGAACGCATACCCCAGTTTGCCCAGGGAGTGATCGGGGTCACCTTTTTGAGATCTCCTCTCAAAAACAAGTTGAAATAAAAAAATAAGCAATTGAGACTAAATCTCATGATTGAATTCGCTCTGACTATTGCCCTGCTGTCGAGCCTGTCGTCCTTAGTGTCCGCCCCCATGCCTGCGCCGGCCGTGGATCGCACTGTGCTCGCCATGGGAACGGAATTGCGCGTTCACCTTGAAGGCCCCGGCGATCTGGGGAGGGCCTCGGAATCGGTTCTCGCGGAAACGGCGAGGATTGAGGCGGCCTGCTCGACCTGGAACCCCACCTCGACCTGGAGCCGTCTCAATGGCGCGCGGGGAACACCGGTGCCCCTGGCGAAAGAGTGGATCGACCTGCTTGGCCGGATCCAGACCTGGAATCAGCAGACGGAGGGTGCCTTCGATCCCGTATTGATGGCCCTGATCCAGGCCTGGGGCACCCGGGAGGGTGGCAAGACTCCGGACTCGAAGACCTTGGCCGAAGCGCGCAGGGCCGCTGGATCTGGTCTGCTGGTCCTGGACAGGGACCGGGGTCTGGCCAAGCTCCTGCATCCCAAGGCTGGTGTCGAGGAAGGTGGCTTCCTCAAGGGCTATGCGCTGGATGCCATGCGGAAGGCTGCTGCGGTGCCTGCGGGCTGGCTGGACTTCGGAGGCCAGGTGCTGGTCTGGGGTCGCCCCTTGACCGTCGACGTCGCGGATCCGCAGGACCGGCGGCTGACGCGCTGCACCCTCGTCTTGAAAGCAGCCTCCCTTTCCTGCAGCGGCACCTCGGAGCGGGGTAGGCACATCCTGGATCCCCGCAGTGGACGGCCTTGTCAAGCCTGGGGCAGTACTGCCGTGGTGGCGGCCGACGGCCTTTCGGCGGATGTGCTGTCCACCGCGCTCTACGTGCTGGGTCCAGACCAGGGGGTTGTCTGGGCCGGGCGACATGAGGTCGCCGCGGCCTTTCTTCTCAACGATGGGCAGATTCGGATGACCCGGGCCTTCCAGTCGCTCCACCCAACCTTGATCCCCAGGGAGAACCGATGAAATGGATCCTCACACCCCTCGCAAGTGCGCTGCTCGCGGCCTCCTTGGCCGCCCAGCAGCCCTCCGATACTGACAAACGTGTAACCGAGTTGGAACGCAAACTGGACGCGCTTTCGCGGCAACTGGAGCAGCAGCAGACGGGCAATGCGCTGCCTGTGCCCGAGGGCGGCCAGGGCAGCTACGGGCTGGGAGCCGCGGCGAGCAAGGTCTACTCCGCCCCGGCGGGCGTGTCCATCGGCGGCTACGGGGAGGTCCTCTACCAAAACTTCGACGGCAAATTGCAGAACGGAACCTACGCGCCCCAGAATAACCAGATCGATACCCTTCGCGCAGTCTTCTACTTTGGTTACCACTTCAATGACTGGATTGTCTTCAACAGCGAAGTGGAGTTTGAGCACAGCGGCTATTCCGACGCCCATCCCGAAGGTGAGGCCATCGTCGAATTCGCCTATCTGGATTTCCTGATCCGGAAGGAATTCAACGTGCGGGCAGGGCAGCTGCTGCTGCCGATCGGCTTCATCAACGAGATTCACGAGCCGCCCGCGGTGCTCAGCACAGCCCGTCCCTTCGTGGAGCGGGAGGGCGGCATCATTCCCACCACCTGGCACGAAAACGGCGTGGGGTTCCACGGCGAGCTGCCGGGCAACTTCGACTACCGTATCTACCTCGTCAGTGGGATGAATGCCGCGAACTTCAATGCCGGTGGCATCAGTGACGGCCGGCAGGATGGCAACCTGGCGAATGCGGAACGCTTCGCCCTGACTGGTCGGCTGGATTGGCATCCCCTATTGGGTAGCACCCTTGGGTTCAGTTTCTACCGCGGCAACGGCGTGGTCGAGACTCCCTACCACGCGCCCATCGGCGCCACCACCATTCCAACCACCCTTGCCGAGGTCCATGGTGAGTACCGCGCCCAGGGCTGGCAATTCCGGGCCCTTTACGTCCGCACCACCCTTGGGAAGCCCGAGATCGAAAGCCTCGGTTCCGCCGCGGATGCCTACGCGGTGGGGACGCGGCAGTGGGGCGGCTACCTGGAAGCGGGCTACGACCTGCTCAGTCACAGCGGCTCGCGGCAGGCGCTCATCCCCTTCCTGCGCTGGGAGCGTCTCAACCTCCAACAACAAGTCGCAGCCGGAGTCCTGGCTGACCCGGCCAACGACCAGACCGTCCACACGGCGGGCCTGAGCTGGAAACCCATTCCGCAGGTGGCGGTGAAGGCAGATTTCTCGCAGGTCCGCAACGGGGCTGGAACCGGGCGGAATCAGTGGAATGTGGCCCTGGGCTACGAGTTTTGAGGGCGTCATGAGAACGCGATTTGCCTCTCTGCCTGTCCTGGTGGCGCTATGGATCGCCTTGATTCTGGGAACCCTTCAGGTGGCCTGTGGCGGGTCAACAACGGGTCCAGATCCCCAGACTCTAGCTACGGTGGGCCGGTCGGTCTTCTTCGACGGAACCCTCTCCGAGCCGGCAGGCCAGTCCTGCGCCAGCTGCCATGATCCCAAGCACGGCTTCACCGACCCCCGCGGCACCGCAACCTCCGAAGGGGTGATCCCTGGAAGCTTCGGGAACCGCAACGCCCCGACGGCAGCCTATGCGGTCTTCTCACCCGCCTTCTACTACGACGCCGCTGGAGGAAGCTACCGTGGGGGGCAGTTCCTGGATGGAAGAGCTCCCACACTGGCGGACCAGGCCCAAAGGCCACCCTTGAATCCCATCGAGATGCACAACCCGGATGCCACCGCCTACGCGGCCAAGGTGGCGACCCGCCCCTATGCTTCCCAACTCCGGAGCCTCTTCGGGCAGAACCTGTTCCAGGATCCCGACCAGGCGATGGTCGCGATCGGAAAAGCGGTGGAGGCTTTCGAACGCACCAAGGAAGTGTCTCCTTTCTCCTCCAAGTACGACGCCTACCTGTCTGGAACGGTCACGCTGAGCCCTCAAGAGCAGCTTGGACTGACTCTCTTCGAGGGCAAGGCCGGCTGTGCGGCCTGCCATCCGAATCGTCCTGGCCCCGATGCCCAGCGCCCCCTGTTCACAGACTTCACCTATGACAACATCGGTGTCCCCCGGAATTCAGCGAACCCTTTCTACACGCAACCGGCCTCCGTCAACCCCGATGGTGCCGCCTTCGTGGATATAGGACTCGGAGCCAATCCGAGGGTCATCAAGGACGGGGCCGCCCAGGCCAATCGGGGCCGTTTCAAGGTGTCCACCCTGCGCAACGTGGCTCTCTCGGCGCCCTACTTCCACAACGGTGTCTTCACGACGCTCAAAGATGCTGTGGCCTTCTACAACCGTCGAGATCTGGATCCGCTTCGGTTCGGCCCACCGGAGGTGCCCGAGACCGTGAATCGAGCTGAACTCGGCAACCTGGGGTTGTCGGATGAGGAGGAAGATGCCCTCGTCGCCTTCCTGGGAACACTCACCGATGGATATCCCCGCCTATGATCCGCGTCCTCGCTCCCCTATTCCTCACGACCGGGCTCATCGCCGGTCTACCGACCACACAGGAGGCCTTGGCGCTGGTCTTCCCGGGCGCTCAGATCGTGCGCAAGGAGTACTGGCTTTCGGAGGCGCAGGCGCGACGGGCGAAGGATCTTGCGGGCTCGCCACTCTCGGGCCTGTGGCAAGTGGCCTATGAGGCCCGCAATGAAGGCAGGCTTGTGGGGGTCGCCTTCCTCGACACTCACCGTGTGCGCACCCTTCCGGAGACGGCGATGGTCGCCATTTCGCCCGAAGGCCGCATCCTCCGCGTGGAGGTCTTAGCCTTCCGCGAGCCCCAGGAGTACATGGCCAAGGATGCGTGGATGCGCCAGTTCGACGGGAAGCAACTGAATTCCCAGCTCACGTTGAAAGGCACCATTCACCCACTCGCAGGCAGCACGCTCACAGCGAATGCACTGACTGACGCGGCCCGGAGAAGCCTGGCCCTGCATCAGCTCTTCTACGGAGAGGCGAGGTGAGACTGTTCGAACGGTGGTCCCTGCACCTGGGCGCATTCCTGACGGGTCTCTCCGGCTTGATCTACGGTTGGATGCGGTACTTCGGCAAGGTGCTGGGAGAGTTCGGGGTCGAGCCCCATCCGCTTCAGGGCTTGGTCCAGCACCTTCATGTGCTTGCTGCACCCCTGCTGCTCTTCGCTCTGGGTATGATGGTGCGGGGCCACCTGTACACGAAGTTGAAAGCTGGTACCCAGGAAGGCCGCCCTACGGGCATCAGCCTTGGGATCCTGATCCTCCCCATGGTGGCCGCAGGCTACCTGGTGCAGGTGGTCACTTCGCCGACCTGGCGCCTGGCCTTCGCCTGGGTGCATGGTGTGGCCAGCCTGCTCTTCTTGATTGGCTACTTGGGGCATGGCCTCCGGGCCTGGATGAAGTCCCAAACGGAAGAGGGAGCATCGACGGTCCGGCCTGAGGGCTGGGAATGAATGCCTTTCACAATTTGGACTCAGTCTGCACCCCACCTGGGTTGGCATCAGCGAGAATGTGGAAGACTTGCTGAACTGCATTTTCGACCTAGAGAGGGAAGCACTCAGTTTGCTGAGTGCGGCCATTGAATGGTCGGACGCCGTAGACTAGATCCGTGCCGAAAATCCGCATCCTTCCTGATCAAGTCGCGAACCAGATCGCCGCGGGTGAGGTGGTGGAGCGGCCTTCATCTGTGTTAAAGGAACTGGCAGAGAACGCCCTGGATGCCGGGGCCACCCACATCGAGGTGACCTGGGAGGAGGGGGGCAAGCGCCTACTGGAGGTGACCGACAATGGCTCGGGCTTGGCCCGCGATGATCTGTTCCTGGCCCTGGAGCGTCATGCCACCAGCAAGGTGCGTACTGCTGAAGATCTGGGCCGCCTGTGCACCTTCGGCTTCCGGGGTGAGGCCCTGCCGAGCATCGCCAGCGTGAGTCGCTTCGACCTGGCCAGCGCCGAGGCAGAAGGTGCGGGCCATCGCCTGCGCTGCGAATTCGGCATCATCAAGGAGGTCGCGCCCGTCTCCCGCAGCCGCGGTACCACGGTGATTGTTCGGGACCTCTTCGCCCAGCTTCCCGCCCGCCGCCGGTTCCTCAAATCCACGGATACTGAACACGCCCAGCTCTGGGGTGCTGTGGCGAGGCTGGCACTCAGCTCCCCCGGCGTCCGTTGGACCATCCGATCGGATCGAGGCGCACCACTGGTGCTGCCACCCGTGGCGGATGCGGGCCAACGCCTTGCGCCCCTGCTGGGTGAGAAGATGGGGCGTCTGGTGCCCTTCGTGAATGGAGAGGCTCCCTGGCTTCTGCGGGGCTTCGTCTCCCCACCGGACCTCAGCTTCCGGGATCGGAACCACCTCTACTTGTTCGTGAACGGCCGGGCGGTGCGAGATCGCCTGCTGTTGGCGGCGCTTTCCGAGGCCTGGTCCGGCACCTTCGCCAAGGGTGCCTATCCGGCAGCGGTGATCTTCCTGGAACTGCCGCCCGAGGCGGTGGATGTGAATGTTCATCCCACCAAGGCCGAAGTCCGTTTCCGCGAGCCCCAGCGAATCTTCGTCTGGGTGCGGGGCGGCGCCGAGGAGGCCTGGGCGAAGCTTAGGGGCGGGCTGGCTTCAGTATTGGAAATGCCACCCAGGCCCATGGAAGCCGAGTTCGATCTGGACCCCTCCCGGCCCAGGGCGTCCCAGCATCCGCGCCTCTGGTCGGATCACTCCGACGGCGCCCTGGGGGCCTACCAGGCCATCGCTGACGCCTTTGCAACCCGCCCCTTGGATAAGATTTATCCCCTCGAAACTGCGCCCTCAGGGGTGGCCGAAAGAGCGGATCCCCGCCCCGAGATTCGCTACCTCGGGGCCTTCCAGTGCACCTACCTGCTGGCGGAGATTGTCGGGGCGGCTGGCCCTGAGCTTTGGATCGTGGATCAACACGTGGCCCATGAGCGGGTCCTCTTTGAGCGGCTTTTCTTGCACCGCCATGCCCCCGCCATCCAGCCCCTGATGCCGTCCCAGGTGGTCCAGGTGGGTCCCGAAGCCCTGGCTCGCCTCATGCCATTTCTGGCAGAACTGGAGGCTGCTGGCGTAGAGGCGGAGCCCTTCGGTGGCGATGCACTGGTGGTGCGAGGCCTGCCAGACTTCCTGATCGACCGTGATCCCCAGGCCCTGCTGGAGGATCTGCTGGCCCGCCTGGAACAGGATGGCCGGCTGGACCTGGACACCTTCCGCCGCGACCTGAATGCCGAACTCGCTTGCCGCGCCGCCATCAAGAAGCACCACGCCCTGCCTCCTGACCTGGCCCTTGGGCTCATTCAAGACCTGCTCGCCTGTGACGTGCCAAACACCTGTCCCCATGGCCGGCCCATCCTCAAGAAGCTGAGCCTCGATGATCTGGAGAGAAGCTTTGGGCGCAAAATGTAGATGCGTCCTCTGTGGTCATCAGGACAGGCTGCGGACGCGCTCTGCAACCAGATCCACACCCAGCCGCTTGGCGATGGCATAGAGTGCGGGACGGGCGATTCCCAGGGCCTGGGCAACATCGGCGACACGGAATTCGTTGGCTTGGAGGGAATCCAGCAGGAGGCGGCGCTGGAAGGCCCGGGTTGCCTCATCCCAGGTGCGGGCCTGGAGAACCGGAGCGTCCAGCTCCGGGAAATGCCGGGGCTTCAAGATGCCATCCTCGCAGCGCAGGATGGCGCGTTCGAGGGCGTGGAGCAGTTCCCGCACATTGCCTGGCCAGGGCAGCTTTGAAAGGGCTTGAGGCAGGCCCGGGGTCAGGGCGGGAACGGGGCGCTTTGCTGCCCGTGCAGCGCGAATCGTGAGGCGTGGGAGAAGAAAGGGGAACTCGTGGCGACGTTCCGATAGCGTGGGCAGATGGAGTACTGCTCCCTGAAGCCGGAACAAGAGGTCCCGGCGAAAGGATCCGGCTGCGGCCAATTCCTCCAAACCCCGATGGGTGGCTGCGATGAATCGAACGTCCACCTTCATGGCATGATCCGACCCCACCCGGCGGATTTCGCGTTCTTGAAGCACCCGGAGCAGCATGGATTGAAGCCTTGGCGAGAGGTCCGCCACTTCGTCGAGGAACAGGGTGCCGGCCCTGGCGGTCTCAATGGCGCCCTTGCGATCCCGATCTGCGCCCGTGAAGGCGCCCTTGGTGTGGCCGAAGAGTTCCGATTCCATGATCCCTTCCGCAAAGGCCGAACAGTTCACGGCCACCAGGGGACCGGAACGACCGGATCGCTTATGCACTTCCTCCGCCGCCAGTTCCTTGCCGCTGCCAGTGGGGCCCAGGATGAGCACCGGCAGGTCCGAGTCCGCCACACGGTCCAGTTCACGCAGGACTGTGGCCATGGGCTCGCTGCCATCGGTGATCAGAAGGCCAGGGTCGCTGGCGGATTCAACGGGTCTCCGAGCGCGGATCCGGGCGAGCCAGGGGGAGATGAGCAGCGCCTCCAAAGGCGGCATAGGTGGGGCTTCCGGAGATTGAGCCAGCAGCACTGCGCCCACGGGACACCCCTCCCAGATCAGCGGATGCCCTCGCCAGAGCCAGTTGTCATGAATGAACGGAGCCAGGGTCCCATCTTTCGCCAGACGACTGAGCGCGCCCTCTGGTGGTGCTTCCCCGGCACCGAGGGAATGAAGCCTGCCTTCCTCTTCCCACACAATCCAGGTGGGTGTGCCGCGCTGGGCCAGCCAATCCTTGAAAAGCAGGGTGGGTGCCTGATGCTGAGCAGTGTCGGGCTGGGGCCAGAGGGCTCCGAGGCGTCGCTGATGGCGGGACGAGGCCGCACGATCGGCAATGGCCTGAAGGGCGAGCAGATGGGTGGATGTGCGTTGCCCGGGCAGGCGCTCCAGGACCTGCAGTCCCAGTTCGAGGCGCATGATCTGGGCCGGGCACTCACGCCAGGCGGACCAGAATGCCTCCGGACTTCCTTGGCCCCGGAAAAGCCGGTGGGCTTCCCAGCTGACTCGGGTCTCTGGATCAGCATCCATGGGCGGATCCTCGATCAGCGGGCCCAGGACAGCTTCGAGAAAACAGGCGTAGGGATGGTCCTGCACATGGGCCAACCCCTCCCGTACCAGGTCCCAGCGCTCGTCGTCCACCCCATGCATCGCCAGGAGTCCCCAGGCCTGTGGGAGTTCCGGAAAGGTCTGAACCAGGCTCTGGATGCGGATCAGAGCTGCCTCCGGTTCGAGGTACAGCTCAGCCAGTTGGGCTTCCTCCAGGTCGTGCCAAGGCTGGGGGAGGGTTCCGCGCAGAGCCGCCCAACGGCTGTGGGCCGGAAGATCGGCCCATTCCAGGGCCATGAGGGCCGCATTGGAAGCGGCCCGCGACGCCCAGCCCGGAGCTCTCAACCTGAGAAAATGGGCATGGGCTAAGGTGAAGGCTCGCAAGGCCTTTTCATGCTCGCAGGCCCGATTGAATTCCTGCCCCTGGGCCATCCAATGGAAGGGGTCCGCGCAGGGGTGGGCTGAAGTGCCCCAGGGAGGATAGCCTTCGCCATCTACCGGTGCCTCCCCGCCCCAGCGCATCCGCAGCCGGTCCCAGGTGGGGTGGCCCGAGCCATGAGGGGGATCAGGGTGCTGCAGGTGCCCTTGGAGATCCGCCTCCAGAGATGCTCTCCAACCCGTAGGATGGCTGACGGGCATTTGGAGGTTCAGTACCTCGGCTAGATCCGCATCGGGTGGATGGCCCACGCCCATTTGCCTTGGAACCAGGGGCGTCAAACCCCGGGCGGAGGCCCCAAGCCCTCGGGCCCAGGCCCGGAGTCTCGGATCCATCATCCAACCTCCGTTGGAGGATTGGTGCAGCCAATCGGAGCCGCGATGAGGTATCAGGTCTTCCGGAAGGCCGGGCAGGATCAACGGTTCCGCGTTGCGTTGGATGGCTGGCCAGGGAAGCCCGGGATCCAGAGGACCTTCTGGGAGAAGTCTACCCTCCGGATCCTGGCACCCCAGGAGGGTTTCCCACCATCCCGGGGGAAGGGAATGCCATTCCGAGGGGATCAAATCGAGGAAAGGTGGAAGGTGGAGAACCCCCTCATCCTCCACAGCGCCGAGGACGGGTACCCATCTCAAGCGCTGAGGCAGGTCCAAGAGTACCGAACCCGCCGCCATCCATGGAGTCCCGTCTCCCGACAGCAGGGCCTCCCAGGCCCAGGCCTGGAGTTCATCCTCCCGTGCGCCTCGCTGCCCGGCGGGCGCTTCCCTACTGCCATGACGAAGACGTGCGATCCAGGCTGGATCTGGGCAGGGCCCGAAGTGGGTGGGAGTGGCCAGGACCCTGGGGCCTTCCTGCCGACGCGCCTCCTGCTCCAACCGCGGCCAGCGACCTTCCCGGCCACCCAGCAGCCAAGCCTGGGAGATGGCGGCCAAGGCCCAGCCGGCATCGCCCCAGCGCCGTCCCCGCTCAAGGCCCCACGGGGCTTTCCAATCACCCAACCAGGCCGCCCTCAGCATCCGAGCATGCCGCGCCAGACCTCCCAGAAGTCTGGGAAGGTCTTTGCCACGCACTGCGGATCCAGGAGGTCACCGCCCCACCGCAGCCCTCCCAGCGCGGCCGCAAAAGCCATCCGGTGGTCATTCCTCGGGTTGAAGGGTGTCCGGTGCCGGGCTGGGGTTCCCGGCGTGATGAGAAGGGTGTGGTCCTCGACCACTTCCGCCTTGCCACCCAGCCAGCCCACCAGTTCCGCTGAGGCATCCAGGCGGTCACATTCCTTCAGGCGCAGGGTATGGAGGCCCCTCAGTTCGGAGGGTCCCGGGGCCAGGGCAGCCGAGGCCGCAAGCACGGGCCCCAGGTCTGGGCAGTCCGTCAGATCCGCATTCAACCCCCGTTTCAGCGGGCCGGACACTTCCAGGGTCTGTGCTTCGGGCCAGTGGAACCGGCAGCCGGCGGCAGCCAGGATGGCCACCATGGCCCGGTCCCCCTGGGTGTCCTCCGGGTCGAGGGGTCCGAGCCTGAGGACCCGTCCGGTGGCAGCAGCGGCTGCGAGGAAGGCCGCAGCGCCGCTCCAGTCCCCGGGCAGTTCCGGATTCTGTGGGCGGAGGGTGCCCCCGGGAATCCGCCATTGCCCAGGTTCGAGGTCCGCCGCGCAACCAAAGCGGCGCAGCCACTGGGTCGTGAGGATCAGGTAGCTGGGGCTGGCCACTTCGGTCCAACTGAGCCGGCTTGGCTCTGGCAACGAGGCCGCGACCATGGCCAGCCCCGATAGGAATTGGCTGCTGAGGCGCGCATCCACGCGAAGCTCCAAGCGCCGAGGGGAGACTGGGACCGGGTCGAGCCAAGCTCCGGTGGCATCAGGCGACCACTTCGCACCCAAACTCTGGAGCGGATCCAGCAAGGGTCCCAAGGGCCGCTCAAAGAGGCGGGGGTCCCCCTCCAGTCGGAGTCGTCCCTGGGCCGCAAGGGCGAGCCACGGCAGCAGGAAGCGCAGGGTGGTGCCAGAGGCCCCAAGCCAGAGCGCGGTTTCCGCATGAGGCCAGTGGCCTCCCTGGAGGCGCCAGGTGCCATCGCGTTCCTCGATTGGAAAGCCGAGTCCCCGAAGGGCCTGGCGCATCCAGTGGGTATCCTCGGCCTCTAGGCCTCCACGAAGCACACTGTTCCCCGGAGCCAGGGCGGCGAGGAGCAGGGCTCGGTTGGTGATGGACTTGGAGCCAGGGATTCTAACCGGACTTAAAGATCCACCCGGAGCCAGATGATTGTCTTCAGGAAGTGACAGATGCATGAGGGCAGGGTGCCGCGGTGCGGCTCTGGCCGCAAGGGTGGATCAGCCAATGTTTTCCAAAATGGGTTTTGTGATGCGCTTGTCGGTCACCAGGGTCCACTTGTAGGCCCCATAGAAGTCGATGGTCCGCTTGTACCGAAGGGTGATAGTGCAGATGCCGGTTTCGCCGCTGCCGGACTTGGAGACCCGGATGGCATTCTTGTCCGTCAGGGCCTCGATGACCCCCAGATCCCTCGCCTTTTCCTTCACTTCCCGTTCGATGGTCTCGATGGGCTTGCGGCTGGCCCCGCTCGCAATGAAGTCGCAGGCGTCGACCAACTCGCTGTTGCCGTAGTAGACCGGAACAGCCTTGTAAGCCGCCCCGCCGAGTAGGCCCAGGACCAGCAGAGTGACGATGCAACCGATCTTGCCTTCACCGCTTTGATGCCGCATGGATGCCTCCGCCTCACTTCAGATCCTCGAGGGCCTGTCTGGCCAAAGGGGCGACCAGGGGGCCTTCGGGACCGAGAAGGGTTGACTGAGGATACTTCAGGGCCTGGCGGAATGCCTGCATGGCTTCCGCTTGATAGGTGGAGCCCAGGTGGAGGAAACAAAGTCCCGTATGGTAGTCGATGGTGCCCTGGCAGACCCCACTGATGGCGCTGAGCCGGGCATCTCGCAGGAGTTCGATGGCCTTGTCGTACTTCCGGAACTGCATCAGGATGAGGGCCGTATTGAACTTGATCAGATTGGCCACGTCACCCTTGGCTCCCGCGTATTCCAGTCGAAGATGGGCGGCCAGCGCCGGGTAGCAGAGACGATTGGAGCCTAGCGGGATCTCCAGGGACTCCCCCTGGACAGGCAAGACGGTCGTCCCCCCATCCTGGAGGAGGGACATCGGTTCCTTGGAAGATTCCAGCAATTCCTGGAGTCCCTGAACCGTCGAAATGGGTTTTCCTTGGGCCTGGAGAATCGGTCGGTGGACCTGCAGGCCCGCCTTCAGTGCCGGTTCGGAGGCGGTGAGTACCCAGGGCCCGGGTTCACCAGGGAGATCCAAGACCGAGCAACCCAGTCCTGGCCGTTGGAGGGGTGGCACCGCATTCAGGCGCGTCGCCAGTGAACCCAACGGGTCCTGCTCCAGGGGTTTTACCTGGAGGTGTTCTTCTTCTCCATCCAGGGTGGCCACGATGAGTTCCACATGGTGGATGACCTTGTCCGGGACGGGTCTGGCGATCAACACCAGTTCCGTTTCTCGGGAGGCCTTCAGCCGTGCCAGGGCCTCGGCGGCGGGTTCACCGGCATGGGGGGGCAGGAAGACCAGCTGCTGCAGACGGTCGCCGAGGGACTCCAGCTGGGCCAGAAACCGCGCCCGACCGGTGAAGTCGCCACCTTCGAGGCCGAGGAAGGCCAGACGCGGCTTCGGTCGCGCCTCCAGGCTCAGAGCCTGACCCTCTTCCACCCCAATGCGCCGGAAGAATGCTCCCACGGGGAAACGCACCAGCAGGTCGTAGGGTCCGGAACAAACCGGAAGGCTGGCCACTGGCAGGGGGCCACGGCTCTGGCCGGTGAGAAACAGCTCACCGCCCGGCCATTGGGAACTCACAGATAACGTGCCCCTTGAAGGGTCCATGCGGATGGGCTCAAGGGTGTGGTCTGCGGCGGGTGTTGCGAATTCGGCGCCCAGTTCGAGCACCTTGGGCCGGAAACAGGGTGCACGCAGTTCCAGGCGATGTTTGCCAGGTGAGAGCTGGGGAATGACGAAGGGGGCCGAGAGATCTTCAGGGCGCAGACCCAGTGGAACGGCAAGGGACGCGGCTTCAGGGCCGGCTTTCCCGATGGCGAAACCAAGGCTCTGGTCATCCAGCAGGATCTCGACCTCGCTTGGCTGGACATACAGGGTGATGGTGGATGCGGTCCGGGTCAGTTTGAAATCGGTGGATTTCACGTCCCGGGGGGCGAGTTCGAGAAGGACTTCTGCGGAAGCGTAGCCTGGCCGAGTGTAGGTGAGTGTATGGATTCCGAAGGGCAGGTACTTTCGGGTTAGGGGAGCACTGGTCTTGCCATCCACCAGCAATCGACCCCCCCCCGGTGTAAAGCTCAGCTTGACGAGGGCGTACCGCTCTCCCCTCATCCGATCGTAGAGGGCTAGAAGGCGCTGGGAGGTCAGGGCGCGATCCAGTTCGAAATCAGGGCTCAGATCCATGAGCGACTGAAGGCGAACCTGGGCCCGAGGCTTGTTCTGGGGGCTGCGGTCATTGAGGACGGCGAGCCAGTTGTAGCTTTCGCAGAGCACCTGGGCCCACTCCGGCTCCAGTCCGGCGGCCTTTGGCGCGAGCGCGGCCACCACGCTGTCGAAGCGCAGGGTGGCACCTTCCCGGTCTCCCTGTGTGGCCCAGAGCGCCTTGGCCTGAAGAAACGAATCTTTGAGGGTGGGGTCCTGGCCAAACAGGGCGGCGCAGAAGAGAGGGATGAACAGCAGGTATCGGAATCGCATGTCAGTTCAATCGGATGAGGAGGTCGTTGCGGCGGTCACAGAGGATCAGGCCGCCGGTCCGGTCCAGGGCCAGAGATGTGATGTTGCCGCTGATGCCCAGGGCTTTGAAGGTGGCCTGGCGAAGTACGGCACCATCGGGGCCGAAGATCACCACGCCTTGGCCGAAATCAGACCCATCCACCAGGGCAGCCACCTGACCGGCTCCATCAGCAGCCAAGGCAAGCACCTTCCGGAAGGGGCTCGGCAGATCCTTGCCGTACGGCACGATGATCCGCGGCTGGCCTTCGGCATCGAGGTAGAGCAGCTTGCGGTCAGCATCAGACGCCACGATCACTCCACCTGTGGGAAGAAGTGCCAGGGCATTGATTGTCGGAGACGCCAAGGGACGGGATTCCCCTTCTTTTGTGAAGATGGTTATGGCAGGCGTCCGAGCGTCGGCCACCCAGAGGTTGCCCCAGCCATCCAGGGCCGCCCCGGAGATGGCACTGAGTGCGCCGAGGGGCTGAACAGCAGTCGCACCCTCCCGGATCAGGCCATTCTTGGATAACAGCCAGAGGGCTCCCGCAGGGTCGGCCAGTAGCACCGAAGCGCCAGATGCTGGCGGTCCCTGCTGTACCAGTTCACTGCCATGCAGGCGGAAGGCATGGTCGAGATCCTTTTGGAAAATGAGCAGGTCTCCGCTCGGAGCGAGGGACAACAGGGTTGGAGTCTTCAGCCACTTGTCCCGGCCTGGAGGCCAGGGCCCTTCGTTCCGGAGAGGTGGCCGCTGGAGGCGGTGTTTCACGCGGACACCCATGCGCCAGAGCGCTTCCTGGGCCTCCGGTGCCTGGGGTGATTCGATCCGAAGACGTTGAAGCATCCTGAGACAACCCGGCAGATCATCCATGAGATCGAGGGTTTCGGCGGCCTCGAGCATGGCCTGGGGGGCCACCGCAGATCCGGAATGGAGGCGAAAGGCATCAATGAACTGCTGGAGCGCACGGCTCCACTGCCCCTGGTCACGCCAGGCCCGGCCAAGGTAGAGGCGCGCCTCCGCGCAGGAAGGGTCATCCGGGAAGAGGTCGATGACGCGATTGAATTCCGCCATGGCGTCTTTCAACTCAGCGGGGCGGCGAGCCTGCCTCTTCAGCAGGACGCCCCTCAGGAGCAACCCATCAGCAGCTTCCGGTGACTGGATATAGTCACTGCGCAACCGATCCAGGTAGGGCATGGCCGCATCGGGCTTGTGTTCGATCTCCACCTGGTGGCGGGCAAGTCTAAGCAGGACCACGGGCGCAAATTCACTTCGCGGCCTGGTCTGGAGCAAATGCCCCCAAGTGTCCAAAGCTTCCTTATAGGACTTGGTTGCATAAGCTCGTTCACCGCTTCGGTACAGGCGCTCGGCCAGATCACCGTCCGATGGCTGGGTCTGCGCTAGGGCCGGCAGGACGCAAAACAGCGTGGCCGGAAGACGGAGCCAGGGAGACAGGACGAACATGGAGGCCTCGGATCAAGAAAGCATAGCCGCCCACGAACCCCTCAGGGTTCCAGCGCCTTCAAGAGCGCTTCGGGGGCATAGGGCTTGTAGAGCACACTCATGAGCCAGGGCTCGCCCGGGCTGGTGTCGCGTGCTGCCGTGGAGAGGAGAATCTGACGGCATCGCCGGGTCTCGAACTGCATTTTCAACCAGGGTCGAAGATCACCCATGCTGTCGGTCTGTTCAGAGATGAGCAGATCTACGGAGTGTTCAGACAACATGAGCGCTGCTTCCGTGCGGCTTGCGGCTTCTCGGACCTCCCATCCCTGTCCAAGGACCCCCAGCAGGCGCTTGCGGAAGAAGGCGCTGGGCTCCAGGAGCAGGATCGTGAGAATGGGTGCCCGGCGGGCGATGTCAGCCTCATCCAACCCCAGCGACAAGAGGGCCTCCTTTGCGGCGCTCCTTAGGCCCAGGCCAGTGGCGCGGTTGAAGATCTCCTTGAGGGGTTCCACGAGGCTCACCTGGCGAGTGATGCCTCCGATCTCACACAATCGGGCCAGTTCTCGCCAGTCCTGATCCTTGCGCTCGAGCTCCCTGCGCAGAAAATCCGCAAGCTCCAGAGCCAGTTCCACCCGCATGATGAATTCAGGATCCTGGAGAGATTCTCGAAGCGCCAGGAGGGCCGGAGCACGTTCTGGGCCCTTGAGTGGTATCCCGTTCATCAGAGCGCGGGCCTTCTCTTCGCGACCAGCGATGTGACTCAGACTGGCGCTGCGCCGTCCCAACTCCTTCACCACTGCGGCCACCCGGTCGTTGGTGTCCCGGTCCCAGTCACCCTTGGTCCGGAGGTCGAAGAGAAAGTCGGAAAAGACATCTTTCAGGCGAGTGTAGAGCGCCTGGTCGAAACAGTAGAGATTCTGAGTGGTGAGGATCGCCCGCAGGCGCTGACCTTCTCCCTCACGGTCATCACAGCATCGTGTAATCAGTTGTTCCAGGTCCGGAAGAGCCTCCTGGGGCAGGGGACGCTCGAAACCTGGGAACGCCGCGAGAAGTCCCTCCAGCACTCTGATGAGCACCTGGGGTAATTTGAGATGGGACGACTTCGCGAGCAGGCCCAGTCCGGCCTCGGGAGTGGCGAGCTCCGCAAGAGCCTCCACCAGAGCCTCCTGAAGCCGGGCCGGCTTGCCATCGTGCAGGAGATCAAGAAGGACGGGGCCCGCTGAAGGACAGCGGATGGCGCTAAGCGATTCCACCGCCTCGAGAAGCAAGTCATCTCGGACATCGCCCTTGAGGAAGGCCATCAGGGGTTCGGCTGCGGCCTTGGTGCCATTGACCATGAAGATCCGGAGAGCTGTGCGGACCTGATCAGGGTGCCCGGATTGAAACAGCGTCATAACCGAAGGAAAGCTGGAGGGCAGTTTCCCGAAATGATGCATGGCCCGGTGACCGACCTCGACGATGGCATCCTGCATGGCGCGCAGGAAGAAGGGCACCAATGCATCCTCCTCACGTGCACCGAGCACGTCCAGGCAGGTTGAGCGGCGTTTGGGATCGGAAATCCCGAGGACCCACCCCAGGGCAACCTCATCTGTCGCTGGCACCAGGCGGCAGAACGCGTAATCCAGCCCTTCGCTATGAGAGAAACGGCCACAGGCTTGTTGGAGCATTGGCACAACCCGAATACTGGCGAGGCGTCCCTCGGCAACCTGGCGCACCAGGCATTCACAAGTCTGGTTCAGCGTCATGCCCAGAGAAATCCGCTGCTTGAGCGCAGTATCTTGTGCTTCGGTCACCATGGCACTGAACCGGGCGACCTTACCCTCCACGAGGAGGACCAGCGACTCGGTGAGAAACCGTTCGTAAGGTCCCTTGGCTTGATCCCGGAGCTTGTCCAGGTGGGGGAGGGGATGGCCGCCTTCCCCTGCCGCAAGAGCCAGCTGCATGCCGCGGACGGTCTCCGCCTGAACCTCACCCATCCGCTCCACCAAGGCATCGGCCAGATCGCCTTTGGCGGAAGTGCGCGCCCCAGTCTGTAATCGATGGGTCAGGTCCTCAAGTGATTCGAGATCCTCCAAGGTCTGCAGGGTTTCCTGGAACAGTCCAAGGAGCAGGGACCCTGAGTCATCACCGGGTAGCTCGGCCGCAGCCCGAAGCAACAGCCGTAAGGAGAGAGGATCGGCGCCGACCATGGCCTCCCAGAGTGAGGAAAGGTCTTCGGCTTCAGCCACTGCGGCCAAGCCCCGGGCGCCTTGGTGTGCCAGCCGGGGATTCGCCTCGCCCTCCAGTAGGCGGCCAAGATAAAAGGAGAGAGGCTGCTGGGGGTCCTGGGTGCCCAGTTCTCGACGAAGAATCAACTGCCGATCGGGATCGGTTCGTTGGGTGGCCAGCTTTTGGAGGGCCTCCCTTCCAGACCGGAGTTCCAGGTGGCCCAAGGCAGTGCAGCCTTCATCGAACACTCCCAGATCGGGTTCCTGCTGAAGGGCCTGGAACAGCCACGGCACCCATTCCGGCCAGTCAAATTTCGCGGTAAGTCCCAGAATGAGCCGTTTCTGTGTAGGAGGGGTGGAAGGTTTAACCAGTCGGCTCCCAAGCTCGGGCAAGGCCAGCTGGCGAAGCTGCTGTAGCAGTTGGTAGAGCCGCACTTGGGAGGCCGCATCAGCCTCTGGATGGCTTCCCAGCCAGGTTCGGAGCTCTTCCAGCGGGGTCATGGGGATGTGTCGAAGCGGCGCGGCCATCCTGTTCCCATCGGCCAGTCATGCCCTGGGGTCAAGAACCACGTTTCTCCACCGGAAGTGTTAGCGTTTTGCAATGCGAGTTCTGCTCCTAGCCCTTCTGGCATTTGCCCTTCGGGCCCAGGCCCCTGCCTTCCTGAGCCAGTTGCCTCCCGCGGTTCAGGCGGAGGCCTTGGACATCGTGAATCGGGCGGATTTTGTTTTCGAGACCCGAACTCAGCCCAAGCATGTTCGTCTCGCCACCATGGAGAAGCTATTCGACCATCCTGTCCTGGGAGCTGCGATGTGGCGGTACTGTCAGTTTGTGCCGGCCTTCTATGCCTTCCTCCATCCGAATGGTGCCTGGAGCATTGACGATACTCGCGGTCTCCGGGGAACCCTGCGCCTGATCTACCGGCGGCCGGGGCACCGAATCTACCTGGTGGAGGGTCGGGCCGAGAATGGCCGTTTGAAGACCCCCTTTCCCGTGGGTGCGAAGATGCTCACCTCCTACCGCTACTGGGAAGGCAAGAATGGTTTTGAAAGCCACCTTCAGACTTGGACGGCCCTGGACTCGGCCCTCCTGGGTGTGATGGCGCGTCCCTTCCGTGGCTACATCAAGGGTCGTCAGGACGAGTTCATCGCTTACATCAACGGGAACGTGGCCACGTTTGGGGAGTTCGCCGACTTGAGTCCCGGTGATTTCCATGACCCCCTTCGGCGGGATGGGGATCCGATGGCCCTCCGCGAGTTCGAAGCACTCTTCGCGGGGAAGTGATGCGCTTTCCATTTGCGGCGTCCTACCGGGCCCTGACCCAACCCGGCACTGCCTTCGCTTCGACCCCGCCCACCCTTGGCCGGGCCGTCCGAGACATGGCCCTAGTCTGGATACCCCTGGCCCTGGCGAACACGGCCTGGACCGTGTGGCGGATGCTTCATGTCTATGGGGGGCTGAGAGGTGGGACCAGCATGCCTGGGATTTTGGGGTGGCTCAGAGTGGATCCTGTGGATTTCCACGACCTGGTCACCATGCTGCCCGCGCCTCCTGTCTTCGGCCGGATCTGGCCCTGGCTCGGGCTGGTCGTGCCCCTCGGGGTGCTCGGAACCTGGCTCCATCACGCTGTCTGGGATCACCTGGGCCTATGGCTGCTGGGGGGGCTGAAGGAGCGGCGGGGCTTCCGGACTAGCCTTCTGGCAGAGGCCGAGGCCCTGCGCATCGCGGCAGTAGGAACCTTGGTGGGTCTTCTGGGCCACCTACCGGGGTTGGGTGTCCTGCTGGCCTTGCCCCTGTTGTTGCTGGACGCCTATCTGTGGCTTTTTCGTGGGTTCGCTTTGGCGGCCCGACATCATTGCGACCTCTGGCGGGGTCTCGCGGCCACAGTGGTGCATGCGGTGCTGTTGGGGTGCTTGGCTCTATTGCTTCTCACACTAATGCTAATCATGGTTCGGATGGCGGCATGAGGCGGATTCCCTGGCTGGCGCTGGGTTCCCTGCTTGCTGGATTGGGAGCCTGGGCCGCCGCGTTGCTTCAGCCGGTATCGGATCTGCTCCCTGGCTGTACCTTCAAGCGCCTTACAGGTTTCGCCTGTGCAACCTGTGGACTGACCCGCTGTGTAATGGCCCTGGGCCGATGGGATTGGCGAGAGGCCTTCCATTGGCACCCGGCCGTGGCGGCTCTTGCTGCGCTGCTTCCGGCTCTGGTGCTGTGGGATCTTCGCCGGGCTTGGAGGAGCAATCCGTATCCTCCGCTGCCAAACTCGTTGGCTACCCGGGTGACCATCTGGCTGATTCTGCTCGGAGTCTGGGTCCTGCAGGTGGCGCGGGGGATCTAGTCCGGTCATGCTTTGGGCACGCCTCACCGGAGTCCTGCCATGTTCCAGCAAATCCTGGATCAGCTCATCGAACGAGTGCCCGAGGCACTGGCTGCGACCTTCAATGACCGGGACGGAGATCCGATCTGCACCCGTACCATCCAGGTGTCCAATGAAGGCCTGCAGCTGCTGGGCGCCTACCAGCACGTGGTAAAGCGCCACCTTCAGCAGGCCGTGGAGGAATTCGACCGGGGTGAGGTCAAGCAGGTGGCCTTTGCGACGGATCAGCACTGGATCCTGATGATGGGGGCTCAGGAACAGTGCACCCTGGTGCTGGTGATGCAGCGGGAGGGCCTTCTTGGCCGGGCCCGCTTCCATATGGAGCGGACCATCGAAGCTCTGAACCACGAATTGTAGGGAGTTCTCGATGGAAAGGTTCATCGGCTTGGCCGGGATCTTGGCCTTCATGGCCATTGCCTACCTGCTTTCGCACAAACGGAGCGCCATCCACTGGAAGACCATCGTCTGGGGCCTCGGACTCCAGTGGATCTTTGCCCTCATCGTGCTGAAGGGAACCGCCATATCCGGACTCTTGTCCTTTCTTCCCTTTCCGAAGGGCGGGGGCTGGGTGGTTTTCGCCCTGATGTTTATGCCCATGCTGCTAAGACGCTTTGCGTCCTTCGAGAACAAGGCCCTCAACTGGGGCGTCTTCGGGGTCATCGTCGTGGGCCTGTTGAGGGGAGACCTGGTTGGCTCCTCCTTTGAAAAGATGCGCATCGTGGTCGAGCACCTCATGGCCTACGCGCACGAGGGCGCCAGCTTCGTTTTCGGGTCGCTGTCCGATGGCCCCGGAGGCAATGTGGGCATGGTGTTCGCCTTTGCGGTTTTGCCCACCATCATCTTCGTCGCTTCGATTTTCGCGGTGCTCTACTACGTGGGCATCATGCAGTGGGTGGTTGGTGCTGCGGCCCGGGCCATGGGCCGATTCCTGAAGGTTTCCGGCGCCGAGAGCGTCAGCGTGGCCGCCAGCATCCTCATGGGGCAGACCGAGGCCCCGCTTACCATCCGGCCCTTCCTGGCCCGCATGACCCGCAGTGAGCTCATGGTGATCATGACGGCCGGCATGGCCCACGTATCCGGGAGCATCATGGTGGCCTACGTTCAGGTGGCCCATGTGGACATCGTGCACCTGCTCACGGCGGTGATCATGACGGCTCCAGGCGCCGTGATGATGGCCAAGCTGTTGGAGCCAGAGACGGAAAGCCCAGAGACGGCTGGTGAGATCAAGGTGGACATCCCCAACCATGACGCGAATGTGCTGGACGCCGCGGCCCGGGGAGCTTTCGAGGGTGGCCAACTGGCATTCAACGTGGCGGTCATGCTCATCGCCTTCATCGCGCTCATCTATCTCCTCAACGGGGTGATGAAGGCCATCCACCCCGGATTCAGCCTGGAGCTGATCCTCGGTTGGGCGTTCAAGATCCCCGCCTTTCTGATGGGCGTTCCGTGGGCCGAGGCTGGCCAGGTGGGGGGATTGCTGGGCAAACGCATGGTGGTGAACGAATTCGTGGCCTTCCTGGACCTGGGGCGGATGACGGCCCTCTCCGCCAAGGCCAAGCTCATCTCCACCTTCGCACTTTGCGGTTTCGCGAATTTCAGCAGCATCGCCATTCAAGTGGGCGGCATTGGCGCCCTCGTTCCCGAGCGACGTGGCGACCTGGCAAGGCTGGGAATAAGGGCCATGCTGGCGGGTACCCTGGCCAATTTTCTTAGCGCCTGCATTGCCGGTGTTCTGACTTAGCAAGGAAAAACCAGCAGGCGTAATCGGACTCCAGCCCTTGGGGACTTCTGCCGATGAGGGATCATCTGGAGGTTTCATGGTTTGGTTCCGCCCTGTCTGTTGTGTGTCTCTTGCCTTCGCGGCGGGAGCCCTTGCCGCTGGAGACTATGACGCGCTCCTGGGGGCGATGAAAAAGTCCTGGCCGAACAGTGAGCATTTCGTCGGTGGCGGGACCTGGTTGACCGGGTGGGTCGGCGCGGCGGTGCCCAGCGTCGAAATGCGATGTTGAACAAGCCCGTAGCGGCGAGGGCCAAACTGATCGCTATGGGGAAATCGGGTCTGGC
>CAIYNT010000035.1 GCA_903927605.1 uncultured Holophagaceae bacterium
GCCAGACCCGATTTCCCCATAGCGATCAGTTTGGCCCTCGCCGCTACGGGCTTGTTCAACATCGCATTTCGACGCTGGGCACCGCCGCGCCGACCCACCCGGTCAACCAGGTCCCGCCACCGACGAAATGCTCACTGTTCGCCACCGGCCAGGAGCGGGACCGGGAACGAACGGGGAGCGGGTCTTCGGGACCGTGTCAAAGCAGTACCGGCCCCGGTAGTTGCGCCGGGGCCGGCGGGAAAATGATCAGGGCAGCTGCAGAACCACGCGGAAGCCTTCATCCCAATTGGCGCCGTCGGTGGAATTGATGGGATAGGGCCCGCGGGACTTGGACTGGCCGTAATGGCTGGGATGTTCCCAGGCTCCACCCCGGTAGGAATGCTGGAAGTTGTTTGCCGTGGGACCATCCACCCAGGCCGTGCCATCATCTGGACGCACTGGGATACCTGTTCCCGTGGCGCTGTAGGAGGCATGGTAGCTGTCCTGGCAGGCTTCCCAGAGGTTGCCGATCATATCGTAGAGGCCCCAGGCATTAGGCAGCTTCTGGCCCACGGGATGGGTGCTTCCCGATGGATAGGCAGGGCTGACACTGGCACCGTTGTCCCAGAACCATCCATAGGTGTCGATGACCGCTTCACCAGCTGGGGCACCGGGGTCCTGGGTGCCGAAGAAGTAATTGCTGTCTCCAGTGCTGCCAGCTCGGCAGGCATATTCATATTCTGCTTCCGACGGCAACCGGAACGTGCCACCGCCAAGCTGACTGGAGAGTGATGATGAGGCCGCCGTGTTCAGTGCATCGATGAAGCATGTATAGGCCGGGGTCGTGGTGCTGGTGGCGATGCCATCGAATGCCACCGTGTCCACGGGTCGCGTCAGGTGATCGCCGGAGCCATTGACATCATCAAGCTGGAAGGCAGATGGGTTGCTGCCCATGAGGGCCAGCCACTGGGCCTGGGTGCAGAGCGTCTTGGCGACATAGAACGCCTTGCCGAAGGTCACGGTGTGGTGGGGGTTGGCATTTGGCTCTGGGTTGACTACCCCGTTGGGATAATTAACATCCACATCCGTTTCGCCCATGATGAAGCTTCCCGGTGGCACCAACACAAGATCGACGGAAGAGCCCCCGGCGGCAATCGTCAGGGTTGCCGGAGGATAGTTCACAGTGACTGCTCCGGTCCTGGTGCCAGGGAAACTCAGGCTGGCAGTCTGCGTAAGCACAGCGGGGTAGCGCTGTAGGTGCGCAGGTCCCAGAGGCCCGCCCAGACCAGAGTGATTGGGGTCGGTGACAGTGGCTGCGGCGATCGTATAGGTCCCATCCGCCAAGCCCGAGAGGGTCTGGGTGGCGGTGAGGGTCTGGTTGAAGCCGTTGGGCCCAGTCACAGTCACAATGGCTGGGAGCACGGTACTGGGCGCAGTCCCCAAACCCTGGATGGTGACGGTGAGGGAATCACCCACAATTACAGTGGTGGTGGCAGTGACCGTGGCGGGCGTGGTTGCCGCGTTGGACACGGTCAGGGTGAAGGTCGTATTGGCCGAGAGGGTGCCCGTGGTCAGGGGCGTGCCGCTGGTCATGGTCAGGGGTGACGCCCCTCCAGTCACGACAGCAGTTCCGCCAGGGCCAGCGTCGAAGGTCGCGTTGAGCGTGGCGGTGGCGCCTATGGCAATGGGGCCATTGTTCGTGAAGCTGCTGGCCGTGATCGTGGGCAAGGGCACCACGGTAACGGTCACCGGCTGGGTGGCGATGCCGCCCGCCCCATTGTCCACGGTCAGGGTGTAGATGGTGGTGGTTGTCGGGCTCACATTGCTGGTTCCGCCACTTGTGACTGGACTCACCACTCCCTGATTGATGGTGCCGGTTCCCCCAGTGAAGGTATAGGACAAGGTCGTACCGGTGCCATTGGTGATGCTCGGAGAAGCGGCCGTGAAGCTTGTAATGGCAGGCGTTGCCAACACCGTGCTCGTGGTGGTGCCTGGCGTGGCAGCATCTCCGGCCGCGTTGGTCACGGTGCAGGTGATCGTCACGGTCCCGCTGGCGGGAGCCGTCCAGGTGATCGAGGTGGTCCCCTGTCCCGCCGTGATCGAGCCACTGGAGAGACCCCAGTTGTAGGTGGAACCAGCAGCCTGGGCAACGATGGAGGCCGTCAGACCGGTCTTCAAGGCCGTCACGTTGGCCGGGGCCGTCACGGTGGGCTGGGTGGCGGCAGGCACCACGGTTACTACCGCAGACTTAGTGACGCTAGTGCTTGCCGAGTTGGTCACGGTCAAAATATAGGTCGTGGTGACCGCGGGTGTGACCGTCACTCCCGAACCACTGGTGGCGGAAAGGTTGCCGGGTGTAACGACCCCGGTTCCGTTAACAAATACGCCCGTGAGGCTCGACGTCTTCCCCGCGGTAATTGTGGCGGGACTGGCCGTGAAACTGGTGATGCTCGGGGACAATGTCGATTGAGTCAGTACATCTCCGCCCTGGAGGTTCCAGGCGGTATTGGGTTCGGTGTAGATGAGCCCAGACGACTGGACCGTCAGCCCGTTCATCAGCATCTGGTAGATCTGGCCCGTGCCGCTGTTCCGCCAGACGATGTCGTCTTTTCCGTCCCCGTTGAAGTCCCCGATCGCCATGATCTGCCAAGCCAGGTTCGGCTCGGTCCAGATCACGCCTCCGGTCTGGGGCACCCCATTCAACATGGGCATCTCATAGACCTCCCCTGTCGAGGTGTTCCGCCAGAGCACGTCCGCCGTCCCGTCACCATTGAAATCGCCGCTGCCCACGATCTGCCAGCTCGTATTGGGCTCGGTGTAGATGATCGACCCGGAGGCCTGATTGATCCCGTTCGGCTGCATCAGGAACACTTGCCCCGTGGTGCTGTTCCACCACAGGATGTCCGCCGTGGCCGTTCCCATGAGCTTATCCGTCCCGACGATCTTCCAGTCCATGTTGGGCTCGGTCCAGATCACCGCTCCCTCCTGGGGGACCATTCCGTTCATGGGCATCAGATAGACCTGTCCTGTGGAGACATTCCGCCAGAGGATGTCCGCCTTCCCATCCCCGGTGAAATCGGCCACACCGACGATCTGCCAGTTCGTGTTGGGCTCGGTGTAAATCAACCCCGAGGACTTGATGGTGCTGCCGTTCATCAGCATCAGGTAGACCTGGCCCGTGCTGCTGTTCCACCAAAGGATGTCAGCCTTGCCGTCCCCGTCGAAATCACCAGTTCCAACGATTTGCCAAGCGGGGTTCGGTTCGGTGTAGAAGATCGTCCCAGACTGAACCACGCCTGCGCTCATGGGCATCATATAGACATCACCTGTGGTGCCGTTCCGCCACAACAGGTCGCTGGTCCCATTCCCGTAGAAGTCGGACCGGGGGTGAGCGGCGGCGGCAAAGAGCACCGGGCCGGTCAGGAACAGAAGGAGAACCACCAGGTATGACCGTAGGCTGCGAACTAGCGTCATAAAAAACTCCGAAAAAGCCCTTGCGGGAATGTAAGGAAGAAATGGTTACTCATTTGTTTGTGATGCCGGGGACAGTTCGTGTTGACGGTCTGGCTTGAGGGCAGTGGGGATCGCGGGAGCGGCAGCTGACCGCGGTGGTTCCTCCAAAGGTCGCCTAGGCCAGGAAGGGTCCTGCAATGCGACAGAGGAAGGATAGGGAGCCGCACTGATGAGAGGGTGTAGGCGTGTGCTTGGCTAAGCTCATAGGACCTCTCCCGCATTGTTGAATACCGTGACTTCACAGTGGATATCGGGCTTTCTCCAGTCAAGGAATGTTAATAAAATTAATAGGATAACGATGGCATGAACATTTCTTCACTTGTATGTGTCATTACATCGTGTTTTTTAATATAGTCGCAGTCAAAGTGGTATAAAAACAATTATTTAAACCTCGGCCCTGGGTGCAGCTTCAACGAGGCTGAGAATCGGAGTCCCGATTAGGGTTACCTTTTGGGGCACCACAATCGATGGAGGCTTGGGTTGCTGCTCGGGGCACGATTGCGAAATTGGGGGTTCTGGGCTAAGGATCGAGTCCAGGGCTCGCCGATTGGGAAGCATTGCGAGGACATCGAAGCCCGTCTGGGGTCTGGCACCTTGTCGGCGGATCGGCTGGAGGCGCTGCTGCATTTTGCCGTCGAGCATGCTCCGTTCTATGCGGCCTGCCGTGGCTTCGGGTCCCTGCAGGATTTCCCGGTCATCAACAAGAACATGATCAAGGCGCAGTACGAGGCCTTCCGTTCGGATGCCTTTCCTGGCGTCCATCTGCACGTCATGAGTACCAGCGGCTCGACCGGCACTCCGTTCTCCGTGCTCCAGGATCCGGACAAGCGCCGCCGTGTGCTCGCCGAAATGATCTGCTTCGGGCGCCGGGCGGGCTACCAGGTGGGGGATCGGTTCGTCTTCACCCGCATCTGGACCCGCCATAACCGCAAGCGCTGGCATGCGGCCCTGCGCGAGAACGAGATCATGTTCGACATCTCGTCCCTGGACGACCCGTGCCTGGAGTCCCTGCGGACCCTTCTGCGCACCGATGCGGGCATCCGGTGCATGCTGGGCTACCCCTCGACCTTCGGCCCCCTGATCCGGTACCTGGAGCACCAAGGGGACGGACCCGAATCCAGCCACCTGCGATCGATCATCAGCATCTCCGAGCGGCTCCCCCGAGCGACCCGGGAGGCCCTGCGGTCGCGGTTCGGATGCACCGTAGTCTCGCGATACTCCAACCAGGAGAACGGGGTGCTCGCCCAGCAATGCCCGGACCGGGAGGAGTACCACCTCAACACCGCGAGCTATGTCTTCGAATACCTCAAACTGGAAGAGGACCTTCCCGCCGAGCCTGGGGAGCGGGCCAGGATGGTGATCACGGATTTGTTCAACCGCGGCATGCCGATGATCCGATACGACACCGGGGACGTGGTGGTCCGGCGACCCTCAGCCGCCTGTGGATGGACGACGGAGACCCTGAGTGAGATCGAGGGCCGCAGAGAGGATTTCATCTACGACACGCAGGATCGGTTGCTCTCGCCTTCCCTCGTGGACCTCCATCTCTGGCCCTACACTGAGCTGAAGCAATTCCAGTTCATTCAGGAAGCCAAGGGGCAGTACCAGCTCGTCCTGAACGGAGCCAAGGGACATTACCGGGACGAAGAATTTATCGATCTGGCCAAGGGTTTTCTGGGGTCGGATGCCTCGGTCTCCGTAGTACATGTGGACCAGATCCCGCTGCTCGCCTCGGGCAAGTTCAAACTGGTGGTCAGCCGGTACACACCTACTGTGTAGTACCGGGCGCATCTTCGTCTCACCATGCGCGGTAGTTCTGCCTTTTTCTCCGATCGCTGCCATCCGGCCATGACGTTCGATTCTCTGATCTTTCCACCGGGAGAACGCCCATGACGAACCTGATCTATGCCTGTTGGCGCCAACCCGATGATGCCTTGGATGAGGCCAGCCTGATCCGGATTGCGGACCGGATCGCTCCTCCGGGCGCTCGGACCTACCCGCACTACCTGGCCGTGGGCGACACCGAGTGCCTCTGCCTGACGGGCCCAGTGGGAGCAGCGCTGGCCCAGGGCACCTCGGCACACCTCGGAGCCTTTGAGGGCCGGTGGCCCGACTGGCATGTGCCCGGTTCCGCCCTGCCCGATGGAAGTTACGCCCTTATTCGTTCAAACGTGGCCAAGGTGGAGGTTTGCTCGGATTTCGCGGGTTCCCGGACCTTCTGGTACGCAAAGACCGAGCACCATTTCTTCGCCTCCACCTCCCAGCGGGCCCTGGTCTGCCTGCTGGAAGGCCTCGATCTGAACAAGTCCGCCGTCGCCTGGTTTCTATCCTCCGGCACGCTGGGGCCCGTCGATGCCTGGGACAAGCGCCTGTCGCGTCTTCCCGCCGGGGGGCGTCTGGAATTGGACCGGAGCCTCTGGCACCTGGCTCTCCTCACCCGCCCGGTCGAGTTCCACCCCCGCAAAATGCTGGCGTCCGACTGTCGACATGACTTGTCTGCGCTGCTGAAGGAGACCATCCAGGGATTCGATTTCCAGTCCAGCAACTGGGCCTTCCCCTTGTCCGGGGGGTACGACTCCAGGTTCATCCTGACCATCCTCTTTGAAGGCGGACTCCGGCCGCTCACCATGACCTGGGGAATCGCCGCCTCCCTCACCCAGCCGGGCAATGATGCCGTCATCGCCCAGCGGTTTGCCAAGCACTATGGCCTGTCCCATGAATACCTGCTGACCGAGGCATCAGAGGACGCGCCAGAACCGGTGGTGGACGCCTTCCTCTCGGCCAGTGGCGGTGGCACGGACCAGCTGTTCCCCTATCTGGATGGTCTCCGAATGTGGTCCTCCTTCTCGGAGCGGGGCATCGATGGGGTGATTCGGGGCGACCACGGCCTCGGCTGGATCCCCGTCGGCTCCGAGCAGCATGCCAGGACCTCGGTGGACTTAATAATCCTGGAAGATTTCATGGATAGGGCCACCGCCGAGCAGATCTCCGATCGGGGCCAGAAGATTCCCGAGAGCCTCCGGCGCCGGGCCGACGAGACCGTCCCCACCTACCGGGATCGTCTGTACCAATTGCACCGCATTCCGATCGGCCTGGCTGCCTTGAGCGACGTCAAGGCCCCCTTCGTCGAGATCGCCAGCCCATTGCTCTCCCGCCGAGTGCTCGAATTTGTCAGGGAAATGCCCGATGAATTCCGGACGAACAAAGTCCTGTTCAAGGACATCGTCAAGTCGGTGAGTCCACCAATCCCTTATGCGACCATGGGGGCCGACGATGACCGAGATGATTATCTGGGATCGGTCCCGTTCTCCCGTTGGCTGGAGCAGGAGTTGGGAACGGAGATCGCCCACCGCCTGTTCCCCTCTCTGTTCCGGGCGTCGCTGCTCGCGGCGATCCGCCACACACCGTCGTCCCTGGCTCCCAGCCGCAGCCTCCGGGCCGCGCTCAAACGCATCGTCCCAACCTCCTGGGTGCGGGCGGTTCGGGCGAAGATGGGGCCGATCCTTCCAGGGCAGCGCCTCCTGTCCCTCCGTGCTTCCCTGATCTGCCGAATAGTGCACCTCCTCGAACAGGATGCCAACCTGTTGAAAGCCTCTAAAGATAGGCTTGCTAACCGCTGAGGCTCCCCGGCTCAGGCCCTCTCGCCGAAGGGACTGGGTTCCCCGATACCCCACTTGGCCTCGTACCAGACCTTTTCGAGGCAGAGCCCTTCCGGGGGCGCGGTGAGGCCCGCGCGCCGCCGGTCCCTTGAGCGCAACACCTCGGCGAGGGAGTCCACCGGGCGCCGCCCCCGGCCGACCTCCACCAGGGTTCCGACCATGATGCGCACCTGGTGCATGAGGAAACTGCTGCCCTCGAAGATCAATTCGGCGCCGCCTTCCACCGGAATGATCCGGATGTCATGGAGGGTGCGCACAGGGGTCGTTGCGCTGCATTCCGAGCAGCGGAAACTGGAGAAGTCATGGGTGCCTAGCAGGGGCGGTACCGCAGCGGCCATGTGGTTCAGGTCGAGCGGAGCCGCCTGACGGACCTGCCAGCGGAAGGCCGCCTGCAGGGGATCCGCCGCAGAACCAAGGCCCAGCCGGTAGATATAGCGCTTGGCCAGGGCGTGCTGACGGGGGAAGAAGCCCACCGGCGACGCCTGGACTGCCATGACCCGGATGTCCAGGGGAAGGTGGGCGTTCAGGGCCATGAGCAAGCGATAGGGTTCCCAGGGCCGGTCCGCCTGGATGAGCACGCCCTGTGCCCGTGCGTGTACGCCGGCATCCGTCCGCCCGGTGCCCTGGGGCATCAGCGCCTCCGGGTCGATGGCCTGGAGCGCCTTCCACAGGTCCCCCTGCCCGCTCCGCAGCACCGACTGGATCTGCCAGCCGTGGAAGCCGCCCCCGGCGTAGGCCACCTTGAGGAAATAGGGATGGGTCATATCCCCTATGATAGGCCTGGACCGGATCGAGTGGCCCAGAAGGCCCCAAATCGCCCGTTCTACGGGGATCTGTGAGATCCATGGGACTTACATACAAGCATTTTAGCCCATTCCGTTGTTCCATGACTTCATGGATCCCCCAGCGACGCCGATCTTCAATTTTTTATGAAAGAAAAACCTTGACCACGCTGCGTCTGCGGCGTAGCTTCTTGGCAGTTTAGGAAATACAGGATTCATCGGCCTCTTGGGGTCCTTGATGATTGAAGACGTAGTAAAGACGGCCGTCTCTCAATGGAGACGATTCCGTTTCTCTCAACCCGGGGAGACAATTCCCCAATTTCGGAGGTTCTCATGAACAAGGCTGAACTGGTCAGCGCCGTCGCCGACAAGGCCGGCATCACCAAGGCCCAGGCCGCTGCTGCCCTGGATCAGGTTCTCGGTGGCATCGGGTCCGCTCTGCGCGCGGGCGACAAGGTCACCCTCGTTGGCTTCGGCACTTTCTCCGTCGCCAACCGCGGCGCCCGCACTGGCCGCAACCCCCGCGACAACAAGCCCATCAAGATCGCCGCCAAGAAGGTCGCCAAGTTCAAGCCCGGCAAGAAGCTGGCTGACGAAGTCAACGGCAAGGGCGGCAAGAAGCGCAAGTAGCATCGGGCCA
>CAIYNT010000036.1 GCA_903927605.1 uncultured Holophagaceae bacterium
AGGTGAAGGGCACCTGAACCATCTGGGTCTGCTGGGCGGATTTCCGGCGCGGAAAGCACCACCAGGATGAGCAGGAAAGATGGGCATTCGGGGAAAATGCCGCCCGAGCATCCGGCTCCATCAGCACCTCACGGATCCAGGGCGTAGAAGGGTCCGAGTATCCCAATGACCGCCTGGTTGACCATGTTCTTTACCCCGCGTCCGGGCAAAACCCGTATTGGACCATTCTCTCGTTGTTCGCATAGATTTTCGTTTTACCGCATCGATTGAATTCTTGAATTCACTGATTTGGGTAATGGGCAGGGATGGATAGGACCCGGCATAACGGAAACGTTTCCGTTGCGAGGGGCGTTTTCAGATAGGGCCTGATCCATGCGCCTGCCATCAATCTTCAGGCAATGACCCTTCAATCCAAAACCACAGCATGGTCGCCTTCTTCAAACAAACATGGCCGCCATCCATGGAGCCTTAGTAGATCGCTGGACCTTAGGATATGTTGCTTCTTGAACGAGTCCTTCCCATTGATTAGGCATGGTTTGTTGCAGTATCCAGCCGCATGATGCTGCTGATCGACTTCTGCGGAGAGGTGTGGGAAACGCGTAGCGTTTTCCAAGGGGATGTGGTCAGGCTGAGGACCCGAAGGGCGGACCCTCGGTCCGTTGCCGCCAGGCAATCCGCAGGCTGTCCATGGCCCCGGCGGCTCTCCGCAGAGGGTGGGTCGGAGCGATAACTCAGGCCACCACCTGTCTCAAAGTCATTGACGCGTTCCGATCCTCCCTCCTCATGTCTCCTCTATGTAGACTGCAGCTCACTTGCCACGCTTCTTCTTGGTGGCTTTGCTGTCAGCCTTACGGGCGCGGTTCATAAGTTCACCCATGGTGACAATCTCGTAATTCTGAGGATTTTCTTCCATATCCTTCCGGGCATTTCCCATTTCTTGGATGAACTGACCGAGGGTGAAGCCGATATTCCCGTTCTCATCCGGAACGGTGCAGGGCAAGTCTAGGATGGGGAGCTTGGTCGCAAGAACCTTAGTCATGGTGTGTCTCCTATTGGATCCGCCGGGAGAAGTTTCCCGAGGGCCTCGAAACCGTTTTCCCGAAGGCACACGGATTTTGCCGTAAAAGTTCTCGTTTCGCTATCTGTTGAAATCATTAGCTATGACGATCAATCCCAATAGAAAACTGAGCTCAGTCCTGCATCTTAGGTCCGCCAGAAAATCCAGCGGCAGCTCGGAGTTCATCGGCATCCATCAGCTTGCCCTTCATCGATTGGAATTTGGCAGGTGGCCTAAGGCTCCGGGTGCCAAGAAGGGCACGCCATGCACCATCGTTCCGACCACCGGGGACCTCTTCGTGTTCGATGGGCTTTGAGGCCCATGGCAGGACCCTGAGACGGGCATACACCACGACACGGCGACTGTGATCACCACCGAGCCGAATGAGTTGATAGCCGAGCTGCCGCACCACCTAATGCCGGCAATCATGGCAAATTCCGAATGGGCCACCAGGCTTGACCCCGCCGTTCCCACTGAAGCCCTTTTGGAAATGCTTAGACCAAGCCCATCAGGATGGTTGGAAACCCTGGCAGCAGGCCCTCGAGCGTTTTCCATCGATTGGTCACCAGCGGGGATGTCAGACCCGACAAGGTGGACAGGCCCGAGCCTTCAAATCTGTTCGGCACCCTTGTAGTCATCCATAAGCGAGTTAGGTCAATCCAAATTTCCGATATACGACAAAAATGATCGTATATATAAAATAACTTATGTATTAAGTTAATGTTGAATTGGACAAATTTCGTCAATCAAGAATTTCATACCTACAATGTAAAAAATTGTAATTGGTGCCTTAATACTGAGTAAATCACGAAAACACCCTTGCGCGCGTGATCGTAGTCACTTATTTTATAGTGCAGGAGGATAAGCGATGTCCGTTACCACCACCGGGGAGCCAAAGAAGCGGAGAGGCCCAAAGCCATCCGGCCCCGGGCGTGCGGGACTCATCGCCGAGGTCTATCAACTCCTGCAGCGACGCCCGGGCATTGCCTTCTCTGCAAGCCAGGTCGCCACGGCCCTCGACCGCCCCCTCAAGCTCGGGACGGTATCCATGTTTCTTTCCAGGCTGCATCATGCCGGGTTGATCAGCCGAACCCACATCGGGGTCTATACCATTCCCTTCCCTACGGCTGCCCCACTTGCCACGGCCGTTCCACTCTTCGACATGCGCCCGTTTACAAAACCAAGGAGTGCATCAGGGGCATGAAAAACGGCCGACTCGGCGTCAACCGATGTCGACCGTTCAAACCTTTGCGGTGAGGGAAAAGGGCTTGCTCACTGCAACGGCGGATCAGGAATGACCCTTGGTGAAACGTGAAGTCACTTAGAGTATCGGCTGCTTGGTCCCGTCGTCAATTCCGACCCCTCCTTCTTCTTGAGGGAGCCATGACCAGTACCGTCATACCACTCCGACCAGCCTCGCCGCCTCCGCCGCGAGGTTTCCGGTGGGTCTTCTGTCTGAGCTATGTCCATTGGCGTTCCAAGAGGCGGGTCTACCGTAAGAACGGTGGGTATTTCCGCTTCTTGATTCGCGCTGCGTAGCAAAGCCGGCAGTTCCAACGACCGTAATGTGCAGGGGCCCCTTCACGGGGGCCCCGACCTCACCAGATCCCTAGCTTGCTGAGGCGCCTTCACGGGTCTCGGCTACCTGACAACAACTGAACTGAAAGGCGAATCATCATGACCAGAAGCAGAATGGTTTCCCCACACGCTGGTGGCTGGGCCGACAAGGATAACAGCGCCTCCAGGCCGGCCAAGATCCATCCCACCCAAGCTGAGGCCATCTCCGCAGCCAGAGAGCACCTTCGTAACCAGGGCGGCGGTGAACTTTCGATCCAGGGCACGGATGGACAGATCCGGGCAAAGGACACCGTCCCCCATGGGAACGATCCTTTCCCGCCGAAGGGCTGAGGACCAAGCGGAACATCGCAGATAGCCTAATTCCATGTAACCACCGACCTACCAGGGCCCCCCATCTGAAACCAGGCGGGGCCCTGCATCTTGTCCCCCTGCCTCCTAAACCAAAGACCCCTGAGACATGAAAGCCATTCCACATGAAGTTGAATGAAGCGAAAACACTCATCGAGGAAATCGAGTCTCTAGTAGGCGATGGTCCTGGCATGAACGATCGAAAACTTGACCGGTGTAAGGGGATCGTCCGACAGGTTATGAACCACCAGTCCAGCACCTACCTAAGCGAAAAGGCCAGCTCTGCCATTGAACTCCTGGAGATTTGGTTCTCTCCACGAAGGTGGAAACGGTATGGACCGCCAGAACACATGCGCCAGGTGGTTCTCACGGATGTAATGAAATTCGGGTATGCCCTCGACGAGCACTTCCACGAGCGTTAGCACGAGTCGATGGCCAAGCTTCTATGCCAATTAGAGCCCATGGATGGGCAACCAGCTTGCTGATGCAGCCACGGCTGACCACGGCATCAATGCGTCTCTCTAATTCGTCAAGGCCTTCCCCTTTGGCGAACTGGAGGCATAGCACCCGATGGCCTAGGCTCAGCCAGGGTGCTGCCTTTGAACCACCCCAGGCGCTTGCTCAATGCCCGCCCTCGGTGGATGTGGTGGATTGATAGGTTATAGGACCTGGATTCCACCTCAGAAGTAGACAGGATGGCGTATGCCATCCTGGGGCCACACTTGAGTTGCGGCCCATATTCGATGCGCATCCAATGGGCTGGTCCAAATGGAAGAATGCAAATGTAATCCCCTCGGGGAGTCCCTACCTGGATTACCTGTGGTGCTAACCCAACTGGGTCCGTCGAGTATGAGCAAGGACCGTGGAGCCGACATCGAGCACGAGTTCTATCTCGGCTGCGGAGAGCTTGGAGGCGAACCACACGAGTCTTCCCATGGACTGGTCCTTTGGACTGTCAGTGAGCTGTAGCCGGAATAGTTCATGAAGTTCGAGACCGAGTGATTCAGAGATGATGGCTATCATCCCCAAAGAGACAGCCCGTTTCCCCGTTTCGAGACGGCTGATGGTTTCTGGTTGAACGCCTACCTTTTCGGCCAACTCCGCTTGAGTCAGCCCAGCGGCCCGGCGCTGTCTGGCGATCCTGTGACCGAGTCGTTGGGCAATGGTGTTCATACGGGGAGCCCCTGTCGAGGTGGCCACGCCGACTCACCAGGTCAGATCCCCCCGTGGACTTGACCTAACTGGTCATGCTTTCGCAGAAAACTTGACCTATTAGGTCATGGTGGGCCATTCAAGAGGCAGGTAGGGTCGTTTGCCAGGGCCAGGGAATCGATGCCGAAGCCCGCCACCTAAAGTGATGAGGTGCAGCATGAGTGACGACCTAATCCGGGCAGCCCAATACGTGCGGATGTCCACGGAGCATCAGCAATATTCAACGGAAAATCAGTCTGATGTCCTGAAGGAATACGCCAACAGGCGGGGCATTCAAATTGTCCGCACCTTCAGCGATGCCGGGAAAAGCGGCCTTCGCATCGATGGCCGGGATGGCCTGAAGGACCTCATTGAGACAGTCCAATGCGGACGAGCAGACTTCACCATGATCCTGGTGTACGACGTGAGTCGCTGGGGGCGGTTCCAAGATGCCGATGAAAGCGCCTATTACGAGTACATCTGCAAGCGGGTTGGGATCACGGTTCAGTATTGTGCCGAGCAATTCGAGAATGATGGCAGCCCAGTCTCCACGATCGTTAAGGGTGTCAAGCGGGCCATGGCTGGTGAGTACAGCCGGGAATTGTCGACCAAGGTCTTTAAAGGGCAGTGTCGGTTGATCGAACTGGGCTTCCGACAGGGGGGAGCTGCTGGCTACGGCCTGAGGCGGTTACTCATCGATCAGGCTGGAAAGCCAAAGACCGAGCTACAGCCTGGTGAGCAGAAGAGCCTTCAAACGGACCGAGTGGTCCTGGTGCCTGGTCCCCCCGAAGAGCGAGCGGTGGTCCGTCGGATATATCGTTTATTCGTAGAGGAGGAATACAGCGAGCGACAGATATCCTCAGAACTCAATCGGGCCGGGATCTTCGGGGAGCTGGGCCGAGACTGGACCCGAGGGATGGTCCACCAAGTGCTCACCAACGAAAAATATATCGGGAACAATGTCTTCAACAAGATCTCCTTCAAGCTGAAGAAGAAGCGAGTCAAGAACCCTCCCCAGATGTGGGTTCGGCGCAATGATGCCTTCGATGCCGTGGTGGACATGGTTGATTTCACCGCAGCGCAGGCAATCATCCTGGAGCGGCACAAGCGGGTCTCGGATGCGGAGCTGCTGGACCTCCTTCGGGGCCTTGCTCAACGCAATGGTCGCCTGAGCGGGCTGATCATCGACGAAGCAGAAGGAATGCCCTCCAGTTCCGCTTACCGACAGCGCTTCGGCAGCCTCGCAAGGGCCTATCAACTGGTCGATTACCTGCCTGATCGGGATTTCGCCTACGTGGAGATCAATCGGAGGTTGCGGCAACTTCACCCCGAGGTCATGGCGCAGGTGATCAAGGCACTTGAAGAACGCGGAGGCACCGTCACACGGGATCCAAAGACCGACCTGCTCCTGGTCAATGGGATGCATTCGGTCTCGATTGTCATCTCGCGATGCCATGTGTCCCGAGCTGATGCCATGCGCTGGTTGGTCCGTTTGGATACTGGGCTTGCGCCAGATCTCACCATCGTCGTTCGGATGGACGCTGCGAATCTGACCCCTCTCGACTATTATGTGCTCCCATCCCTGGACGTGAATGAGGCTCGCCTTCGCATCAAGGAGGACAACGGCCTGTTCCTGGATGGCTACCGCTATGAATCCCTTGAGTATTTCTTTGGGATCGCCCAAACGGTCCGGGCCGTGGCGGCAGCATGACCACGGTGCAGCTTGTTCCCATCGATAAGATTCGCGTGATCAATGCGCGGGGTCGAAGCAAGGGGAAGTTCCGGGAGATTGTGGAGAACATCGCCAAAATTGGACTGAAGAAGCCAATCACGGTCAGTCGACGGGATGGAGACGATGGATTCGATCTGGTGTGTGGGCAGGGGCGACTGGAAGCCTATATCGCATATGGAGCCCGTGACATTCCAGCCGTGGTCGTAGAAATCCCCCTGGAGGATCGGCTCCTTTGCAGCTTGGTCGAGAACCTGACCCGGCGCACACCGTCCTGCCTTGAGCTGGCAAGGGACTTGGCCGGGCTTAGAGAGCGCGGCCACAGTCTGTCTTCTATCTCCGCACTCACAGGTGTGAGCGAGAGCTACGTCGTGCAACTCATCCGACTCATTGAGAACGGTGAGGATCGCCTGGTCGCTGCGGTCGAGCGCGGCGATATACCCATCACATCGGCCATGGAGATCGCGACCTTTGGTGACGCGGAAATGCAGAACAGCCTTCAGGATGCCTACGACAGTGGAAAGATCCGTGGGCGAGCCCTCCTGAAGATGCGCAGGCTCATCGAAGAGCGTCGGGCACGTGGAAAGGACCTTGGTAGGTCTAGCTCCCGACGGGCCAAGACACCCTCCTCGCAGGATTTGGTCCGCACGCTTCGCAAGGAGACCCAGAAGCAGGAACTGCTGGTGAAGAAATCCCGGCACTGCGAGCAGCAACTTCGATTTGTCCTGACGGCATTGAAGGACCTCATGAAAAACGATCACTTCGTGACCCTCCTTCGGGCCGAGAAACTCGATGTCCTGCCTAAATATTTGAACGAAATGCTCCAGAAATGAACGCCCCACGGCTCCAGCCCGCCTTTGAATTTGAAGGGATCATGCTTCGGCTCGACAAGCTTCTGCCGACCCGGACCAGCAGTGAGAACCTGAAGGACTCATCGAAGTTCCGCGCCCTGACAGCCTCCATCCGCGAGGTTGGGATCATCGAGCCATTGAGTGTGTTCCCTCAAAAGGGTGGGAGATACCTTCTGCTGGATGGCCACGCTCGTGCCGAAGCCTTGCGAGAGTTGGGGATCTTCGAGGCCCCCTGCCTCGTCTCCCTCGCAAATGAGGGCTATAGCTATAACAAGAGGGTGAACCGGATCGCACCAATCCAGGCCAACCGCATGATCCTGAAGGCCCTGGATGCTGGGGTTCCGGA
>CAIYNT010000037.1 GCA_903927605.1 uncultured Holophagaceae bacterium
ATGGAGGGCCTTCGGCTCCGGGTGAAGGATGTGGACTTCGAGACCCTGGAAATCACCATTCGCCAGGGCAAGGGGAACAAGGACCGGGTGACCATGCTCCCAGAGCTGCTTGTGGCCCCCTTGCAGGTCCACTTGGCGAAAGTGAAGCAGCTCCATACGGCCGACCTGGCCGATGGCAAGGGCGAGGTGGAGCTGCCGAACGCCTATGGCCGGAAGGCACCGAGGGCGGGACGAAGCTGGAACTGGCAGTGGGTCTTCCCCTCAAAGCTGTTGTCCGCTGACCCCCGCAGCGGAGTGATTCGGCGGCACCACCTCCATCCGGAGAGTGTCCAGAAGGCTGTCAAGGTGGCCGCAAGGCGGGCGGATCTCTCCAAGCCTGTCACCCCCCACACGCTCAGGCACAGCTTCGCGACGCACCTGCTTCAGGCCGGGCATGACATCCGGACGGTCCAGGAGTTGCTCGGACACAAGGACGTCGAGACGACCATGATCTACACCCATGTTCTCAACCGGGGTGGCCATGGCGTGCCGAGCCCGCTTGATCGGATGGGGGCAAAACCCCTTCAGTTGAAGGTGAAGGACAAGGCCTGATTGATGGTGCGGCAAGCCGAGGAGGCGATCACTCGGCTTCCTCGAAACCTCATCGTTTCAGTGCTTGTTGGGCGACCTCAACGCTTCGCCCATTCCAGGAGGGCGAGTTGGGCTGCCGCATTGGGTGTGAGTCCTACTTCATGGGCCTTGGAGGAGAACTCATTCCAGATGGATGGTTTCACCCGAAGCGCGTGGACTTCAGCGGCCTCCACAACCTGCCCCTTCCTGGGCCTCCCCTGGGGTGTCAGCAATGAAGGGACTTGTGGCCCCAATTCGGCCTCGGTGGCTTCCACCACGCGAGCATAGTTCGCCTGCACGGCCTTATGGGTGTGGCCATCCTTTTGGGCACTCTTCAGGGCCTCTTCCAGGGTGGTTTTCTTTCCGATCGGTAGCAGTTTTCCCATGGGGCACCTCCTTAAAGCGGGTAGCAGGTGACGGGGTAAATCGTTCCAGCGGCGCTGATGTCACAAAGCAGACGGTAAGGGCGCCCATCCACTTCGGCCTCAATCACATATCGGTGGCGCGTCCGTGAGGCGTGCATGTTGTCTACCCCGGCCCAGAACACTCTTTCTGCCAGTTCGGGGGAGACACCATGTGTCCCGATGTGTGCCGTGTTGTTGTCGTCCCAAAGGAACTCCATTTCGTCACCTGTAACAAACGTAATACGTTTTATTGAAGTGTCAAGGGATGACCTTGATCCATCCAGAGTGCGCAAGACGGCCCTTTTGGGGGTGCCCAGCATGACGGCGGTACAGATCCCCCGGCTCCTTTCTGATGGCGTGATTTCTTGATAGCATGATTTCTTGCGCCCATGATATACAATTGAGGGAGACCCAGGAGACCCCATGATCCTCGCTGTATGGTCCGACAAGGGCGGCACGGGCAAGACCACGCTGGCCTGCTCCCTGGCCTGGGCCCTTGAAGCACCGCTGGTCGATCTCGATCCACAGGGCGACGCTAGCCGCTGGGCTGGGAAGGCGTCCTATCCCTGCACCGCCCCCGGCGGCGAGGTGGAGATCCGAGAGTTGGTCGCCTCGAAGGCAAACAGCCGAGACCTGGTCGTTCTAGATTGTCCCCCTGGTCACGATCAACGGGCGCTTCTTGGTGCTGCCACGGCCCGACTAGTCGTCATCCCTACCCGGAGCGGGGAGGCCGACGTGGTGGCGTTCGGGCGTGGTCTGACGGTCTTACAGAGCCTCCAAGCTCGCGGGAACCCAGACATGATGATCGGGGTGGTCCTGAACGCCTACAGGGAGACCGCCCGAGCGCGGTCCGTCCAGGAGGCCCTCCAATCCAAGGCCAAGGAGGGGCGATTCGTCTACCTGGGACACCTAGGGGAGAGGATCGCCGTGGAGGAGTCCTATGCCAATGGCAAGAGTCTGCTCTACGTGGGTGGGGCTGCGTCTTTTGAGGCCAAACAGATCGTTGAGAAGATCGCAGCAAGCAAGATATTCTGATTTCATGATAGCCTGAAAGCGGAGGCCAACCATGAGCAAGAAGGGTAGGGTCGATGTCGATGGCATCCTTGGGGCAATCGGTGTGGGGCACGAAGAGATGGCTTTGCGCCAGGTCGCTGCCGAAGCCACTCCGCGTCCTGGGCGCCCCAAAGTGTTGGCTGTTGCCAAGGAACCACTGTTCGTCAGGGTGCCCTCAGACCTTCTCCAGGCGCTGGATATGGAAATTGTCCGTCGGAGGGCTGCCCAGGGCCGTGGTTCCGTCACCCTTGGCGGCCTCGTGGAAGAACTACTTCGGGTGGGGCTGGAAAAATCTCCCGGCATATAGAGTCAAAAAAGCGCGGCCCGAACGGGTGCTTGAGACACCAGGCCGGGCCTAACCACGAAAACCTAGGAGGAGGCATTCATGGCTACCAAGAAGAATAAGCCACCCACCCACGCAGAGAAGGCTCGGGCTTTGCGGGGCTACGTGGACAACGGAACCCCGATTGGCCCAGAGAAGACCGCTTGGCTCAATGCCTACGAGGCCAGGGAGGCTACAGCTCTTGCCAAGAAAGCGAGGGGGGCGCGCCTGGCTGAGGACAAAGCCAAAGCCAAAGCCAAGAAGGAAGGGCGGGCTGTCACGAAGGACGACATCCAAGAGGCCCAGCGCCCTGCGCGTCCCCCGTCCCGTGCGGGGGTGGTGGTCTCGGATGCCGTTCACCAAGCTCGGGCGGCCCTGGACATCGCCCTAGAGGAGGGACGGAGTGTGGAGACCCTGGCTCACGCCAAGGCTCTCGCCCTGGGTGCCTTCCCGCGGAACCGCACATCCAAGCGCAGCCTGACGAACTACACCAAAATTGGGCGCACCGACTGGCTGGCCGTCACCTACACGGCCATCAAGCCGGGGGTCGAACTGGCTTGGGGGAACGATGTGCTGGGCGTCATCGCCCTGGTGGACACCGTGCGCCGCGAGCGCAAGTTGCGGTTTGACTACGACTCGATGACGGCTCTGGTGGCCGGACTTGGTGGCCTTGGTAAGGGTGGCAGCCAGAACAGCCTGGCCGAGGAACGGTTGGCCCGCGTCTCCGGGACGGCCATTAACCTCTCTTGGTTCGGTTGTGAAGCCGACGCGAGGGCTGCGAAGAACTCAGTTCGTTCCGTGAACTTCACTGTGGTGCGCGACTGGTGGACGCCAGGGGCCGAGCGGGCATCTGAAGCCCTACTCAAGCCATACATCGAGATCAGTGGCGACTTCGCGGAACACACCCTGGACACCAAGAACATGTTGTTCCTGCCCGTGGAAGTGGTGAAGGTGCTCTCGGATGCCCCCCTGGCCCTCCAGGTGTTCCTCCTCGTCTACGCTCGGTGCCTCAGCACGCTACATGAGTGGGATCTACCCTTCGAGGAGTTCCAGGCCCTTCTGAACGACACCAATCGCCGCCAAAGGGACGTGATCCGTGACGTCGAAACGGCCCTGGAGCTTATCCACAAACTGACGGGTAACCGCCTGGCCGTGAAGCTCGTTGAGATGCCGGCTCTCTACACCGGCAAGAGGGGGCGGGCCGGGAAGCGGTGGGCGCTCCGGTTTAATCGCTCCAAACCCCTGACCCGGAAGCCTCGCCCCACACTCACAGAGCGCAGGTAGGCGGCCAGAGCCCTCTTGGGGTCATTTGGCGAGGGTTTACCGGGCTCCAACCACCGACGGGGGGGGCGCACTACGCCCAAACAATGCTGAGGAAGGCTGCTGCTGCCCTCCCCAGGTGTATCGAGCGCGCGAAAATGTCGTCAAAAGCTGATTATGTTGTGGTTGTATTCCACCAATCTGCACCAATCTGGTGCAACAGGGTGGGGCCATGGGTTGCTTCGGCAGCAAAAGACCATGGTCCGAGGCGCCGCTCAGGCCCTTGAGGCACAGATTCACGGTTCCACGCCACCCCCCCCCCCCCCAACTCC
>CAIYNT010000038.1 GCA_903927605.1 uncultured Holophagaceae bacterium
CAACAGATCCTCGACGAAGTGACCAGGGGGTTGGGCCTTCAGGAAGGCAAGCCGATGGATGGCCCTTCCTTGATTCGCGCCTATGAGCTGGGACTGAGCCGTCTGGCACCGGCCATCGCCGCGGTGCCTTGGCTGCTAGAGCACTATCTGTTCAATGAGACTCTGCGAGAGTTGTTCCCTTGGGGGCAGGAGAACCCCAGTCAGCACTGCGCCACCGTTGTGATCCGGTTCGCCATGGTTCGCCTGTTACTGGCGGGAAGAGCTGCGGGACGGGAAACGACACTCACCCCCGCAGAGCTGGCGGAAACGGTCCAGGTGGTTTGCCGGCACTATCACCACGATGCCCATTTCGCCAAGTTCGCCCTCGATGGTCTGGCGGCAGCGGGCTGGGATTCCCTGGAAAGGCTGCACACGTTGTTATGAAGACTGCGCTTGGGTTATCCCCGGAGCACGGCTGCCAGGCAAGGTTGAATTGGAGTCGTCAAATGGCTTTCATGAGCGGTTGAAAAAAAAATTAAAGGTTTCCAGCCCGGGGCCGAAAGAGAAAAGGTCGGGGCTCCCCCCAACACAAACCTGGTGGCACGGATGCTACCAAACCAACATCACGGAGGATGTTATGGTTACTATTCTCAGCAACGTTACTGCGTTGGCTGCTAGCCGTCAGCTCGGCATCAGCAAGCTTGGCCTGAACCAGGCCATCACGCGGCTCACCACTGGTCGGCGCGTCAATAGCGCTTACGACGACGCCGCCAGCCAGGTGGCCGGCAACACCGCCGAGGCTAACTCGCGTTCAGCTGCCGCCTCCGTCGTGACGGACCAGGCCGCCTACTTCGCAGCCGTGGCTTCGGACGGCAACAACGCGAACCTGACCAACCAGGCCTACCGCATGGCCGAACTGGAAGGTTCCGGCAATACCGGCACAGCGGAATACACCGCCCTCAAAACCGCCACGGGCGGTGCCACCTCCACTGCTGTTCTGGCCACCGTTGCCACCAACTCGGCTACCGATGCCGGGAACATGGCCTCGGCCCTCGCCAACTCCCAGCTTCACGGGATCACGGCGGAAACCCAGCAGGGCATCTCTGACGCCTACCTGGGCGCAGACATGGGCGCCGAGATGGCCAACCTGACCAAGTACCAGATCCTCATGCAGGCGGGCACAAGCGCCTTGAACAACGCAAACCAGTCCGCTCAGACAATCCAGAGCCTCTTCCGCTAACTAGAGTAGGGATCTAATTTCCGGATGGGGGCACATGTTGCCCCCATCCGGTCATCTGAATCCTGGAGAGGGGACCCCATGGTAGGTCAAATCACATCCGCAGGTGGCGCTTCCGTGCCGCTGGGTGGTGCGCCCCAGACGGTCGTGTCACATTCGGCCCCGGTGTCAGCGCCGGTCGCCTCCGTGTCGACGCAAACTACAAGCCAAGTCCCAGTCGCGGGTTCCGGCTCGCAGGAGGCGGCCGTGGCCCAAGTCAATCAGCACCTTGCCCAGACCCAGACCGACCTGAAGCTGAGTTTGGATACTGGGTCGGGTCGGACGGTCTACCAGCTCATTCAGCAGGGCACAGGCCAAGTGTTGTTGCAGGTGCCTTCGGCTGAGGTCTTGGGAATGTCCCAGCGGGTACGCGACTTGCAAGATAAGGCCATGGCCTCGGGGGGCTTGGTGGACCGTCAGGGTTAGAGGTCCAGCCCCTCTTCGGTCCATCTGAGCATCGAGGTGCAACATGGTTACTGTCACGACAAGCACGACTTCAAGTACGGCGAGCCTGAATGGCCTGAGTTCGGGCATCGACACCACGGCCCTGATCAACGCCATCATGGCTCAGAAGTCGACCAACGTCACTCGGCTGAAAGCCCAGCAGACGCTCAATACCCAGAAGACGGCGGCCCTGACGTCCCTTAGCACCGAGCTGGCGGGTCTTACCTTCAGCATGGCGTCTCTGCAGGACAGGCTCAACGCCAGCACGGTGTCGAGCACTGACAGCACCAACGCCTATGTCACTGCGTCGGCCAATGCCGGGCAGTCCGCGGGCAGCTTCGATGTCCAGGTCAGCACGGTGGCCACCCGGGCACGGCTCTCGGCGCCGACCGATGGGAGCAACCTGTCGGTGGCCAACCCCTCGGATTCCGTGGGTTCCAGCATCCTCAAGGCTGGGGCCCCGGCCACGTTTGCCCTTCAGGGCACGGATGGGAAGGTCTACACCATCACCCTGGACAGCGCCTCGAACACCCTGAATGGCCTGCGCGACAAGATCAACGCGGTGGCCGGCTCCAGCGTCACAGCCTCGGTGGTGAACACG
>CAIYNT010000039.1 GCA_903927605.1 uncultured Holophagaceae bacterium
GGGTGGTGTCGGCACCCATCTGTGCAATCGCCTTGATCACCGGCAGGGCCCGGGTGCCCAGGGCAGCAAGGCCAAGGGTGGGGGCGCGGCATCTGCGTCATCTGTGGACCGCTTTCAGGCTGAAGCTGGCCGATAATCGGGCAATCTTATATCAGCGAGCATGGAACGCTCAAATGGCCGAAGGGTGGTGAAGTTCCGCATGGAGCTTTCTGAAGAGGATGGGGTTGGCCGCACTCCCGATTTTGCTTTGAAGCACCAGCGGATGATCCCGAGTCGTGTAAAACAAGACGTATGGAAGCGTGACGAGGGTAGGTGCGTCCTATGCGGAGAGCAAAAAAATCTTCACTTCGACCATGAGATCCCATTCGCCAAAGGCGGATCATCACTTGTGGCCGAGAATGTACGCCTCCTCTGTGCCAAGCACAACCTCGCCAAAAGCGACAAAATCGAGTGACATCTTCAGGCTTTTCTTGGTGTCTTGGTGCCTTGGTGGTTTGCTTTTCCTGATCCACAGAATTTCCCGGAGCCTCCCATGTCCCTCCTCGTGAAGAATGTCCGCCTGATTGATCCTGCGCAGCAGCTGGACGAGCCAGGGGCCTTGCTGGTGGTGGACGGGAAGGTCCTGGCCATCGGGACGGAGGTGGCCACCCATCCGCTGGCAGCCGCCGCCGAAGTGCTGGATGGTGGGGGCGCTGTGCTTGCCCCAGGGTTCGTGGATCTGCATGTGCACTTCCGCGATCCGGGGCAGACCCGCAAGGAGAGCATCGAGACCGGCAGCCGGGCGGCGGTGGCGGGTGGCTTCACCTCGGTGTGCGCCATGGCCAACACCAAGCCCGTGAACGACAACGTGGCCATCACGGAGATGATGCTGGCCCGGGCCGCTAAGGTTGACCTGTGCCGCTACTTCCCCATCGGGACCGTGAGCCGCGAGATGAAGGGCGAGGAACTGGCCGACATGGGCACGATGAAGACCGCGGGTTGTGTGGCCTTCTCCGATGACGGCATGCCCATCACCAACGCCTCGCTCATGCGCCGGGCGCTGGAATACACCCGCTGGCTCGGCGTTCCCGTGGTTGCCCATGAAGAGGACCGGGATCTGTTCGGCAAGGGCTACATGCACGAGGGTACCGTGAGCGCCTCCCTGGGCTGCCTGGGCATCCCCGCGGCCTCCGAAGAGGCCATGGTGGCGAGAGACATTGTGCTGGCGGAACACACGGGCGGGCACCTGCATCTTGCCCATCTCAGCACCCAGGGATCGATGCGCATGGCTCGCGAGGCGAAGGCCCGAGGCCTGAATGTCACCTGCGAGGTCACACCCCACCACTTCGCGCTGTCGGACAAAGAATTGATGAAGTTCGACAGCGACTACAAGATGAACCCTCCGCTTCGGTCGGAGGCCGACATCCAGGCCCTGCTGGAGGGCATCGCGGATGGTACCGTGGACGCCATCGCCACGGACCACGCCCCCCATGCCTGGGACGACAAGGAGGTGGAGCTGCCCAGTGCGGCCTTCGGCGTCATCGGCCTGGAGACCGCCCTGCCCCTCACCCTGGAGCTGCTGGTGAACCGCAAGGTGATCAGCCTCGCCAAGGCCATGAGCCTGCTCGCCGCGGAACCCGCCAAGGTCTTCCACCTCGACCGCCAGGGCCTTGGCAGTCTCAAGCCCGGCGCCCCCGCCGACTTCGTGCTGTTCGACCCCAACGCCAAGGTCCAGGTAGACCGCGCCTTCATTCAGTCCAAATCCTACAACACGCCCTTCAAAGGCTGGAGCCTGCCCGGCAAGGTCCTCGGCACCTGGGTGAACGGCAAGCGGGTGTGGGGCTGAAGCAGGTTCATCCCTTGCGCACTCCCCATTCCACTCCACCACCTCCAGGCACTGCGCTCTCTGTGGCGGACGGGATCCGGTGGATCCGGTTGCCCCTGCCCTTCGCCCTGAACCATGTCAACCTCTGGCTCCTCCAGGATCGGGATGGCTGGGCCATCGTGGATACGGGCTACGGAATTCCCGAAGCCCAGGAGCACTGGGACACCCTTCTACAGGAGCTCGGGCAGCCCATCACGAGGATCCTGGTGACTCACTGCCATCCGGACCATGTGGGCTTGGCCGCCTGGCTCCAGGAGCGCACCGGCGCCCCTATGACCATGACTTTGGGAGAGTTCTATGGGGCCCAGCTTTACTGGCATGGGTCTGGCCGCTCCTGGAAGCAGGACGCCCTGGACCAATTCCGCCTCCACGGGCTGGCCCGGGATTGGCTGGAGGCCATTAATGCGGGCCCCGACACCTACCGTGCGGGCGTTCCCAACCTGCCCCGCCACTTCCAGCGGATGCTGGAGGGCGATCGACTGGAGATTGGTGGCCATACCTGGACGGTGCATGTGGGGCACGGGCATAGCCCCGAACATGCTGGATTGCACTGCGAAGAAGCGGGCGTCTTCATCTCCGGGGACATGGTGCTGCCTACCATCACCACCAATATCAGCGTGCAAGCCGTGTCGCCCAAGGATGACCCCCTGGCGCGGTACTTGGCCTCCCTGGATCGCTTCCGATCCATTCCCGATGAAACTCTGGTGCTGCCTTCCCACGGGCGGCCCTTCCTGGGTCTGCATCAACGCCTGGATGCCCTCGGGAACCATCATGCGGATCGGCTCCGGGTCCTGGAAGCAGCCTGCCGGGAAGCCCACTCCGCTGCCGACATCCTGGGAGAACTGTTTGACCGGCCCCTGGACGGGCACCAGATCATTTTCGCCATGGGCGAGGCCATCGCTCATCTGAACCATCTTGAACATCAGGGTCGGCTGAGAAGTAGGCTAGGTTCCGATGGAATTCTGCGGTTCCAAGCCATGCGTCAAGACTCGACAAAACAGGTGAAGACGCCCATCCATTCATGAACCCAACCGGCAATCATGGATGTCTCGCCAGGAGCACCCCATGGCCTCGACCCTGGACTCACTGAAAATCGAACTGGAACAGTTCGGCCAATCGAACGACAAGGTTCACACGGAGCGAGGGCTCCGTATGCTCAACATCACCCGGGACACAGGGGAATTCCTGGCCGTGCTGGTGCGGGCCATGCAGGCCCAGCGCATTCTGGAGATCGGGACTTCTAATGGCTACTCGACGCTTTGGCTGGCAGAAGCCGCACGAGACATTGGTGGCGTGGTTACAACGGTGGAACGGTCTGACTCCAAGGTCCCGTTGGCCAGGGAGACCTTCACTCGCTCGGGCCTGTCGGACTGCATCCAGTTGGTGCATGAGGATGCGAGAGGCATGCTCAGCCACTCGGAGGCTGACACTTTCGACCTGGTGTTCCTCGATTCGGAGCGACACGAGTACCTGGGCTGGTGGCCCCAACTGAGGCGCGTGATCCGGCCTGGGGGCCTGCTGGTGGTGGACAACGCCACCTCGCATCCGGACCAGATGGCGCCCTTCATGGATCTGGTTAACAGGGACCCCACCTTCACCACCTGCCTGGCCACCGTCGGCAATGGCGAGTTCATGGCTGTCAAAGCACAGGCATAAACCAAACCCACGATGCCTGACCTGTGAGAATCGGCTCTTCTGCGAGGTGTTTCATGTCCGGCCTCTCTCCCAAATTACTGGTCTCTGCCTGGGTGGCTGCCTTCAACCGCCAGGATGTGGATGCGTTGGCGGACATGTACGCTGAGGATGCTGTGAACCATCAGGTAGCCGAGGTGCCGGTGGCCGGCCGGGATGCGATCCGGGCCATGTTCGCTGCGGGCTTCGCGGCGGCGAACATGGTGTGCCTCGTAGAGAACCTCTTCGAGGATGGGGAGTGGGCCATCCTCGAGTGGCGGGATCCGCTGGGTCTACGCGGCTGCGGCTTCTTCCAAGTGGTGGATGGGCGCATTAAATTCCAGCGCGGCTACTGGGACAAGCTCACCTTTCTCCGACAGCACGGATTGCCCGTACCGATGGACTGAGGCTTACAGCGTCTTCATGTCCAGCACAAAGCGGTACCGCACGTCGTTCTTCAGCATGCGCTCGTAGGCCGCATTTACCTGCTGGACCGGGATGAGTTCAATCTCGGAGACGATGCCGTGCTCAGCGCAGAAGTCGAGCATCTCCTGGGTTTCCTGGAGGCCACCGATGAGCGACCCGCTGAGGGTGCGTCGGCCCATGATCAAGGGGAAGGCGGACACAGGTGTGGGTTCCGGAGGGACGCCCAGCAGCACCATGGCCCCCTCGATGCGGAGCAGACCCAGGTACTTGTTGTAGTCGTGGGGCGCAGAGATCGTGTCGATGATGAGGTCGAACTGGCCCGCCAGCTTCTTAAAGGTGGTGTCATCGGACGTCAGACCGAAGTGGTGGGCACCTAGCTTGCGGGCATCGGTCTCCTTGGCTTTCGAGGTGCTGAGCATGGTGACTTCGGCCCCCATGGCAGCGGCGAGCTTCACCGCCATGTGGCCCAGGCCGCCCAGGCCCACCACGCCCACCTTGTCGCCCTTCTTGGTCTTCCAATGGCGCAGCGGCGAATAGGTGGTGATGCCCGCGCAGAGCAGCGGTGCGGCGGCAGCGAGATCAAGCTTGGGCGAGATCTTCAGGGTGAAGGCCTCGTCCACCACCACGCTCGACGAATAACCGCCGTAGGTGGGCGTCGTGCGGTCCATCTCCGTGCCGTTGTAGCTGAAGGCGGCGCCCTTCTCGCAGAACTGCTCCAAATGGCGCTGGCAACTGGGGCAAGCGCGGCAACTGTCCACCAGGCAACCCACTCCCGCCAGGTCGCCCACTTTGAAGCCCTTCACATGCGCACCAACAGCGGTGACCCTGCCCACGATCTCGTGGCCCGGAACCATGGGATAGGTGCTGTTCCCCCACTCATTGCGCACTTGGTGGAGGTCCGAGTGGCAGATGCCGCAATAGGCGATCTCGATCTGGACGTCGTGGAGTCCCGCATCCCGCCGTTCGACTTGGAAAGGCGCGAGGGGAGAAGTGGCGGAAGCAGCGGCGTAGGCATTGACGGTGGTCATGGGAACTCCTTGAAGATGGACTTTACACTCCCGGCCGGGGATCTGGAGGGCATGTCAATCTAATCTAAGGAAACGAAGGCTGTCCAGACAGCATCAAAGGGATATTGGAGGAGCCATGCCCCAACCTGCCACCCTGCCCGTCATCGATTGGAAGGCCATCTTTGAATCCGGCCTGGACTATGCAGCCTGGCTCGCCGCTGCAGAATCGACCGAACAGCGCAACAAGATGCAGACCCAGCATCAGGCCGTGACACTGGATCCCGCTGTGGCAGGTTTCCTGACCGCCCTGCCCAGACCCATCTGGTCTTCCCCCAAATTTGAGATCCAATTGAAAGGTTCGGGTTCATCCTTACCGAGGAGAACCCGAAATGAGACCGAGCAAGCTGACAGACGAGCAGATCGTGGCGTTGCTGCGAGAGGCGGAGAAGGGCGAGAAGTCGA
>CAIYNT010000040.1 GCA_903927605.1 uncultured Holophagaceae bacterium
CCCAGCGCATCATCTGGCGGATGATCACCTCGATGTGCTTGTCGTTGATGACCACGCCCTGGGCCCGGTAGACCTCCTGGACTCCAGCTATCACACGCTCTCGCGTGTTCCCGCTCCCTTCGTCGCGGAGCCGGAGCCTCCGTTGACGAGGAAAGCCTGGACACTGTAGCACGACAGACTATACTCCTGATTTAGAGGCTAAATCGGGATCATGTTCCAACGGTTACTCAACTTCCCTTCTGACAGAAGCTGCTTTCTTTTCGGCGCCCGGGGTACCGGGAAGAGCACCCTGCTAGGCGCAACTTTGCCCCAGGCATCCACAGTGGTCTTCAACCTGCTGGAGGCCGATACCGAGGACAGGCTGGCCCGCGATCCCCGCGCCCTGGAGCGAGAGGTCCTGGCCCTTTCCCCGGCCATCACCCATGTGGTGGTGGATGAGGTACAAAAGCTTCCACGCCTCCTGGATGCCGTCCATAACCTGATAGAGACCCATCGCGTTCCCCAGCGGTTCGTCCTGACGGGCTCCAGCGCCCGAAAGTTAAAGGCTGGAGGCGCGAACCTGCTGGCGGGACGGGCTTCTCTGCGCCACCTCTTCCCCTTGCAATGCCGCGAGTTGGGCGAAGCCTACGACGAAGACCGCGCCTTACGCTTCGGTGGCCTTCCTGCCATCTGGAATGCCACCAATGACGATGAGCGTGGCGATTTCCTTCGGGCCTACGCCCACGGCTACCTGCGCGAAGAAATCCAGGCCGAGCAGGTGGTTCGGAACCTTGACCCCTTCCGGCGCTTCCTCGAGGTCGCAGCCCAGAACTCGGGCAAGATCCTCAACCATGCCCGAATCGCACGGGAGGTGGGCAGCGATCCCAAGACCGTCCAGGCCTGGTACCAGGTGCTGGAAGACACCCTCCTGGGGTTCCACGTAGACGGATTCCATCCCTCGGTACGCAAGCAGCTAAGGCAGGCACCCAAATTCTATTTGTTCGACACCGGGGTAACCCGAGCCCTCAGTCGAATGCTCCAGGTGCCCCCCCACCCCGGTACCAGTTATTTCGGTGAGTTGTTCGAAAGCATGGTGATGACTGAACTCTTTGCCCGGAACGCATATGAACAGCTGGATTGGCGGTTTTCCTATCTCCTTACCAAGGCAGGCCGGGAGATCGACTTGGTCCTCCAGCGCCCTGGCCGACCCTTGGCCCTGGTGGAGATCAAGAGTGCCGATCAGATCCGGGAGGACCAAGCCAATACACTAAGTGCCTTTCTGCCGGATTTCCCGGACGCCGAAGCCTTTCTGCTGTCTCGGGATCCCCGTCCCCAACGCATGGGCCCCATCCTGGCGCTACCGTGGCAGGAGGGAATTCTGGCGCTGTGAGGTTTGTCAGCCGGATTGCGGGTTCTCAAAATTCCTCGTTTTGAGAGATCTCTCCCATATTGTTCCGAGGAGCGTGGATCCCAGGGATGAACTAATCAGCCCTTCGCCTTCGGCGGATTTTGTTGCCAGTCCACAACCGCCCATCCTTTGTCTGGATTTTCGGGAGGGAGTCAAAGGTCGCCCCTTGACACTTAAATAAAACGTATTACGTTTGTTACAGGTGACGAAATGGAGTTCCTTTGGGACGACAACAACACGGCACACATCGAGACACATGGTGTCTCCACCGAACTGGCGGAAAGAGTGTTCTGGGCCGGGGTAGACAACATGTACGCCTCACGGACACGCCACCGATATGTGATTGAGGCCGAAGTGGACGGACGGCATTACCGTCTGCTCTGTGACATCAGCGCGGCCGGAATGATTTACCCCGTCACCTGCTTCCCCATTTAGGAGGTGCTCCATGGGAAAACTGCTACCGATCGGAAAGAAAACCACCCTGGAAGAGGCCCTGAAGAGTGCCCAAAAGGATGGCCACACCCATACGGCCGTGCAGGCGAACTATACCCGCGTGGTGCAAGCCGCCGAGGCTGAATTGGGGCCACAAGTTCCCTCATTGCTGACCCCCCAGGGGAGGCCTAGGAAGGGGCAGGTTGTGGAGGCCGCTGAAGTCCACGCGCTTCGGGTGAAACCATCCATCTGGCATGAGTTTTCCTCGAAAGCTCACGAAGTAGGACTCACACCCAATGCCGCGGCCCAGCTCGCCCTCTTGGAATGGGCGAAGCGTTGAGATCGCCCAACAAGGCCCTGGGTCGATGAGGTATTGAAGAAGCCGGGTATTCGCCGCCTCGGCTTCCTACCAGCGCCAGGGGCCGCTGTGACTGGATGGCCCCAGATTCAGGACAGGATCTGGTGATGGCTTCTCAGCCGAACCCATAAAGAAAAAGGGCGGGATCCCTCCCGCCCTTTTCTTTCATTGTCTGATTCGGCTACAAATCTTCGCCGTCGATCTCGGTCATGCCTTGCAGTTCTTCGACGTGCTGGGCCATGCGGGCGTATTCGTCGTCGAAGTCGTCGCC
>CAIYNT010000041.1 GCA_903927605.1 uncultured Holophagaceae bacterium
CCGGTGGTCTTGTGCTGCAGGAAGTAGATGGCCAGGAGCGCCACCAGCATCAGCACCGAGCCGGCCAGGGTGTAGAGGAAGAGCTTGATGGCGGCGTAGAGCTTCTGCGGACCGCCCCAAATGGCGATCAGGAAGTACATCGGCACCAGCATCACTTCCCAGAACAGGTAGAAGAGGAACATGTCCTGGGTGATGAAGACGCCCAGCATGGCCGTCTGCAGCACCAGCATCCAGATGTAGTACTCCTTCTGGCGCTCATTGATGGAGCCGAAGGAGCAGGCGATGGCGATGGGACCGATGAAGGTGGTCAGCAGCCAGAGGAGGAGGCTGATGCCGTCCATGCCGACCGCGAACTTCACACCCAGGGAAGGGATCCAGGACCAGGCCTGGAACCACTGGACCGCATCGCTGGCCCGGTCGTAGCCGAACCAGAAGGGCAGGCTCAGTAGCAGGCTGGCGATCATCACCAGGAGGGAACCGATCTCGAAGATCCGGCGCTGGTCCTTGGGCACAAGGAGGAGGACCAGCGCGCCCAGGAGGGGCAGGAAGGTCGCCACCAGCATCAGTGTCGTATTAGCGGTGAACATGGGGACTCCAAACCAATGAGGCCAGGCAGGAAAAGACTAGACGAGGAATTTCCAGAAGGCGAAAACGAGGAAGCCGAGGAACATCACGAAGGCGTAGTTCTGCACCCGGCCGCTCTGCAGGCCGCGGAACACGCTGCTGGTCTCGTGCACGATGTACTCGACGAGGTCGACCGCTCCGTCCACCAGGTACTCGTCCACCCAGTTCGAGAGCTCGGCCCACAGGAGCGTGAACCTGGCGGCGCCGTTCACCATGCCGTCCACCACCCAGGTATCGAAGCTCCAGAGCTGGGCGGAGAAGCGCTTGATGGGTTCAATGATCGCGGCGTCGTAGAACTCATCCACGAAGTACTTGGCATTCACCCAGCGGAACAGGTTCGGGAAGCGGGCCACGAAGGCCTTGGCGCGGCTCCAGCTGGGATCCACCTTGTACATCCACCAGGCCAGCAACATGGCGCCGGGGGCCCACACCAGGGTCGCCCAGGCCATGAGGCCGTACTCGATGAAGGGGGGTACATGCTCTCCATGGTGCGCAGGCGCCACCTGGTAGAGCAGAGGCTCGATCCACTTGCTGAAGATCTCGGCAGGCACAATGGGGAGGACGCGGTGCAAGCTCTCGGGGTAGTTCAGGAACCCGAGCACAACCGCCAGGCCGGCCAGGATGCTCACCGGCAACCACATGCGCCAGGAGACCTCGTGGGGATGGTGCCCCGGGACGATGTCGTGATCCTCGGGATCGTCGCCGTGGTGGTCGTGCGGGTGATCCAGCTCGTGGACATGGTTCTCATGGGGATGAGCGTGGGCGTCATGGCCATGCCCGTGATCGTCAGCGGCGTGGTGGGCTTCGGACTGCACCGACAACTCGTGAGGGTCGTTGCCGGCTCCGCGGTACTCGCCGTAGAAGGTCATGGCGATGAGGCGGGTCATGTAGAAGGCAGTGCAGAAGGCACCCAGCATACCCAGAATCCAGGCCACCAGGTTCAGCGTGGGGCCTGTGTAGTGACCGTGTGCATACCAGCCCTCGAACACCTTCCAGAGGATCTCATCCTTGGAGAAGAAGCCCGAGAAGGGGAAGATGCCGGCAATGGCAAAGGTCGCCAGGATCATGCTCATGGCCGTGATGGGCATGAGTTTTTTCAGCCCGCCCATGTTGCGCATGTCCTGCTCGTGGTGGCAGGCGGCGATGACCGACCCGGACCCGAGGAAGAGGCTGGCCTTGAAGGCGGCGTGGGTGAAGACGTGGAACATGCCGGCGCTGAAGGCGCCTACGCCCAGGCCCATGAACATGAAACCCAGCTGGGACACGGTGGAGTAGGCGAGCACCTTCTTGATGTCGTACTGCGCCAGACCCATGGTGGCGGCTACGAAAGCCGTGAGAGCCCCGAAGGCCAGCACCACGGCCAGGGCCACCGGCGCGTTCACGTAGATGAAGTTCATCCGCGTGATCATGTAGAGGCCACTGGTCACCATGGTGGCGGCGTGGATCAGCGCAGAGACGGGAGTCGGGCCCGCCATGGCGTCCGGCAGCCAGACATAGAGGGGGATCTGCGCGGACTTGCCCATGGCGCCCACGAAGAGGCAGCAGCCGATAAGGTTGAACCACCAGGTCGGACTGGCGGTATGACCATACAGCGTGATGGCCGGCATATTCGCGATTTCACGCACAGAGCCCATCAGCGTGTCGTAATCGAGGCTGCCGAATACCTGGAAGATCAGGAAGAAGCCGATCATGAAGCCGAAGTCGCCGATGCGGTTGGTGACGAAGGCCTTCTTGCCGGCGGCGGCGGCGAATTCCTTCTCGAAGTAGAAGCCGATGAGCAGGTATGAGCAGAGGCCCACGCCCTCCCAGCCCAGGAACATCATCATGATGTTGGCGCCCAGCACCAGGTTCAGCATGCTGAACACGAAAAGATTCATGTAGGCCATGAACCGGTAGTAGCGGCCATCATTGCGTTCTTCCGCCATGTAGCCGGTGCTGAACAGGTGGATGAGGAAACCCGCACCCGTCACCAGCAGGGCCATGCAGCCGCTGAGCACGTCGAACTTGTAGGCCCACTCGATCTTGTAGGTGCTGAGGCCGCCCAGCACCCGCGCGCCGCCCACATCGAACCAGGTCCACAGGCTCTGGTGGATGGAGCGACCCTCGGCCGGAAGCCCGACGAGCTGGGCAAAGTGCCAGAGTGTGAGAAGGAAGGCCACGCCCACACTGCCCAGGGCGAAGAAATCCACGATCTTGGTGTTCTTCAATTTCCGGCCACTGAGACCGTTGATGAGGAACCCGAACAGAGGCAGAAAGGGGATCAGCCAGAGCAGGCTGCTCGGGTGGGAGGCGGCGGTCGTTGCGGCGTGCGCCAGGGTCATCTCGGCACTCATGGTCGTCGTCATCCCTTCAGCAGGTTGATGTCGTCCACCTGGACGGTGTCGCGCTTGCGGTAGAGGGCCACCACCA
>CAIYNT010000042.1 GCA_903927605.1 uncultured Holophagaceae bacterium
ATCTCCTACTTCCACGATTTCTGGAAAGTGGTGGGACCCCGGATCATGGCCGAGAATAGCCACCTGAATGGACCTGGGGATTCCAAATGATCCGCAAATACCTTGTCACAGGCATTTTTACCCTACTCCCCCTCGTGGTGACCCTGTGGATCCTGGAGGGTATTTTCACCGCGCTGGTGCGAGTCTTCCAGGGACCGTTGACCTGGGCGGCCCATCTGATCCATGTGGCGGATCCACCCACCTGGGGGCTGACGCTCTTCTCAGCCCTGGCGACGGTGCTGCTGCTCCTGATGGTGGGCGCGCTCGTCGGCAACTTCATCGGCCGTCAGCTGCTGGCCTGGCTGGACGAGTTGATGATGCACGTGCCTGTGGTGAAGACCATCTATGGGGCCACTCGTCAGCTGATGGGGGCCATCCAGTCGGGGCAGGGTGGCAGTTTCAAGGATGTGGTGCTGGTGGAATGGCCCTATCCGGGATCCTTCACCCTGGGGTTTGTGGCCAGCCGGGATTGCTCCTGGGCCATTCCCGACGGCCATACCATGATCGCCGTCTACGTACCGACGTCGCCCAATCCGACCTCCGGTTACGTGATCATGATCGAGGCTGCCAGAGTGCGGCCAGTGGACCTCAATGCCGATCAGGCCTTGACCTGGGCCATCAGTGGTGGGGTTGTCGTTCCGGATCCACCGCGAGGTCGGTAAGAGACCGATAGGTTCCTCCCTTTGAGTCAAGTGGAACTCACCAACCGGACACAATGGACGATAAACTTGCAGGGAGGTTTCCATGACTTTTGTGACCTGGAATCCTGCCTGGGAAACGGGCATTCAACAGATCGACGAGCAGCACCGGCAGCTGCTGGCCCAGTTTGAAGCGCTGTTAGCCGGGATCCACGAGAAACAGCCGGAGGTCCGGATTCCCGGCCTTCTCGTTTTCCTTGCCGAGTATGTGGACACGCACTTTTCGACGGAAGAAGAGCACATGAAGGCGACGCTGTACCCCGGATTCCTCGGGCACAAGGCGATCCATGACGATATGCGCGCCCAGGTGGCACAACTGGTTGCTCAGTACGACAATGACCCCGCAAGTCTGACTGAGGAAGTCCTCGATTTTCTGACGGGCTGGCTGATCGACCACATCAATGAACATGACCGGCGGATGGCCCACCATCTGGTCAGGTTCGAGGCTGGGGAACGCGGGATCTCCCTGTGAGCGGAGCCTTCCGTTGAACCCCACTGCCGCATCCCCGTGGAAGCCCCTTGCGGGCAAGCGGATCCTGGTCACGGGCGCCGGTAGCGGGATTGGCCGGACCGCAGCGAGGCTGTTCCGAGAGCGCGGAGCGGACCTGGAACTGGTGGGCCGACACCTTGGGGCCCTTCAGGAAACGCTTCCAGACGTGCACCACACCCCACTGGATCATGCGGACGAGGCTGCGGTGGCTGCATTCGCTGCCGATTGCGAACCATGGGACGGGATGTTCCTGGCTGCGGGGGCACTCAGGATGGGCTCGGTCGAAGGCACTCCAATCACTGACTTCGATGCCATGATCACGGCCAACCTCCGAGGCCCCTGGCTCCTGGCCCATCACCTGGGTCCAAAGCTGAAGGACGGGGCCAGCGTGGTCCTGGTGGGTTCCAACATCGCCCTGCGCGCCATCCCGGATAGCGCGGCCTACAGCGTGGCCAAGGCGGGCGTTCATATGCTGGCCAAGGTGCTGGCGTTGGAGTGGTCGCCAAGGGGAATCCGCTGCAATGCCATCGCGCCCGGGCCCATCCACACACGCATGGTGGAAGCACGCCTTGCCGCCAGCGCCGACCCTGGGACAGATCTGGCGCGGCTGGCAGGCGTGAATCCACTCAAACGGTTGGGCACCGAAGCGGAGGTGGCGGCCCTTGCCGCGCACCTGCTTGGTGATGAAAGTACATGGACGACTGGGGTCGTTATCCCGATTGATGGTGGCGCGGACGCAGTCTATTAGGCCCGCTGGCCAGCTGATGCTCAGTGGTGCGGGCCCCGCTCAGAAGGCTGCCAGTACAGCCTCTACTCGCGACCCGCATCCGCTTCGTCATGGTGGTCAGCCCGTGGTGACCTTGATGTCCACGGGGTTCTTGAAGGTGTCGTAGAGCGGGGAGGTCCTCAGCACCTGGTCGTGGAGTTCCTTGATCTGTTTCGGGGTCCCGTTGCAGTCGAGGTTCACCTTCACGCGGATCTGGGAAAGCCCGGGCCGGATTGCTCTGTCAAGTTCCATAAAGCCCCGAAGATCCGAATCGGTCTCCAGCTCGAAGCTGAGGCTGGTGATGTCGATGCCCATGGCAGCGGCGGTGTAGGCATAGGTGACGCTCAGGCAGGAGCTCAGCGCGTGGAGGGCAGCCTCCCCGGCGTTGGGGGCGAGGTCGGTACCAAGGAGGGCGGACGGTTCGTCGCCTTCCATGAAGAGCGGGGTGGCCCGCTTGTGGTCCATGCCTGCGCCGTACAGGGAATCAAAGGTGCTTTGGCAGTGGGCGCGGTTGATCCATTTGGCTTTGGAGCGGAACTGGAATTTGGCGAGAGCCGAGTTCGCCTTCACCCGGGAGACGAGGTTGGTGAGATCCTCGACGTTCACGCCGTTGCGTAGGGTTGCGGTGTTGCCCATGGGTCCTCCTCAGGGAAACGCGCTTCTGGTCGCAGGACAGACTGCCGGCTAGCCGTCGCTCGGGAAGCGCTGGGACAGCATCCACGGGAATCCCCGGCTGGCAGGCACAGGGTCCACAGGATGAAGGCCCTCAACATGGGTCATTTTGAGTTTGAAACAAGGTCGCAAAAATTAAACCAGCTCCTCGCGGAGCATTCCAGTCAACCCGGCGCTCATCCTTAGGAACCAGGAAGCAGGCGAGGTCCAGGTCGGTAGCGTGGGTTGGGTGCTCCGCACTGGCTTCATGAATCGACCAGGACACGGCACACTGCATGCATGTCCGACTCCATCTGGCCCGTCCCCCCTGCAAGTGTCTGCACCTTGCCAGCGGCCCTGGAGGTGGAGGTCGCCATCCTCGGTGCCGGTATCCATGGTGCGGCCCTGGCCCGCGAACTGACTTTGCGGGGCGTGTCCTGCGCCCTGGTGGACCGGGGCGAAGTCGGAGGCGGTACCAGCCAGTGGTCCAGCCAATTGCTGCATGGCGGCATCCGCTACATGCTCACGGGCGATATCCGCCAGATGCGCGAGGGCTTGGTCGAGCGTGCCACCTGGGCCCGGATCGCGCCCCAGCGATGCCGCTGGGAGGCTTTCTGGATGCCCCACCGGTTCTGGCTGGAGGGTCTGGCGCACCGCTTCGGCATCGGGCTCTATGACCACTGGGGGGCCGAGCGTCCGGGTTGGTCCGTGGACCTGCAGTTGGGTCGGGTCGCACGAACCATGTTTGATGCGGATCCCCGCCGTACAGGGGGGCCATTTCGTGGCGCCACCGCCTATGCCGACCTCCTCACCTGGGACCAGGAACTCACCAAGGATCTGGCTTTTCCAGCACCGCCGCCCTCCTGGATTTCCACGATCCGGAGGGGTTCGAGGATGATGCTGGTGGCCTGAGGGCCCTCCGTTTGCGGGATCGCAGAGACGGTTCCACGCGCAGGCTCATGGCCCGACGTTGGGTGTTCGCTTTGGGACCCTGGACCGATGGGGCCATGTCCCGCTGGTTCGGCGAGACAAGACAGCGTCTGCGCCTGTCTGCGGGCATCCACCTCTGGTTTGATGCGGTACCTGGCTGCGACCGGCCCTGGGCCATCCGTCGGCCCAAAGGACGCATCCTGTTCGTGATCCCCAGAGATGGCATGCTGCAAGTGGGTACGACGGAACGGGAGGTCGAGGACGGCTGGGTGCCCATTGTAGCGGCCGAGCGGGAGGAACTGTTCCAGGCCCTTGAGTCCTATCTGCCTGCCATTCCCTGGCGACAGCTGCCGATCCGATCCGAGGAGTTGGGCGTGCGGCCCCTTGTGGCCGCAGGTGGCGCCACCACCCATCTCAGTCGCGAAGCCGTCCTCGAGAAGCATGGCCGGTTCCCCAATCTGACGCTGGTGCTGGGCGGCAAGCTCACGACGGCCCGGGCCCTCATGGCTCAGCTGGCCACGCAGCTCACCGGGCTGCGTTGCGAAGCCTCCACCACCAAGCCCCTGAGCCTTTGGGATGGACACCCAGCGCCGATCCGGTAGAATCGTTCTTTCACTGCGGTCCCGTAGCTCAGCTGGATAGAGCATCAGACTACGAATCTGAGGGTCGGGCGTTCGAGTCGCTCCGGGACCACCAACACAAGAAGCCCGCAGGCACTTCATCTGCGGGCTTTTGGTTTCTATGACGATCCTGTCTGTGTCGAGGGTGTATCAATTACCCAGCAATCACACGGCGGATTCCATCCTTTCCTTTCTCCACCAAAAACACTTTTTTTTCTCTGAAGATATGGTCATTAAACCCCTGAAACTCTGTTGCGGGGGAAGGGGCAGAAAAACTCAGCTGGCGTGAAAACAAACCCCGGAAACCACTGAAACCCCTGAGTCGCTCGTGGGTCCATTCCCGGTGAACACGCTGCACACGGTGCACACGCTGCACAGCCCAGCCCACGGAACCCCGCACGGATGCTGGGTTTTAGGGTGTGCACACTTCGTGCAACAGGGTCAGGCAAGGGCCATGAAGACCACCTTGACCACACCCGCGCCGATCACCAGGGGGATGCAGCATCCGGCCATGCGTCCGGCCTTCCGTTGTCGTCCAGCTCGGGACAGGGGCACTCCGATCTGTCGGGATAGCCTCGCCTGGGCCTGAACGACAGGCCAGGGATGCCACGCTTACGGGCCATCACGTCTCCAGGGGATCCCCGGATTCTACCGCCCCGCTGGGCAGCGGGCAGGATCCAGCGCTTCAAGGATGATGGGATCTGTGGGCATCGGTTCCGAGCCAGCTTCCACAGCGGCCTGGTAGGCATCCCATGCGGCATCGGCCTCCTCGGTGCTCATGTAAGGTGCGGAGCGAAGCAAATGCTTCGCCTCCAGAGCGGCCATGCGGTCACGGCGTCTCATGGTGCCTCCACGATCTGGAGCCAGCGCTCAAAGGTCTCAGGGTTCGGGGCGTCTGCCAGTAGCACGTCAAAAACCTTGGCCTCCAGCTCATCTGTGGGCCGGGGGTATTCGGGCCAGCCACCAATCTGGCGGGGGGGCTTGGGGGGATGCCAGGTGGGAAAATTGGCACGGTGCCAGAGCTTGTATCTGCGTTCGGCCTCTGGCCCGGATGCGATCCACTCAGGGCCATCCCATCCGGGCGGTTCGGAATATTCCACCTTCCAGGAGGGGCTTTCCGGATCCGGGTGGGCCAGCTCGATGAGGTAGTGCAGATCCTCTAGGGCCTCCTCGCTCAATTCAGCCAAGATGGGCTCCCATGCACTGGTGGTCACGATTTGGTGTCGACCCTCTAGGGCAGCGATCCGGCGGTCAAGTGTGCGGTTCATGCGGACCTCCGAAGGTTTGCAGCGGCGTTCAGGTTTGCAGCGGCCTCCAGAGCCTCCAGGCGGCGCTCCAGGTCATGCTCACCAAGCACCTGGCTCAGGCTCAGGGCGCAGTAGATCAGCGCTCGCCCCTTAGCGGGTGCTAGGCGGTCGGCATCCATCTCGCGGTAGCAATAGGCCAAGGCGCGGGCGATGTCGTTTTGAGTTTTCAGGCTACGGGTGGCCACGGGGGGTCTCCATCCAGGCGCGGGGATTGGTCAAGGTCTCAGGGGTGCTCACAGGGCAGAAAAGGCGGTCATGCCAGCGGGCAGCGAGGTGGAAAAGGTGGTCATGCAATAACTGCGGGCCGCTCGCTGCCAACCGTCCAAAGTGTGCGAGCGGCCCGCTCCCGGTGAACGACTGGAGGTCATCCACCGGGGAAGGGTTAGGCGATGCAAGTGCCGGTGTGCACATCACGCCAGGCCCGGCCATCGAACTGCATCACCCGCTCGGTTGGGGTCTCCACGAAAATCTCACCCGTCCGAGGTTGGGCAGGGCGGCCCGGCAAGGCCCCGCTGTGCCCGAAGAGAAGCCATCCATTTGCAGCGAGGACGCGGGCGTCAGAGAGTGGGGCATCAAAAGCAGCACCATCCTTTGAGGTGTAGGCTCTGCCCTCGATCACCAGGTGGGCACCTGCGGGCGGAATCACCCTGGCCTTGGGTGCCCCTGCGGGAATCTTGACCCATGAAGCCCGTTCGGCGGCATCTTGCCGGGCGCGGGCCTCCTCCGCCGTCACCTCGCGGGGTGGCACCGGGGGCTCATGGATGACCCAGCCTTGATCCAGCGCGGCCTGTCTGTGCTCGCGGGGGATCTTGCAGGCCTGCCTGCCGTTCGACACGAAATTCATTCCCGGCACCTGGAGAGAAGGCCGCGCACCGGGGCCGGGTGAGGCGAGGATGGTTTCTGAGGCGCGGTTTGGGGAGACGCTGAAAAATGGAACGGGCATGGCGGAATCCTTTTCGAGGGTGAAGGGTTGGGGTTAGACGGCGGTGCCGTCGATGCACTTCCGCCACACTTTGCCGTCCCACAGGATGAGGAACCCGACGGTCGTGTCGGTGTAGCGCGTGTTGACGAGGGGTGCGACGGGGCGGCCTGAGGTAGGCCCGTGGCCTCCATCGGTGCTGATGATCCAACCGTTTGCAGCGAGGATCTGTGCCTCGCCCGTCTGCACCGTCAGCGGTGTCCCGGCGGTGGTGCTGAACTTGCGCCCGAAGACTTCGATGGCGAAGGGGCCGTTGGCGGGTGGGAGAACTTGGACTGAGGGCATGGTGGTTCTCCTGTGAGGCCGGGTGTGCCGGCAAAGGGGGTGAGACTTCACTTCAAATCAAAGATGCGGCCATCTGAAAAACCGTGCTGTTGCTGTGTCGTGCTGATTCGTGCTGATTCTGGAAAAACCTTTCATCGGCGCTCCAGGCTTTCGAGCCAGGCCATGAAGGTGGGCTCGTGCACCTGGATCCGGCGGCGGCCTCCAGGGGTCGGAAATTCGCGGATCGCAAAGGGCCTTGGGCCGTCGCCCGGATAGCAGAAGGTCAGGCGGAAATAGTTCTCCGTGAGGTCTGCCCTCTGCGCTGCGATGCCCACGCGGATCCATCGGTCTGCGTTCACGCGGCCCCCTTCGCCACGCTCGGCATGAGCTCTGCCAGGGCCCTGGCCTCTGCCTCCTCACGGCTGAATCCGGCCTCGTACTCGAGGATTCCTGCCCGCTCCTCCCACAGGTCACGGAGTGCCACCAGGTGCTCGCGGTCCTCTGCGGTTGCGCCCTGCGCTTCCAGGCGGCCTTGCTGGACCCGGAAGGTGGTCATATGGCCTCCCACCCATCGGCGGCGACGGGCACCAGCGGCGTGGCCGGAATCACAGGTTGAAGCACAGCCTCCACCCGCCAGAGAGCTGAGCCATTGGCATGGGCAGGCGACTGTTCCAGGTAGAGGCTGCCGGCGACAGTCCGCCGGCAGCGGGCGAGGATGCGCCCGACGCTGCGAGTGCTCAGGCCCTTCGGGTTCACGTTCAAGGCCTCCAGCGCCTCGGCAAGGCCAGCGTGATAGTCGTCCTTGCCGGGCAGGGTCCGTTTGAGCACCTGGTCGGCTGTGAATAGCCCAGGGAAGCAGTCCTGGATGCTGGTGAGCAGTTGGCTCAAGGCCATTCGGGAAGTGTCTGCCGTGCTCGAAAGTGTGGCTCGGGTATCGAGGTCCACCCCGTCAGTGACCCAGAAAACGCAGTCTCGGATTAGGCGAGCCCAAGCCTCGAAACTGCCCCAGGGCTTGAGTCCAGAGGCAGGACTTCCTGCACAGTGGAACGCACTCAGGACGATCAGGGCGTCGGCATTGAGTGATGCAGCCCGGTCGGCCACGTAGGCCAGCAGATCGGGGTGCAGGAAGTCCTCGCGGTCTTCCGGCCTGTCCGTCATGGGCTCAAGCCTAATGGCCAGGCAGCGGCGGGTTGAGTCGCTCGCCAGCGAGACGTTATTCCCGCACAGCACGAAGATGGTGTTCTGCGGGGCCTCGATCATCGTGCTCGTGCCCAGCACCCTGTCGCGGTAAATCGTGCTTGTCACCAGTCCATTGAATTCCCTGGATCCGGCGAATTCTCCCACCTCATCGAGCATCTGGATCCGGGTGCCTTCGCTGATGATCGGCAAGGCCAGCTTCCGGAGTTCCACGCCATCCCTCGGTGCTGTGGCGACGGGCAGATCGCGGCCCGTGGTGATTCGTCCAATCACCTGGGCCAGCAGGCCCTTCCCAGCGGCTTGGCCATTGGCCTCGATCAGCACGAATGGCGAAGGTCCGGCGATGGAGTAGCGGGCCACGGCAGTGAGAAGAAAACCCAACGTAGCAGCGCGGTGCTTCGCCTTCTCTGCGTCAGTGCCCCCAGCCCAGGGAAAGTCGATCACGGTCTCAAAGATTCGGTCACGGGCAGCTTGTGCGTCAGCTAGGGTCGGGCGTTCTGGAATGGTTGGAGGTTTCCCCAATGGAGCGAAGAAAACCCCTGTTTCAGCGTCCAGGCCGGGGACGGTGAGGATGCGTCCGCCAGGAAGGAAAACAGGGGTTTCCACCACGGCTGTGAGTTCGGAAAGGCCAGGGTGCGACGAGGATTCGAGGATCATCCTGGGCAGCCAGTCCGGCACCAAGGACTTCCGTGGATGCCCCTCTGCATCGGCTCGCTGGAAGTTGCCAGACTTCGACAGTTGCTCTCGGAGCCACCCTGCCGAGCATGGGCGGATTGAGGGCGTTCCAGTCGGCACCTTCCGGCCATGCTTGTCTGGTCCCTCGGCACGATGAACGTGCACCAGGCCACCTCGTCGCTGGAAGACGTTCCCCAGCCTGGCAAGGGCCACCTGGGCCTGGGCAGCAACTTCGTGTTCCGGAGGTCGAACACGAATCACGGGCAGATCGTTCGGGGCCTCGTGCTCATCCTCGCTGGCGGGGGCCGTCGGCAGACTTCCCGCTTCCAGCAAGGCCGCATCCAGATCCCAGATGGCCAGCGCTCCAGGCACCTTGTCGGCAAGGTCCCAATGCTCAGGAAGGCCATCAGGAAGCTGAACGATGCGAGCAGACCTGGCACCAGCAGCAAGGGCACGTTTCGAGGCCTCCTGGGCATACTTCCGGCCAACTGCATCGTTGTCTGGAAAGATCACCAGGTCGCGTCCCTTGATCGGTGTCCAGTCGGCATGAGTGGCGGACTTGCACCCTCCGGAGGTGATGCAGACATGACCGAGGAAGCGTTTCGCAGCGGCGTCGGCAGTCTTCTCGCCTTCCAGCAGGACCACGGGGGCATCAGGGCGCTGTGCGAGGCGATCCAGCCCATAAAGCGGCTGCGGGTCGTCCAGGCCCTTGGCCTTCCACTCACGCCGCTCGCTGGCAAGCTGTCGATAGGTGAGGGGCCGGAAGTCCTTGGTGTCGTCCTTGCGGTTGTAGCGGAGGTGATACCTCAGCAGATGGCCTTCCGCGTCATGGTAGGCCCAGCGTTGGGGGTTGCCGAGTTCCTTCCAGTTCGGCTCCGGGGCATCGTCTGGCACGGGCCGGAAGGGGCTCCCGTCCTTGTCCACAGACTTGGCCTTCGTGGTGGTCTCTTTGGGTTCCAGCCCATATCGCTGGGCCAGCTCGCGGGCGGCATCCACCTGGCCAAGCCCGTGGCAGTGCGCCCACCACGAAACGGCATCGGACCCTGCCTCGCCAGAGGCGAAGTCGGACCACTTGCCGGACTTCCGGTTGATCTTCGAGTCGCCCCGCTTTTTGGAAGGACGCTGCGGGTCCAGGAAGGTCCACTCGTCGCCGATGACCACGGCATCCGGGTCCACTTGGCGGACCAGATTGTCTAGATCGTCTAGGGCGGCTTTATTTACCTTTTGGAAATCAATGGATGGTTTGGGCACGGGAATATCCCCTTTTTCTGCGGGGTGATAGTTGAGTGGTGACAAGGACCGGCAACAGGATTCGTATATCCTTTGTTGTCAGTATTAACCCGTCATAATCACTAGATTCGGCAACAAGTTAAGGCTTTTCTTCAGCCAGCAGCTCCGCCAGCAGGCGCTCCGGCGACTCGGGATCGGGGCCAGGCTCGGCAAGCTGGCCAAGGGATCGCAGACCCATGGCCTGGGCCAGTCCACCGGGCAGCATGAGTGCCAGGGTTGCGGCGGAGGGCGTCATGCTCGCCCCCTGTCCAGGATGAATCCCACCAGGGCGGCAACGTCTCCGGCCTCGGCATCCTGTGCATTCAGGTGCCTGGCCAGCGCGACGGCAACGGCATAGGGAACGTGCTTGGCCACGTTGTGCGCGTCATCTTCCGGCCTGACGCACCATCGGTCCATGGGGTTGGGGTCCAGCAGTTGCCCACCAGAGGGAACCACAATGAAGCGGCTCATTCCGGCATCCGTGCTGCGGGCTCGTACCCAGCGGCATGGCCCAGCTCATCCACGGCACTGGCCAGGGCGTGGAAGGCCTCCCAGGCGATCAGCTCACTTGGGGTGGAAATGCCGTCTTCCTTCCTGGTCTGCTCGATCCGATGAAGGGCCAGGGCGAGGCGAGTGCCGGTCATCACCTGGTCAAAGATGCGCCCAAATTCGGCGGTAGGGATCTGGACGACGGGGGCGCCCATGCGGACGCTACGCTTCACCGTGACGGTCTTCTTGGTGGGGTCCGACACGTCAGGCCCCCTTGCCGAGGTTGCCAGTCACGAAGGCCCGGAGGTCTTCGGCGCGGTAGATGATGCGACGTTTGCTCAGCCTCGAAAACTTGGGGCCGATGCCTTCGGCCCGCCAGAGGGCGAGCTGGGCCACGCTGATGGTCAAGAACGCAGCGGCGTCCTTGGGCCTCACATTTTCCGGCAGATCGTCCATGACCTGGCGGGCGGGCGAAGTTGGTGCGGGGTCGGGGGTGATGGCTCTGATTTTCGCCATGAGTGTCTCCGTGGGGGCCGGTGTCCGGCTGATTCCCCTGCGGGACTGACTCGCATGGCCTACAATAGGCACAGCGTGATTCCGCAAGGGGTCCTGCTCCCGCCCCTGATTCCGTTGCTCCGCCAAGAACGTTCGGAATCAGGGGTGTCGTGCGTTTAGGTGGTGGTCATCTTGTCTCCGTGGTTTCCATTCGGGTCCTGCTTCGCTCTGGTGACCAATTTAGATCGTCCTGTGGTGAATTCAATCATCAATTTTGCCATTAAGTGTTGATTTTGCTTTGTTTAAACCGTGTTCGAGTTTACGCAAGGATTTCAGGTCTTCATCGAGGTTCGTGTACCGAATCCCGTGAGCCCTGAAAAGTGCCGCCGCACCTGAGACCGGATCGGCATAGTCCACAGCCTGGCGGGCGGCCTGAGTGCTTTCGCCTTTCTCTAGATGCAGGCCAGCGGCGACACACAGCAGCGCTCCCAGCTTCGCCACGCTCGCCCCGGTGCCGGTGGCTGGGGCAATTCCAGCGGCTTCCAACATGGAGACGGCTATCTGGTGCAGCATGAGCACTACAGGCGGAAGTTTCGGGCGGCCCGTGGTCGGTGGCGGATTCTCAAAAATGATCTCCTGCACACCCCACTGAGCCAGGGCGTGGCAGTCAGCCTCAAACCGTTCAGGGGCCTCCAGTGGTAGGAGGTTTTCGAGAGCCTCACCATTGAATCTGTTTTCCAGAGCATGGACGGCGCTCACTGCTTTTTGCATGGACTGCGCGGCCTTGCGTATGGCCTTCCGTGCTGCATCGTGACGGGCATCAAGGTCGCTCTGCCTCTTCATGCGCTCTGCCTGTTCCAGGGCGTCAGCGACCCACTGATGGGCCTCATCCAGCGAAGGGGCTGTGGGTCCAGTTTGCAGCATGGCCACAGCCTCTTCGATTGATAAGGCCCATATCTTTGGTGCTTTCTTCGGCAGTCGAGTCGTCACTTCGACCCCCGCATGGCGTTCCCAATCCCGGCGGCGATGGTATCCGCTCCAGTTCGTTTCGTGTCCAGACTCGCTTGAGCGTAGATTTTCGAGGTGATCCGGACATCGGAGTGATTCAGTAGCTTTGAGGCAGTGGCCAGGTCCACCCCCGTGAGTGCCGCCCAACTCGCAAAGGACCGGCGAAGGTCGTGGATGCGGAAGGATTCCAGGCCGGCGTCCTCACGGATCGTCTGCCATGCCTTCTGTGGGCCGTTGAAGTGCTTCCTGGCATCCAGATCGCTCGGCAGGACCCAGGTGCTCAACTTGGGCCGTTTGTTGTCCTTGGTGGGCTTCAGGCAGCGTTCGGCGATGGACTTCAGAATGTCCCAAGCTTCCGCGCTCAACGGCTGCACCAGGTCGCCGGTTTTCTTGGAGGTCTTATGGTCCTTTTTCCGAAGGATGCCACGGTGAAGGTCTACCTCGGACCACTTGAGCGTCAGCACCTCGGACAGACGCAGGCCCGTCGCCAGCAACAGTCGAACCATGGCGATGGCCTGCCAGCAGGGCGAATTCTTCTCTTCGGCCCTCTGGAGTGCCTCACCAAGTGCGAAAAGGTGCTCACCATCCAGGAATTCGGCCCTCGTGTTTCCACTCTTCGCCAGGTCCAGGTCAGTGGCAGGGTTGTCGCTCCGCCACGCTGGGGTTTTCCCTTTGGCCAAGTTGAAGGCTTTGCGGAGAAGGGCGATGCAGCGGTCGGCAGTCACGCCGGCCCCGGTCGCCTTGACCGTCTGGTGCAGCTGGCGAAGGTCATCCTTGGTAATGTCCGCCACGAAGCGTCCAGCCAGGTGCTTGGCACCCTGGGCAGGGGTTTGCTTCCTGCGCTTCCTGCGCTTCACGTCGGGAGGGTAGAGCACGGGGTCGGCAAGGTGCCGCTCCCGGAAGCTGGCGTCTAGATGGGTCTCGATCAGATCCACAGCCCAGGCGATGGTGCGGGGCTTGTGTTCCAGCTTGGATCGCTCGATGTAGAGGTCCAGGAGTTCCTCCCAGCGGGGCCGGGTCTCTGCCTCCACGCGCTTCCGATTCGTTTCCTCGCGGATAGCGCGGGGGTCCAGCCCATCCTTCACCAGCTTCCGGATTCGGGCGCACTCGCCTCGTGCCCATTCCACGTCGGCACCCTCTTTGCCGTTCCAGTCGCCAAGCTGGAACCAGACCACCTTCTCATCTAGGCGAAACACCTGGTAGAAGGTCCGGCGTCCAGACTGGTTCACCACGAGCATGAGCCCCGGTGCGTTGCCCCCTACACCTATTCGCAGTGGGGTTTTCCCTGGTTCTTTCCGTTCGATGTCTCGGTCTGTGAGTTTCTCCGCAAGCTTGGGCATGGGCACCTTCCACGGGGTTTCAGGGGTTTCATGAGTTTTTTTATCCACGCCATGACGACATTCCTGATTCCGCCTGAAGTTTGGGACCCATCAAGCACTCTGTCAATGACCTATCAATCACCAGGCGAACGGAATGAACCTGTTTTGAATCCATTAGAATCACAAAGATTGATAATAAGTCTGTTTCATTCTTTCTGTATTAGGATTTATCATTCTTAACTTGTCTACGAATCTGAGGGTCGGGCGTTCGAG
>CAIYNT010000043.1 GCA_903927605.1 uncultured Holophagaceae bacterium
AAGAAGGCTGAAGCTGCTGCCCCCAAGGCCGAGAAGAAGACCAAGGCCAAGAAGGCCAAGGCCAAGAAGACGACCGAAGAGAAGAAGGCCCTGACCGCCGAGGAGAAGAAGGCTGAAGCACCTGCTCCCAAGACCGAGAAGAAGACCAAGAAGGTCAAGAAGTCTGCCAAGAAGGTCGAGGCTCCTGCTGCCGAGGCAAAGAAGGTTGAGCCCAAGAAGGCCCTGACCGCCGAAGAGAAGAAGGCTGAAGCCGCCCCCAAGGCCGAGAAGAAGTCCAAGAAGGCCAAGAAGGCCAAGAAGACGACCGAAGAGAAGAAGTAAGCAGCTACCAATTGGTTCCAGAAAAGCGGGCTTCGGCCCGCTTTTTCATGGGTGTCTTTCCCTGGGGAGGCCAGCCCGGCCATCATGGTCCCATGATCGACCCTCTCCTCGACCTCACTGCCGAAATCCGGGCTCGGGTGCCAGGGTGCCCAAGGGTGGATGTAACGGAACTGTTGGGCTGCGTGGAAGGGTATGGTCTGTTTCGGGACGCCCGGGGCCTGCATCATCGATCCTTCGCGCAGGTCGCGCCCACGGAAGGCCCCTGGAATCTGGCCCCCTTGATCGATCACACCCTCTTGAAACCCGAGGCCACTGGAGCTCAGGTGGAGAGCCTGTGCGCCGAAGCGGTTGAGTATGGGTTCGCCTCTGTCTGCGTGAACTCCCTCTGGGTCCCCTTGGCGGCCTCTCTGCTGAAAGGGAGCCAGGTTCGCACCTGCACCGTGGTGGGGTTCCCCCTGGGGGCCACCGCCAGCCAGGCCAAGGCCTTTGAGGCGGAGCTTGCCCAGAAGGACGGCGCCGAGGAAGTGGACATGGTTCTGGCCATCGGCGCCGTCAAGGCCGGCGACTGGGAATCCGTTCGGCGGGATCTCGAAGCCCTGAGATCCGCCGCCCCGGCGCCGACGGTTCTCAAGGTGATCCTGGAGACCTGTCTGCTGGACGATGCCGAAAAGGCCCGAGTCTGCGAGTTGGCCTGTGATGTTGGGTTGGACTTCGTGAAGACCTCCACCGGGTTCTCCACCGGTGGTGCGACGGAGGCAGATGTGGCACTCCTGCGGCGCACGGTGGGGACGAGTCTGGGCGTGAAGGCCTCGGGGGGCATCCGGACCTATGAAGCGGCCCTCCGGATGGTTCGCGCCGGCGCCACACGCCTGGGATTGTCCGCGTCCGTGGCCGTGGTCGGCGGTGGCAGCACCGGCCCCGGACCTTACTGAAAGTGCGGTATCCTCCAGAAAGCAGTCCCATCGGAGGCGATCGTGGCGAAGCTTGATCTCATGTTGTACGAGGAGGAGTACAAACTCCTCCAGGAGATCATTGGCCGTCTCTCCAAGGATGCCTCCGCCAAGGTAGTCTTCCTGGTGGACAAGAATGGTCAGCAGATCGCCTCTGCCGGGGATGTGAAGAGCATCGACGCCACCAGCCTGGCCTCCCTGACAGCCGGCAACGTGGCGGCCACAGACGGACTCGCCAAGCTCATCGGAGAGAAGGAATTCAGCCTACTCTTCCACGAGGGCGAGAAGGATAACCTGCACATCTCCATTGTCGGCAAGCGGGGCATCCTGGTGGTGATCTTCGACCAGAATTCCAGCCTTGCCCTGGTCCGCCTGCGGGTGAAGAAGGCCAGCAAGGAACTGCAGGAGATCTTCGATCAGGTGGAACAGCGAGCCCAGAAAGAATCTGACACTGGCAGCCGCTTCGAGAGCCCCTTCTCGGAGATCACCGACGAAGACATCGACCGCCTCTTTGGCGACTGAGTCCAGGCGGGTACATGACCTTCATCAACTACGCGTCACGCGAGATCAACTGCAAGATTGTGTATTACGGTCCGGGCCTCTGCGGTAAGACGACCAACATCCAGTGGATCTTCGAGCAGGCCAATCCTGAGAAGCGGGGGAAGCTGGTCAGCCTCGCCACGGAAACCGACCGTACGTTGTTTTTCGACTTCCTGCCGCTCGATATGGGCACCGTCAAGGGTTTCAAGGTCCGCTTCCACCTCTATACGGTGCCCGGCCAGGTCTTCTACGACGCCAGCCGCAAGCTCATCCTGCGTGGTTGCGATGGCATCATCTTCGTGGCCGACAGCCAGAGGGCCCGCATGGAAGCCAACATCGAGTCCATCGCGAACCTGGCCACGAACCTGAAGGAGAACGGTTTCGATATCCGTTCCATCCCCTATGTGCTTCAGCTGAATAAGCGCGACATGCCCTCGGCCGCATCCCTGCACGAGATGGAGCGCCTGCTCCGGTTCCGGAACGAGCCCATCGTCGAGGCCGTGGCCAACAAGGGCACAGGTGTCATCGAGACACTCAAGGCCGCCGCCCGCCAGGTCCTCATGGAACTCCAGCGTGCCTAGCGACCGGAACCCGGGCGGCAGCAGAAGCCTCCTGCTTGAAACCCCGCTCCCATCCGGTAGAATGGGTATTCGACTTTCCGGAGTAGCTCAGGGGTCAGAGCGGGTGACTGTTAATCACTAGGTCGGGGGTTCAAATCCCTCCTCCGGAGCCAGCAACAGCAAGGATCTACGGCCACCAGCGATGGTGGCCGTTTTTGTCTGTGTCCCCTCCACGTACCCCGCACCATCCGAATTGTCAGAAGGATATGCCTTCCTACATCCCGCGCAAATGCTGATTTGCAGGATGAGCGTGAAGATTCTGGGAACCGGGAACCTGGGAACGGCGGCTCACACTGTGCGAACCGGACCGCCTAGGGGCGCCCCTGTGGGCCTGATCTCAGAAGAACAGTTTGCTCACGGCAGTCCGTACCACGCACCCCGGCCACTGCCGTGTTGCTTGAGATGACCTTGTCCAACCAAGGCACGGAGGTGCTGCTTCAGGGTGTTCCGGCTGGTGCCTGTCAGCAGGATGGCGTTGGCCATGGTGATTCGGCCATGCTCACGGGCAAACTCGACAATCTTCAGCGACAGTTCCGGGAGCACGGCCAGCACCAGCTTCTCCCGCTCGACCTTCTGTTTCAGACGACGCACCTGCTCGGTCAGCGACCGCAGGAAGAACAGCAGCCACGGCTGCCAGTTTGGTGCTTGAGTGCGGATCGTCCCCTGGGTTTGTCGGAGGGCGAGGTAGTAGGCTTCCTTGTTCTGCTCGATGACGCTTTCGAGCGAGGCGTAGGGCACATAGGCGTAGCCAGCCTGCAGGAGCAGCAGGGTCGTGAGCGCACGGCTGAGCCGTCCATTGCCATCCTGGAATGGGTGGATCTCCAGGAAGGCGACCACCCAAAGGCCGATGAGCAGCAGCGGGTGCAACCGTGCGCTTTGCTGTTCCTTCTGGAGCCAGGACACCAACTCGGTCATCAGGCGGGGCGTGTCGAAAGGCGTGGCCGTCTCGAATACGATGGCGACCTGCCGGTGATTCTCATCGAATGCCGCAACGCTATTGGGTGCGGTCTTGTAGCTGCCGCGATGCCGCTCATCCTTCTCGCTGTAGACCAGCAGATCGCGGTGCAGCTGCTTGATATGGTTCTCGCTGAGGGTGATCTCCGGCCAGGAGGAGAAGACCAGATCCATCACCTCGGCGTACCCGGCCACCTCCTGCTCATCCCGTGTGGCGAAGCTCTTGATCTGAAGGTTCGAAAACAGCCGCTCAACCTCACGATCGGACAGCTTGCTGCCTTCGATGCGGGTAGATGAGCCGATGCTCTCGATCGTTGCCACCCGTCTCAGAGCCGAGAGACGATCCGGTGCCAGCGTACCCAGTGCTCTCCACGCGCCCTTGAATTCGTCAATCTGAGCGATCAGTCCCAGGATCTCCGGGGTGATCTGGATGGTGTCGGATCGGATCATGGGTTCAATCCTACACCCAATTGCACCCATTAACCAATACAACACCCAATTAAACCCAATTGTTGTTTGGTTGGTCTGTGAAGGGTCTAGTTGATTTCTTAACGTAGTTGGAGAGGAACGGGCGTTTGGAGGAAGGGAGTTGACGCCCGTATGGAACCATTGAAAACTACACCCCAAGAGGTGCTAGTTTGAATTCATCCATGTATGGAGCAGGTGCCGAGTACGCTCTGCATTCGCTTCTCACCCTTGCGACTCGCCCGGAGCCGGTCAGCGTCCGGGACCTTGCGACCTACCAGAAGATCCCCGAACGATTCCTCGCGAAGATCTTCACGCGCCTCAAGAAGGCGAAGCTGGTGGTTGGCATCGAAGGCATTTCCGGTGGTTTTGCCCTGGCCCGTCCCCCCGAAGAAATCCGGGTGATGGAGGTGCTGTCGGCGGTGGACCCGGATCGCACCCTATTTGCCTGTGCCGAGATTCGCAGTAATTGCGCACTCTTCGGCGAAAAGGCCCCCGGCTGGGCCACGGCGGGGACCTGTCGCATTCACGCATTCATGCTCGATGCTGAACGAGTCCTTCAGGACTTCCTGGCTTCCAAATCGCTGGCGAACTTGGTCTGTGAATTCGAGAGCAAGGCCCCGAAGCGGTTCATTCATGAAACGGGAGTCTGGTTCCAACAGCGCAAGGCATCGCGAGTTCCAAACCACCGCACGAAGGCTTGATCTACTAGAAGGAAAACCGACCCACCCCATGCCAGGAGGCAGTTATGGAAATCCCCGAGAAACTGACGCAGGTCCTAGAGAAGGATGGCGTAGTCGCAATAGCAACCTTGGGCCAGAACGGGCCGCACATGGTCAACACATGGAACAGCTATATCCGCGTGACGGAGGATGGGCGGTTGCTGATCCCCGCTGGCTACATGCAGGTCACTGAAGCCAATGTTGACTTCAATGACCAAGTGCTGGTCACCCTGGGAAGTTCCAAGGTGGCTGGTCTGCACGGTCCGGGAACTGGCTTCCTGATCAAAGGCAAAGCAACCTTTATCGCTTCTGGACCCGACTTCGAAGTGCTCAAAGCCAAGTTTGCCTGGGCCAGGGCTACCCTAGCGATTTCACCAGACTCCATCACACAGACGCTCTAAATCCTCTCCCTCAATCCTTCCTGGAGGCCCCATGCCCACCGAGACTCCGACCCTGCTCACCGCCAGTGCCATGGCCAAAGTCCTGAGTGTCTCTGACGCCAAGGTCAAGAAGGCCATCCTTGAACTGGGCTTGGTCCCGGCCGCCAAAAAAGGCTGCTGCACCTATTTCACCTCCGAGGACCAGAAGAAGATCAAGGCTGTTCTGAAATAATGCCGAGGAGTGGACGGATGGGCCGACACAGCCTAGATCCGATACGGTCCACAAGAAAGTAACCTCACTCCGTACAAAACCCTCACAGAGGAGTTGCTTGATCGTCTGGAACATACGCCAATACTGAGTTCTAACTTATAGGTAGACTGGGCTGTTAATCACTGGTTTGGTGTCCCAATACTTCGGATGATCCAGGTTCTCGCGGGACACCACACTAGCTGGTCTAAAGTAGTGAGCGTGACCATCCGGATCACCCGGTTATCTTGGTCAGGGAGGCCCTCATGAGAGTGTTATTTGTTCTCGCTCTGATGGCGATTGGAGTGATCCCGGCAGCCTGCGTTGCGCCTCAGGGCGCTCTGCTCGCAGTCGACGATAAGATCCTCGATCAGACTCGCGCCGTGGCAGGCAAGCTGGTGACTCAACTGGGTGGCAGGCTGAAGGCCGAGATGATGGCCAACGGGCCTACTGCCGCGGTGGATGTATGCAGACAGGCCGCACCGGAAATTGCGGCCAGTCTGTCGAAGGAATACGGATGGAAAGTGGGTCGCGTTGGGACCCGGGTGCGCACTCCCGGGAACAATCCGATTGCTTGGCAACAGGCCGCGCTTGAGGAGTTCGCCAGGCAGGCGGCTCAGGGGAAGAAGCTGGACGATCTGGAATTCTGGAAAGTGGTCCAGGAGGGCGGCAAGCCGACGCTGGTCTACGCCAAGGCGATCAGTGTGCAACCGATGTGCCTGACCTGTCATGGGGGGCCTGACTCCATCCCCGACAAGGTGAAGGCTCGTCTGAAGGCAGACTACCCGGACGACCGGGCGGTGGGCTACAGCGTGGGTGAATTGCGTGGGGCGGTCGTGATAGCTCGTCCCCTGTAAACGCACGGTTGGTATTCCCGCGTGGCCCTGCCCTCCGGCGCATAAGGAGAAAGCCATGGTCCGCGGTTTCGCTTTCCTGCTGCTATTTCAGTCGGCCAAGGCCGCAAATGTATCTGTGGCCATGAACAAGTCCGCCGATCCGATTTCTGATTGATGCGTTCCCTGTCTCAGCATGGCTTTTAGCTCGGCATAAAGTCTCTGGCTGACCGGCACCTGGATCCCGCAGTCTTCCGCCAGTCGGCACAGGGTCCCGCTGAAGAGCTCCAGTTCGCAGTCCCTCCCGGCCTCCACGTCTCGTTTCATGGAACTGGTGCCATCGGGCAGCATGATGTCGAGGATTCGCATGCTGCGCTCCACAATATCGTCCGGTTGATGGATTCCCAGTGCACAGGCGACTGACGCCGTCTCTTCCGAGAGCTGCCGCATCGTGTGGTGCAACACCGGATCGCGACGGACACCTTCCGCATTCGTCTGGTACCGTGCCGTCAGCACTGAAAAGGCGCAGTTGTAATTGTACTTTTCCCAAACGGCAGCCTCGATATCCTGGCTCAGGACGCATTCCATTCCTGCCCTGCGGATCGTGGCTGCAATTTTCTCCATAGTAGCTTGCTGGTCTTCACTTGCAGGCCTCTCCGGCTCTGCGCCGAAAACAACCCTATTGTACTTGTCCGTATGGATGACGAGTCCCGGCTCGGGAGACTTGGATGTTACATACATGCAGGCATCCAGCACGAGTCCCTGGCCGATCCCGTCAAAGATCTGCCGTCCATGGCCGACGCCGTTCAGCAGCGGGATCACGATGGTTCCAGGGCCGATCAGCGGCTTCGCAGAGGCAATGGCCCCATCCAGGGAATAGCCCTTTACACAGATGAAAAGAACGTCCGGGATTCCGAAACCTTCGGCGGCCTTTTGGGTGTCGTCTGTTGCGTATGCCGGCCGCACTCTGAAGTCGCCGTTAAGCTCCGAACGGACTTCCAGACCGTCTTTTGAGATGCTGTTGAGCGCCCGGCCCCGGGTGATGAAACAGACCTGCTCTCCGGCCCTGACCAGGAGGCCGCCCAGATACCCGCCGGTTCCGCCGAGGCCGATTACTGCGAATTTCATTATTTCTCCATCTGTTTGTTGTCGATTGTCAGTGGTCCCTTGCCTCTGGCGCAATCCTGGGCTCCTTCACCTGGGCTTTGCAGAGACCGCTGATTGTAGATGCACCCGGACTCCGATGGATGCATCCCTAAGTGGGAACAACTTTCCTGCAATCTGCCCCCGCCCCAAATAACTTGACTTAGTATGGAAACGGTACGTCGTCTGTCGACGGTCCCATCTAGGAGAGAACCAAAATGCCGAACATTGCATCAGTCCTGAAGGATGAGGTTGTACGCCTAGCCCGGAAAGAAGTCCGCAAAGAGGTGGAGGGGCTCAAGAAGGCATCGGGGCAGTATCGGTCTGACATTGCCGGGCTGAAGCGGCGCATGGCTGCACTTGAAAAGCTGGTGGCACGACTGGAGAAGAAGGCACCAAGCAAGGCAAAACCCGAGGCGGCTGATGAGGCGACCACGCGGCTTCGATTCAGTGCGACGAGGCTTGCCGCCCAGAGGCAGAAACTGGGGTTGTCCGCCGCAGACATGGGGGCTCTCGTGGGTGTGTCGGCGCAGACTGTCTACAACTGGGAGGCGGGGAAGTCCCGGCCACGGCAGCAGCAACTATCCGCCATAGCGGCCATCCGGAAGCTGGGGAAGCGGGAAGCCCAGGCCCGGTTGGCAAGCCTGACGGATTGATTGGCAAGACTCATTTCAACGGAGTCCGTGACGTCGCATGGCTGCTGCGTATTTGCGGTCCATGATCTGCATATGGGGAATCAGCCAAGATTTCAGGAAGTTGGGTATGGCCAAGGCACTGATGCCCCCATTCTGAACCTTTTGAAGCAGTTCCTTGGCCTGCTGGATCAAGGCCGCGTGCTCGGCCACATGGGCCTCCCGTTCAGGGAATTCAATATTGTCCATGACGCTTTCCTCGTGCTCGAAATGAGCCTGCGTTTGGTGGATGAGAGATTCCATCAGATTCTGGGCTAGAGCGCGATCATGCTTTTCTTGCACTGTGGCGTGTATCTGGCCCATCAGAGTGACGAGTCGCTCGTGTTCCTGATCAAAGACCGTCACCCCAACGGAATGTTCCTCGCTGGACCAGACGAAGAAGGGGACCTCGGTTTCTGGGATTGATTTTGATTTTGAAAACCACATGGCTGCTCGACGCCCCGATCTGTTTCCAGCTGTATTTCAGGCCCAAAGATACATCGGCTCCGTTCCAGCGCCAAGGCCGGTTTACGGCCTGGGAGGGCCAATCTATCAAGGCCCCCGCAACAAGGCGCCGCTCCGGATCACAGACGACTCGACCGTCACGTTGCAGGTGACTTCATCGCACCCATCTGGAAGTGCCCCCTTGCTCGGAGTCGATCTTTTCGATTGATCGGAGCGGCACGGGATCCAGTACAGCGCATCAAACGCTCCTGCATCAATGCAGTTGGGGTTCAGCCTGGAGGTCCCGGATCGGGAATCCTCCCTCCAGGCCGTGCTTGGTCATGACCACCTGCCACAGCTGGATGCTCCTGGCCCGGAAGGCTCCCGCGCAGGACAATAAGTAGTACGTCCACATCCGGAAAAACCGCTGGTCGAAGCGATCCTTCAAGCGCGGCCATTCCTCGGTAAAGTTCTGGTACCAGGCCATGAGGGTGCGGTCATAGTCGCTACCGAAAACATGCCAATCCTCCATGACGAAACGTCCCTCCATCGCGTGGCTGATCTGGGCCTGGGAAGGCAGCTCACCGTTGGGGAAGATGTATTTTGCGATCCAGGGGTCGACCCCGACCCGGGATGCGTTTCCCCCAATGGAATGCAGGAGGAAGATCCCGTCCTCCGCGAGGTAGTTCCTGACGATGTCCATGAAGGTCCCATAGTTTTTATGTCCCACATGCTCGAACATGCCGATGGATACCACCCGGTCGAAAGACTGGTCGGGGAGGTCCCGGTAATCCTGCACCTGGAACGTCACCGAGAGCCCCCGGCAGGATTCCTCCGCAAACAGCTTTTGCGGCAGGGACAGGGTGATACCCATGACTTTGGCGCCATAGTGCTGGGCGGCATGTTTCGCCAGGGCGCCCCATCCGCATCCGATGTCCAGCAGACGCATGTTCGGCTTTAGCATCAATTTCTGGCACACCAGTTCCAGCTTGTTGTACTGCGCCTCCTCCAGGGACCTCGCGCCTTTCCAATAGCCGCAGCTGTAGTTCATTCTCGAATCCAGCATGGCCTGGAACAAATCGTTGCCTAGATCATAGTGTTTGACGATCACTTCCCTGGAACGGACCCGGCTCTGGAAGTTGAACATCCGGTGCGCCCAGGCCCGGAGCGCGAGTTTGGGTGTCAGGCGTAGACGCTCCTCTAGACTGGAACCCAGCAGGCGGGCGAAAAAGCCGTCCAACTGCTGACTGTCCCACCAACCCTCGATATAGGCTTCCCCCAGCCCGAGGTTCCGGTCGGCCCAGACGCGCTGGTAAAACGCAGGATCGTGAATCTGGATATCCCAGGGATTGGATCCGCCTGGCTCAATCCCTGCCGCGGCGAACAGTTGATCCACCAACTCTCGCATCGGAGATCTCCTCCTGAATGAAATCTCTCATCACCGGATCCTTTGCAATCTCCGGCTCCAGAATCAGTAATATAACCGCCCTGTCCATGCGCCCATGGGATCGACTGACGCGGGCCTGGCTCAAGTGGATACCGGACCGGACCACACAATGACCCCCTCAGTGCGTTTAGGAGGAATGGGGCAGGGCCGCCTTCCAGCAGGCCCCTTTCATCTCAGGACTCCAGACGGGTGCGCTGCGTGATGTCGTCCTTTGTCAGTCGATAGAGGGCATCCAGGAAGTGCATCTGCAGGGAGCCCGGTCCCTCCGCTCTTTCCGCGGCGATTTCGCCCGCGATGCCCATGACGGCCATAGCCTGAGCTGCAGCCAGCGCTTGGTCCGGGTTGACCGCGGCGAAAGCCCCGCAAAGGGCCGTGGCCGTACAGCCAAGCCCGGTCACCTTGGTCATCATGGGGTGACCATTCCGGACCCGGAAGATCTCCCTGCCACCTACGATGTAGTCGGTCTCCCCGCTGATGCAGATGACCGAGCCGAGGCTGTCGTGGAGGAACTGAGCGGCCGCCACCGCATCCTTGGAGGCCTCTGTGCTATCCACGCCCTTGGTTTTTGCCCGGTCCCCACAGAGGGCCATGATCTCCGAGGCGTTCCCGCGGATGATGCTGGGGTGGGTGGCGGCAAGCAGGTCCTGGACCGTGCGGGTTCGATAGGGCGTGGCCCCCGCTCCCACCGGGTCCAGCACGATGGGGATGCCCCGCTTCGCGGCCTGCTCCGTGGCCTTGAACATGGACCTGACCCACTCCCTGCTCAAGGTGCCGATGTTGATGACCAGGGCTGAGGAGATGCCCACCATGTCCACCACCTCCTCCTCGGCGTGGGCCATCACGGGCGAGGCGCCGATGGCCAGAAGGGCATTGGCGGTTGTGTTCATGACCACATAGTTGGTGATGTTGTGGATCACCGGCGCCAGGTTGCGAATCGCGGTCACGGCTGTCCAAGCGTTCAACCGATCCTGTTCGGGCATGAGGCCTCCCCTGATGGTGCATCCCTGTTGACCTACTCTCCGTTAGTTTGTCCGATCATGGTGCGGATTCCACTGCATTTGAGGCGCTCGACTCCGGAAGCATCTGGGGGGCCAGAACGCAAGGATCCTGCGGAAGTTGGGTCGGGTACTTCCCCGGGCGATGGTAGATTTCTAGGGTCCTTCGGGGGATTCATGAAACGATATGCCTCATTCCTGTTGTCTCTCATCCTCGGACTGCCCGTGGTGCTGCGGGCCGCCGGACCGGAAGTGCTTCGCATCTTCAAGGTCGGGGGTGAGGGCCGCTGGGATTACGTGACCTTGGATCCTGCTGGTGCGCGGCTCTATGTGCCCCGCTCCACGCGGGTGATGGTCCTGGATCTGGATGGTCATGTGAAGGGCGAGGTCCCGGGTACTGGGGGCGTGCACGGCGTGACCCTTTCCGCAGAGCTGGATCGGGGCTGGACCAGCAACGGACAGTCCGGCACGGTCACGGTCTTCAAGCTCTCCACCCTGGAGGTGCAGAAGGTGGTGAAGACCACCGGTGAGAACCCGGACGCCATCCTCTTCGAACCTGCCACCAGGCGGGTCTTCACGTTCAATGGCCGGGGCAAGAATGCCACGGTGATCGATGCCCTCAGCTCTGACGTGGTGGGCACCATCCCCATGGGCGGCAAGCCCGAATTCGCCGCCTGCGACGGTTCGGGCCGGGTCTATGTGAACAACGAGGACACCTCGGAGATCCTCGCCATCAATGCCCGCACCCTCCAGGTGGAAGCCAGGTGGTCCCTCAAGCCCCTGGAGGAGCCCAGTGGTCTGGCCATGGACGTGAAGCAGAACCGCCTCTTCTCCGTGGGCCGCAACAAGCTTGTGGCCGTGGTGGATGCAGGCTCTGGCAAGGTCCTCGCCACCCTGCCCATCGGCTCCGGCACTGATGGCGTCGCCTTCGATCCAGGTACGGGCTGTGCCTACGTCAGCAACGGGGAAGGCACCATCTCTGTTATCCGCCCGACCGGCCCCGGGACCTACGAAGTGTCGGCCACGATCCCCACGCGGGCGGGTGCCCGCACCATCGTGGACAACCCCCTCACCCACCGGCTCTACCTGCCCACAGCAGAGTTCATGCCGATCCCCAAGGATGCCAAGCCCGGCACCCGGCCGACCATGGTTCCGGACAGCTTCCAGATCCTCGAAGTGGGTGAAGCTCATTGATCCGGAACCAGCCCATCTCGTCGCACCCTTCGGCCCCCCAGGCTTTTGGGCTACGCTCGCAGTCAGGGATCCCTGAGTCGTCGTGGGGCCCATTCCAGGAGTTCCCATGAAACGACCCGTGCTCTGTCTGGCGCTCCTCCTGGTGGGATTCCCTGCCTCCACAGCGCAGTCTCCTCAGACACCTAGCAAGACTGCGCTCCAGCCCAAACCAAAGGGGCCCGTGATGATCACCACCGATTCTGGCCTGAAGTATCTGGACACCGTGGTCGGAACCGGGGCCTCTCCCCAGCGGGGCCAGCGCTGCATGGTCCACTACACGGGCTGGCTTGACGATGGCCGCGGCCAGCACGGGAAGAGGTTCGACAGCTCTCTGGATCGGGGCCAGCCGTTGGCCATCCCCATCGGCGTGGGCCGCGTCATCAAGGGTTGGGACGAGGGCCTGCTGACCATGAAGGTGGGCGGCAAGCGCACCCTCTACATCCCGTCCTACCTCGGCTACGGTCCCAGGGGCGCCGGGGGGGAGATCCCCCCCAACGCCGACCTGATCTTCGAAGTGGAACTGCTGGGCGTACAGTAGTCGCCGTGCCGCCAACAGGGCAGCCTGAGCGGACACACTCTCAGTATTTCCAATCCGGGTGCAAGGTGCCCTTGAAGACAGGCTGGACCGGTCCGGTCATGAGGAGCTGGCCTTCGGGTGTGAACTCGATCTCAAGCGAACCGCCCGGCATCAGGACCGTAACGTGGTCATCCACTAGGCCCAGGCGGCGGCAGGCGGCGGCGGCCGCACAGCTGCTGCCCGATGCCGGTGTGTAACCGGCCCCCCGCTCCCAGATCTCGGTGCGGATGCGACGGCGGTTGACCACCTCCACCAGTTGGACGTTCACCCGCTCCGGGAACTCCGGGTGCTTTTCGATCTGAGCGCCGAGCCGACGGGCATTGGCTGGGGAGACCTCACCCGGGAACAGCACGCAGTGCGGATTCCCCATGCTGAGGGCGGTGATGGTGATGGCCCCAGAGGGAAGGAACAGTGGGGTCTCCAGGACCTCGAGATGGGAGGCAATGCCCGTGAAGGGGATGTCTCCTGCCCGGAAGCTGGGTCGGCCCATGTCCACCTGGACCAGGCTGCCATCCTGGGCCAGGAAGCGGACCTCCGCGGCACCCCCGGCCGTATGGATGCGGCAACCCGTGTTTTTGGCGTGCCCTGCCTCCAGGAGGTAGCGGGCGAACATGCGCAGGCCGTCCCCGCTCTTCTCCGCCTCGCTGCCGTCGGGATTGAAGATCCGCAGGCCGAACGCTTGCGGATCTTCGGGGACTGGCAGGGGACCCAGCAGGATCCCATCGGAGCCGATGCCATGGCGCCGGTCGCAGAGGGCCTGGGCGAGCCGTGGCGTCATTTCGAAGGAAGCCACGGTCGGATCCAGCACGAGGTAGTCGCTGCCGAGCGCCTGGAATTTGAAGAAGAGGAGTTCGTTTAGCATGGACAAGTCCTAGAGCCAGCTCAATGAGTGATGCGAGTGCCAAGCACGTGCAGGAACTGGGCAAGCCAGGCTGGATGGGCGGGCCAAGCGGGTGCGGTGACCAGGTTCCCATCGGTGACGGCGCCATCAATGGCGATCTCCGCGTACTTCCCACGCGCGACTTCCACTTCCGCGCGGCAGGCGGGGTAGGCGGAGCAGGTGCGCCCCTCCAGCACACCGGCCGCGGCCAGCAGTTGGGCTCCGTGGCAGATGGCGGCCACGGGCTTTTTCGCCGTGAAGAAGTGGCGCACGAGTTCAAGCACTTTCGGGTTGAGCCGCAGGTATTCGGGGGCGCGGCCACCGGGAATCACCAGAGCGTCGTACTCCTTCGGTTTCACCTCGGCAAAACTGGCGTTGAGAGTGAACCGGTGCCCAGGCTTTTCGGAATAGGTCTGGTGCCCCTCGAAATCATGGATGGCCGTGGCGATCCAATCACCGGCCTGCTTGTCGGGGCAGACCGCATGAACCGTATGGCCCACGGCCAATAGGGCCTGGAATGGCACCATGATTTCGTAGTCTTCGCCGAAATCACCAACGAGCATGAGAATGCGTTTCGCGGCCATGAATGCCCCCTTGAGGTAGAAGAACCGCCCCGATTATGCGCGTGTGGCCCAACAGGAGGGTATAGGTCGAGTACAAGTTCCCTAAATGAACGGGACTTGCCACCGCAGTGGCATGAATCCGCCGATCAAGCCTGGAGGTAGACTTCGGCGCCTTTCTGCACGAACGTCTCTGCCATCTCTTCCATGCCCTTCTTCAGGGCCTCCTCTTCGCTGTAGCCGTGGCTCTCTGCGTATTGCCTCACGTCATCTGAGATTTTCATCGAGCAGAAGTGGGGGCCGCACATGGAACAGAAATGGGCGGATTTGGAGCCCTCGGCGGGTAGGGTCTCGTCATGGAATTCCCGGGCCGTATCGGGGTCCAGGGCCAAGTTGAATTGGTCCTCCCAGCGGAACTCGAAGCGGGCCTTGCTCATGGCATCGTCCCAGATACGGGCACCCGGATGCCCTTTGGCGAGATCCGCGGCATGGGCAGCAATCTTGTAGGTGATGACGCCGTCTTTCACGTCCTTCTTGTTCGGCAGGCCCAGGTGCTCCTTGGGGGTCACGTAGCAGAGCATGGCGCAGCCGTACCAGC
>CAIYNT010000044.1 GCA_903927605.1 uncultured Holophagaceae bacterium
ATCATCAACGAGCAAGTCGATGCGCAGAGGAGATCCAAGTTCCATTCCTTTGTAATGGCAGGCACAGCGGTTGCCGCTTCACATTCATCCCGCGCTATTCCAATTCCCAGCAAAGGGCTTCCTCGTAGACGCTCTCCAGAAGACCTGGGCCACCAAGCGTCCGGTGCACCTCAATGGCAGCCTCGATAATCCTCATCGAAAGTAAGTTTTCGCGGGACTCCATGACTACTCCTTTGCATCTTTGCGCCTTTGCGTTGGCTGTTGTTCTTTGGCCAGCTGTCCACAGGCGCCCTGCACATCCCTGCCCCGGCTGCGGCGGACGGTGACGAAGCAGCCCCGGGCCTTCAGCTGCTGGGCGAACTGCTGTACCCGGTCTTCGCTAGGTTGATGGAAGGCGCTGGCACCATGCTCGTTCATGGGGATGAGATTCAGGTTATGGCCGCCGCGCAGGTCGCCCATCCAATCCGCCAGCCGCTCCGCGTCGGCTTCGGTGTCGTTCTCGCCTGCCAGCAACACGTACTCGAAGCAGAATTTCTCACCCCGCTTGAGGCCCCAGTCGTCCAGCGCCTGGCGGAGCCGGGCCAGGTTCCAGACCCGGTTCACGGGCATGCTGCGGCTGCGGGCTTCGTCCGTGGTGGCGTTGAGGCTGAGGGCCAGGAGGGGGCGTGGCTCGAGTTTCGATAGCTTTTCGATCCCGCTTACCAGGCCTGAGGTGCTCACGGTGATGCGGCCCTTTCCGATGCCCAAGCCGGAGGGATGGCACAGGAGTCGGATGGCGCGATGCAGGTGGTCAAGGTTGTGCAACGGCTCACCCATGCCCATGAACACGAGCGTCAGCTCGTGCCCCCGTTCGGGTCCGAATCCAGCCATCAGGGCCAGCACCTGACCCAGGATCTCACCGGCCTGGAGGTTGCGCAGCATGCCCATACTCCCGGTGGCGCAGAAGGTGCACCCGATGGCGCAACCCACCTGGCTGGAGAGACAGTAGGTCACCCGGGGGTTCCGCACCCGGCGGGGCATGTGGACGGCCTCGATGCGCTGGCCATCCGCCAGCTCCAGTGACAGCTTCGTGGATCCATCGGACGAGGGCTGTCGTTCGACGATGGCCGGCAGGCGCAGGTCTGCCACGCCCACCAGCCAAAGTCGAATGCGGTCACCCAGGTCCGGCGCACCGCCCTTCCAGGTCCAGGGGCGATGCAAGCGCTTGAAGGTCTCCTGGGCGCTACCAGGGCAACCCAGGGCCACCAGTTCCTCGGGAAACAAGGACCACGCAGAGGGCAGGCCCTCCCGCTCGGGGGCGGGCGAATCCCAGGGCATGGCGCGGGTGTCAGTCATGAGAAAAGGGGCCGCAGCCCCTCTCCACTCTACCGGCATTCGGCCCGGTCAGGCCTTGGCTGCCAGATCTGTGTGCTCTGCCTGGAAGGCCTCCATGGGTCCCGGGTTCCACCCCTTGCGCGGCAGCTTCCAGCCGGCTTCCACCCACTCCCAGCCGAGGTGTGCGTAGTAGTCCTTGGCGAGGGGCGAGGCCACCAGGATCCACTGGATGCCCTCGCCGAGCCCCTGGGCCAGATCCAGCAGACGCCGCCCCACACTCGCCCCCTGAAACGCTGGATGGATCGCCAGGTCGCAGACATATCCGTCATAGACGAAGTCGGTCCAGCCGCGCAGCACTCCGACTAGACGGTCCCCTGCGTAGGCGGAGATCACCACATTCGAGCCCTCGAACATGCGCCGGATGCGCTCGGGGTCGTGGATGGGCCGGCGCAGCGGTGAAGCGGCGTAGAGGGCCCGGATGGCCTCCACCTCGGGGCGGCGGTCCAGATGGAAGGTCAATTCAGGATTCATGGGGACTCCTCCGGGAATGAAGGATCGGAAAGAACCTCAGGCCACCAGGTCCTGGGGCCGGATGTCGCAGCCGCGCCGGGTGCCGAGGGCGCTGAGGCCAAGCTGGGCTGGATCCAGCAGGTCCTGGGCCACGCGCATGAGGTCACCTGGGGTCACGGCCTCGATCTCCGCCATCTGCTGGTCAAGGCTGCGCAGCTCGCCATGATGGATGGCCTGGTGGGCGAGGCTAAACATGCGGCTGCTGCTGCTCTCCTGGCTGAAGACCAGGCTGGTGCGCGCCTGGAGCTTGGCGCGCTCCAGCTCGTCACTCTCCACGCCTTTCGCGCGGATCCGCCCGCACTCGGCCATGGTGCGGCTCACCAGCTCCCGCAGCTGCGCCGGAGCACAGCTGGCGCTGATCTGGAGTGCACCCGTGTCGGCGTAGGGGCTCAGGTAGCTGCCCACCTGATAGCAGAGGCCGCGGCGCTCGCGCAGTTCCATGAAGAGCCGCGAAGCCATGCCACCGCCGAGGACATGGCTGAGGAGATGCGCCGCGGCACGATCCGGCGAATGGTGGTCCGGCGCGGGGAAGCCCATCACGAGGTTGGCCTGCTGGAGATCCTTGCGGGGCACGTTGAGCAGGAAGGCCCGGGTCCTTGCCCGTGCACTTGGCACATGAGCCGAATCTTTGGGCAGCCTGCCCAGGATGGGTTTGAGCAGTTTGTGGAAGGCTTCCGGTTCGATGGCGCCCGCGGCGGCCACTACCAGATTCGGGGCCCGATAGGTATGGTCGAAGAAGGCCCGGGCCTCGGTGGGACCATAGGCAGACACTTGCTCCGGGCGCCCCAGGATGGGATGGGCCAGTGGCGTGCCTTCCCAGAAGCCGCCATAGAACAGCTCACTCACCCAGTCATCGGGCTGGTCTTCGCTTTGCGCGATCTCCTCCAGGATGACGCCGCGCTCACGTACCAGTTCCTCGGTATCGAAGAGGGGGGCGGTCACCAGCTCGCCCAGCAGGTGCACCAGCTCCGGGAGCTGGTCCGACAGCACCTTGCCGTAGAAGCAGGCCACCTCCTTGCCCGTGAAGGCATCCACGTGACCCCCCAGACGATCCGTGGCCTCCGCCAATTCATCGGGAGTGGGGTAGGCTTCCGTGCCCTTGAAGACCGTGTGCTCCAGGAAGTGGGCCAGGCCTTCTTCCGCGGCGCCCTCGTGGCGCGATCCCCGCCGCACCCAGAACCCCACCGCGCAGCTCCGCACGTGGGGCAGTGGCTCGATCAGGATCTCGGTGCCTGCGGAGGTCAGGGTGCGGAGGGGGGATTGCGACATCTTCACAGTCTAGCGGGCAGCGGGCTGCGGGC
>CAIYNT010000045.1 GCA_903927605.1 uncultured Holophagaceae bacterium
CGAGGGTGGGAAGCCAGGCTCCCGGCACGGGCACGAAGACCCCGCCCTTCACACCATCCACAGCCCCGAACTGCATCTGGAGGGCGCCCAGCACGCAAAAGACTACCCAGACGCTGAAGAAGGCCTTGGCCTTTCCTTTTTCGCCAATAGCCCAGTAGCCTGCGCCAGGCACCAGCCACTGGAAGAAGATCGGCTTCCAGGCCGCCTGCACCGCCTTCTGCTTGCGAAGCGGCATGGGAAGTCTCAGGACGGGCTTTTCGTCAGTCATGGAAATAGGTTACCTCAGACGCCATCGGGGTGCGTGCAGGCCCGCCCACACTGGTCTTTGGAGATGATTCAAAATAAATCATTATATTTCTGTGTTTATTGATATTCGGCCCATGATGGGCTGAGGGCCGCACTCCCAAGTTAAACGGAGGCCCGACCAGAGCACATCATGGGGAACGACAAGAAGCCGAAGAAAGCCAAGCCTGCCGTCGTGCACGGCGCCACGTCCCGGGGTTCGGAACTGTCCAGCAGCCGACTCACCGAAACCACCAAGCAGTCCGGGCTCAATCCGGCCAAGAAGAAGAAGTAGGACTGACTCCGACTACTTCCAGCTGTAGGTCAGGCTCACACCGAAGTTGCGGCCGGGCTGGGAGTAGCGGGGGATGTAGGAGTCTCCGGCCGAGAAGCCGCGGACGTCTTCCCAGCGCCAGTAGGTCTTGTTCAGCAGGTTGAAGACGCCGCCCTGCAGGCGCCAGTCGCCCTTCCACTGGAAGCTGGCGAAGCTGATGATGTCCAGCTTGGCGTAGCCCGTGGGGAGGTAGGGGTTGGTATAGCCGTTGGAGGGATCCAGTGCCACGTCCCCGGCCTTTTTGGCGGAAACGGCGGTGAGGGTGGCGTCCGCGCCCCAGCGCTCCTTCTGGTGGTAGCCGATGCTCAGGGAGGTTCGCAGGGGGGCCACGGTGTTGATGGGGGCGTGGGTGCGCTGATCCTCACCCTTGGCGTAGGCGATGGAGAGGTTGGAGCGCCAGCCCTGGAGGAAGACACAGCCCGCGCGCAGTTCAGCGCCCTGGATCTGGACGTCCTCGATGTTCTGGTACTGGAAGGTGAAGTCCAGGCCCGAGGCGACATCAGGGCCCAGGTTCACATACTGGATGAAGTTCTTATAGCGGTTCTGGAAGACGGCCAGGCCCAGGTTCCAGGTGTCGCCCTCGCCGCGCAAGCCGGCCTCGTAGCTCTGGCTGCGCTCGGGCTTCAGGTCGGGGTTGGGGATGATCCGGTAGCCCGAGGAGAAGGAGGTGAGGGTGAAGTTGGTGTAGTCGTAGGGGGGGTTGCGGAAGCCCTCGGCGTACTGGGTGTAGGCCGTCCAGGTGCTGTCCAGCTTTCCGATGATGCCCAGCTTGGGCGTTACGGCGGAGTTGGAGATGGAGGCCACCTTGGCGCCCAGCACGTTGCCTGCCTCGAAGATGGGGTCCGTGTGGGGGGACAGGGCGTAGCGGTCAAAGCGCAGGCCCGGCACGAAGGACCAGGTGCCGCTGGGGCTGAGGATCTCACCCTGGAGGAAGAGGCCGGTAGTGCTGGTGGTGGAGTCGGGAATCAACTTGGTGGGATAGAGCTGGCCCGCCACGCTGTTAGTGGTGACCCCGGTGTTGAAGGTGAATTGGGTGCGGTTGTAGGGCTCGGCGGTCTCGGTGCGGTTCAGGTCCAGGCCGAAGAGCAGGCGGTGGGACCAGTCCCCCACGGTGAAGCGACGCTCCGCCTGGGAGCGCAGGCCCCAGATGGTCTGATCGAAGTTGTAGTCCGTGTAGCGGACGGTCTCCAGCATCGGCGTGACCGTGCGCTTCTCCCGGAACTCGTCCGTGTGCTCCAGGCTGTGGGCGGTCTGGTAGAAGAGACGCCACTCCGCCCGCTGGATGAAGGCCGAGTCGTCCTCGAAGACATGTTCCACGCTGAACTGATTGCGGCGGTTCCGGTCATTGCCCAGGTCCTTGATGATGAAGGTGCCGGGGGCGCCGAAGGCCGGGCCCTGCAGGTTCAGGAGGTGGATCTGATCCTTCCGCTCAAAGCCCTGAAAGCCGAAGCGCACCTGGTTGTGGGCGTTGGCCTTCCAGCCGAGCTTGCCCAGCACGCTGGTGGAGTCGATCTGCATGGGGTTGGGCGTGCCGGTGGCGGGTGTGGTCTCGTTGCCGACCCGGTAGGTGGCCGTGAGGATGCCGTCCCACTCGCCCTGGCGTCCCGCCACGATGGCCGTGTTGGACTTCTGGTTGTTGACGCTGGCGTAGCCGGTCTTGAGGCGGCCGCCGAAGTGGCCATCGGCGCTAAGCAAGTCCGCGGGGTCCAAGGTGGTGTAGGTCACCACGCCCGCCAGGGCGTCACTGCCGTAGAGAGCAGAACCGGAGCCGCGTAGGATCTCCACGCGCTTGAGGGTGTCCAGGTCCACGAAGTCGCGGCTGAGGCCGCGGGAGGCCTCGGCGCCGTCGGGCAGGTTCACGCCATCCACGAGGATCAGCACGCGGTTGCCGCCGATGCCGCGGATGCTGAAGCTGGAGGCGCCCTGGCGATCCGGCTGGTTGCTCACCTCGACGCCGGGCTCATTGCGGGTCAGGTCGATGATGTTCGTGACCAGCTGCCGCTCGATCTCCTTCTCCGTGGTCACGGTGACCGTGGTGGTGGTGTCTTTCTCAGCCCGCTCCGTGCGGGTGGCGGAGATGACCACCACGGCTGAGGGGATGTCCTCTTTCTTCTGTTTTTTGGCTTTTTCTTCGACCTTCTTGGTGGCCGGCGTGGACTGCTGAGTTACGTCCTCCGAGCGGAGCTGGGCGGCGGTTAGCATCAGGGACAGGCCGGAAAGAAGCAGAGGAAGAAAATGAATCGTTCTTCTTATCACCACTACAAACAATTTCAATGTTAGGGAATAAGAAAGAATTTAAAAGATTGAATAATTTAAAGTAATATGGA
>CAIYNT010000046.1 GCA_903927605.1 uncultured Holophagaceae bacterium
CCGTTCAATCCTGGCTCTGACCTCTTCCACTTCCACTGGCAGTGACGCTCGACCACTTCGTACCATGGGGCCTCCTCTCATCAAGGCCCTGAGGCTATCTCACTGGAATTCAGGATTCACGCATGCTCACCGGAAGGACACAGTGCTCCCTCAAGGCCTTGATTGTCGCCCCATCAGCCTCTTGCCCCCACGGACAGTCTTGGCCTGGCGATGGACACGACCTTAGTAGCCTTGCATTCCGTCTTGGGCAGATGGCCGCATCTCGAAGACCCGGTTTCAAACGGAACGTTTCCATCCAGCTATTAATTGCCATCAAAGGTGCATTGACAGGAGCACCCAACTGGCACCCGCGCATGCGGTACGAGTCCTCTTGCTCTACGACGGAAGTGGTGGCAAAGAGGTGGTGGGAAATCGCTAAGCGTGCCTTTGGAGGGTTGGCCAAGCCTTTCAGTACTGGAGGCGTTTAATGAAAGGGCAGGACATTCGCCATCTCGACGAAGCCCGGGATCGATTGATCACAGGGTTGAAAGGAGGATGGAAGAAACTAAATGTGAAACGCATTCTAATCATCGAAGACGCGTTCGGCCGATTCTCACTTGGCGTGTGGGGACCACAGTCTTCAATGAATTCTCTGAAAAAGATCATGATGGGTATAGCACCGTTCGATTCCGGGTCGATCTTCTCGCCTCCTGTATCTCCAGGTGATTTCGATCCTTTGGAGTTGGAAAGCTCCTGGGAAGAAGCATTGTCCATCGTTGAAGACGATGAGGTTGAATGGGATGAACGCCTCCGGATTACTGTCCGACACCGCATGTTGCCTGCTTGGCAGCGCATCACCAAAGAGCCGCTCTGGCGACTGGACGGAGATGGGATTTGTCCTGTCGTAGCCTTCTACTCTTTCAAAGGCGGTATGGGCCGGACGACGGCGCTATCACTTTTTGCAGTAAGCCGCGCACTCCAGAACGAGCATGTGGTAGTGGTCGACCTGGATTTGGATGCCCCGGGTCTCGGGAGCATCCTCGCCTCCACGAACGCGCCCCCTTATGGTGTGGTGGATTATCTAATCGAAACACCGATCCTGGGCGAACGCCCCAAAGACTTGCTCGACTATTCCTGGAATGTGGATCTGGGAGCCAATCGCACCACCGGAAGCCTACGCGTATTTCCAGCAGGGAACCTGGATCGCAATTACTTAGGCAAAATGGCCCGTCTGGACTTTGAGGCAGAACCTTACATTGAAGGAGTGAGGCGACATCCGGTCGAGGAACTTCTCCTGCACATCCACGAAAAGCTGCGACCCGATTGGATCCTGGTTGACTCCCGGACCGGGTTTTCTGAAACCGCGGGAATGGTCCTATCTGGCCTTTGCAACTTTCATGTGCTCTTTGGCGTTGACTCCAATCAGAGTTGGGAAGGCATCGGATATGCGGTTCGCAAGTTAGGCGCAGAACGCCTTTCTCGCAATCTTCCCCAGGCTGAAGTCATGATGGTCCACGCTATGGTTCCCGAGTTATCAAAGAATTCTGCGAAGGAAGATTTGCTGGAGCATTTTTCTGACCGTTCACAGGAAGTTTTCGCGGATGGTTACTTTGCACAGGATGAAGAAAATCGAGACGAAGATTTCTGGTATCTAAACGATGAGATGGGCAATAGCTCTCCGTACCACCCATGGCCACTGCCTTACAGACCGTCCTTGGCACAATCGGTTGCAATTGAGGACTTAGTGGACGAGCTGAATGGATCGAAGGAATACTCGACCTTCTGCATTGCATTGGCTGCACGTGCTCGTGGTGGTAACGCTGAAGAGGCCCTATGAAGAACGATGCACTGCTCCAACTGCTATCCCGCATGGGGAGCAACGGTCGCGCTGAGTGCGAGGACGAGGGCGCTTTTTGCAAAATGTTTTATCCCGTGCCAGAACAAATGAAGGCACTGGATCCCGATGTCACCTTGATTCTGGGTGGCCGAGGTTCTGGAAAAACATCCCTATTTCGCGCAGTGGCAGAGTTCGGTTTGACGGAAACCTTTCGCAACTTGTATCCAAAGGCGCGCATCCCTGAATTTTGCAATTGGGTGGGAGTTGATCTGGTGGGCAAGACCGTGCCGGACCAGACTCGATTACGAAGGTTCTTCGGAGATCCAGGAACGACCGAAGATCAAGCGCACGATTTCTGGCAGTGCTTGCTTGTGCGGGATCTTTGGCACGAACTGGACGAAGAAGGACGCAAGGGTTGCATGCCCATGAAAAAGGCATCCAGCTCTATCGTAGAAGCTCTTCTGGATGCGGCTAAAGCATGCAGTAATGCAGCTGCAAGTGCGTTGGATCGCCTAGATGATCGTCTGGAGCATAAGAGGCGGATTCTATTCGTGGGTTACGATGATCTCGATCTGTTGGTGACACATAGTGGCAGGGCCGCTTCGACATTGATCGGATTCTGGGCCAGCCGCTCCCGGCGGTGGAATGGCATCCGCGCTAAGCTCTTCATGCGTTCAGATACTTATCGGCGCTTTGGGGTGGAGGGAGGTCCAGATCTCGCCAAAATCTCAGCGAACCGCATGGAGCTGAATTGGAGTGACGAAAGCCTTCTTGGCCTCCTGGTGAAGCGCATCCTCAACACAGATGTAGATAATTGGCGGAAAAAGCTAGGGATAAAGAAAAATCAACTTTGGGAGGACCCACTCCTTGGGTGGAGTCATTATTGGGAGACTCCGGAAAATTTGCGCTCAGTTGTCCATGCGCTCTTAGGTCCCTACATGGGAGCTGGCCCAAAGAAAGGGGCAACACAAACCTGGATCATCGACCATATCAAAGACTGCCGCGGGAACGCCGTTCCTCGTTTTCTGGTCAGAATGTTTGAGTTGGCGGCTGAACTGCAGATTAAGAGTGACTACGCTGGCCCAACTCTATTAGCTCCCATGTTTTTGCGGCAGGCACTGACAACGATCTCGGAAGAGCACGTGAAAGCCTCCCTGCCTGAGTGGCCTTGGCTAGAGGGATTCAAACAACGCGTCACTCGCCTGTCAAAACTTCGGAATGTTCCATTCGAAAGAAAATCTTTTGAAGTCCAGATGCGCAAAAACTGGAATGATTCGTGGGGGAGTAATGTGGACGCTCCCTGCGAGGATTCAGGAGATTTTGTGCCCATGCTTCTTGATTCAGGGATCCTCCGAGAACGCAAGGATGGGAGGTTGGAGACCACAGATCTCTATCTGGATGGTCTGGGATTCAAACGAAAAGGTGGTGTGCGGCGCCGCGCACCGAAATCGATAGGCGATTGAGCCCGTACTCGGCTGGTTCATACCCTCATAGTTAAGCACGACCTCTCAGATGGGCACAGACGAGTGACTCTGAAACCTGACACTGTTCCTGACTCGGAACCGCGGGTTCCGAGCCCCGCTTCCCCGCAAGTTGGAACCTCCGCCATTTTGTGACTTAAGCCGCCTTTCCCCGGGCGGCTTTTTTTCGGTGTTGCCAGGGTGTAACAAGCTCGGAACACTTGGGTCGATCGACATCCATCACACACATTCAGGAGGCACTGTGAGCGGGAATTCCCAGTCAACTCCACGCGTAGCGGTCATCGTCGGACCCTACCTCTCCGGAAAGACCTCCTTGATGGAGAGTCTTCTCTTCGTGGCAGGGGCCCTGCCGCGCAAGGGCTCCATCAAGGAGGGGAACACCGTCGGCGACGCTTCCCTGGAGGCCAAGGCCCGGCAGATGAGCGTGGAGGCCAGCCTCGCCGCCTGCAGCTACCAGGGCGAGGGCTGGACCCTCATCGACTGCCCGGGTTCCGTGGAGTTCCGCCAGGAGGCCGTCCACTCGGTCATGGCCGCGGACATCGCCGTGGTGGTCTGCGATCCCGACCCGGCCCGGGCCCTGATGGCCGCTCCGGCCCTGAAGTTCCTCGACGACCACAAGATCCCCCATGTCCTGTTCATCAACAAGATGGAGGCGCCCGGCAGCGCGGGCGGCCTGAAGGACGTGCTTAACGCCCTGCAGCTGGTGTCCGAGCGGCCCCTGGTGCTCGTGGAGGTCCCCCTCCGGGAGGGGGACCAGATCACCGGCTACGTGGACCTCATCAGCGAGCACGCCTTCAAGTACGAAGCGGACAAGGATGCGGACCTGGTGCAGCTGCCCGACTCGGTGGTGCCCGAGGAAAGGGAGGCCCGCCAGCTCCTGCTGGAGAAGCTCGCGGACTACGATGACCACCTCATGGAAGAGCTGCTCAGCGACCTGGTGCCCCCCCAGGAGGAGGTTTCGGAGGACCTGGCCAAGGATGTGCGGGATGACCTGCTGGTGCCCGTCTTCTTCGGCTCCGCCGAGAGGGACTCGGGTGTGCGCCGCCTCTTCCAGGCCCTCTGCGACGAGGCGCCCCGCGTGGAGACGACCGCCACCCGCCTGGGCATTCCCGAGGGCAAGGACACCCTGGTGCAGGTCTTCAAGACCGTCCACGCCCAGCACGTGGGCAAGCTGAGCATCTCCCGCGTGTGGCGCGGCGAGGTGGTGGACGGCACCTCCCTGGCCGGCAACCGCGTCAGCGGGATCAACAAGCTCTTCGGCGCCCAGCAGATCAAGCAGCAGAAGGCTACGGTCGGCGAGGTCGTGGCCCTGGGCCGCATGGACGAGGTGCACACCAGCGAGGGCCTGACCCCCACCGCCAGGCTTGAGCTGGCCTGGCCCGAGCCCATGCAGCCCATGCTGGCCCTCAGCCTTCACACCACCAAGAGCGGCGACGATGTGAAGCTGTCCCTGGCGCTGCAGCGGCTCTGCGAGGAGGACGCCTCCCTGAAGGTGGAACAGAACGCCGAGACCCAGGAGCGCATCCTCTGGGGCCAGGGCGAGGTGCACCTCAAGTGCGCCCTGGACCGCCTCAAGAGCCGCTTCGGGCTGGACGTCCTGCACCACCCGCCCATGGTCCCCTACCGGGAGACCTTCACCAAGCCCGCCAAGGTCCATGGCCGGCACAAGCACCAGACCGGCGGCCACGGCCAGTTCGGCGACGTCTGGCTGGAGGTCAAGCCCAGGCAGCGCGGCGAGGGCTTCGAGTTCGAAGAGAAGATCGTGGGCGGTGTGGTGCCCAAGAATTTCTTCGGTGCGGTCGAGCATGGCATCGTGGACTGGATGAAGCGGGGCCCCCTGGGTTTCCCCGTGGTGGACATCTATGTGGCCCTGGTGGACGGCAGCTACCACACCGTGGACAGCTCCGACATGGCCTTCAAGACCGCCGCCCGCATCGGCATGACCGAGGCCGGGGCCGTCTGCCATCCGGTGCTGCTGGAGCCCATCTGCGAGGTTCACATCGCCGTGCCCAGCGAGTTCACGCCCAAGGCCCAGCGCCTGGTGACTGGAAGGCGTGGGGGCCAAGTCCTCGGCTTCGACGCCCGGCCCGGCTGGACCGGCTGGGACCTCGTGTCGGCCTACATTCCCCAGGCCGAGATGGGCGACGTGGTGGTGGAACTCCGCAGCCTCACCATGGGCGTCGGTTCCTTCACCTGGGCCTTCCACCACCTGCAGGAACTCGTGGGCCGCGACGCCGACAAGGTGGTCGAGGCGCGGAAGGCGACCAAGGCGCCGGCCTGATCGATGGGCAAGGACATCCGGCTCGTCTGGGCTCCGGCCCGGGCGGGTCGGAGATAGGAAAAGCCATTCTTCCTGCGCAATGAGACAATCTCTCTCCGGATTCCCGTCAGGGAGTCCGGAGCATGGAGCGGCCCATTGGCACAGAAGGGCGTACAAGTGATCACCGTGGAGCCCGGCAGCCTGGCCGAGGAGGCCGGCATCCGTCCTGGCGACACGCTGCTGGAGATCCACGGCGAGGCGGTGCTGGACCAACTCAACTACCAGTTCCTCATCACCCGGGAGGACCAGGCGCTGCTGCGGGTGCGGCGTCCCGACGGCAGCACCTTCGAGGCCGACCTGGAGAATGGCGGCGAAGGCATCGGGGTGGATCTGGCCCAGGACGAGGTGAAGGTCTGCAAGCAGAACTGCGTGTTCTGCTTCGTGCACCAGATGCCCAAGGGCTTCCGGAAGTCGCTCTACCTGAAGGACGAGGATGTGCGCCTGTCCTTCCTCTACGGCCACTTCACGACCCTCTCCAGCAGCGATGATGCGGAGCTGGACCGCATCGTGCGGGAGCGGCTGAGCCCCATCCATGTGTCGGTCCACGCCACGGACCCGGTGGCCCGCATCCGGGTGGTGGGTAATCCCCGCGAGGGCGACATCCTCCGCAAGCTCGACCGCCTGCTGGCGGGCGGCATCGATGTCCACACCCAGGCGGTGGTGGCGCCGGGACTCAATGACGGCGCCATCTGGCAACGCACCCTGGACGACCTCTGGGCCCGTCGCCGGGAGGGGCGGGGCAGCGTGCTGAGCCTCTCTTGCGTCCCCGTGGGCCTCACCGCCCATCGCGAGGGCCTGCCCGACGTGCAGGACGTGGACCCGGCCTTCGCCCGGGACTGGGTCTCCCGCTGGACGCCGGAAGTGCGGAAATACACCAAGGATAATGGGGGCGAACCCTGGCTGCTGCTGGCGGACGAGTGGTTCACCCGGGCCGGGCTCGAGGTGCCTGGCCGCGGCTTCTATTCAGGCTCCTGGGCTCAGCTGGAGAACGGTGTGGGCCTGGTGCGGCGCTTCCTGGAGCACAGCCGCCGCTTCATCAAGAGTCCGAAGGCGAAGGGGTTTGCCGGCCGGCGGGTGCTCCTGCTGACGGGGGCCAGCTTCGCGCCTGCGCTCTCCCGGGTGGCCGCGGAGCTGAACCGCACCGTGGGCAGCCACCTGCGGGTGGTTCCCGCGAAGAATTTCAGCTTCGGGGAGACGGTGACGGTGGCGGGCCTGCTCTGTGGCGAGGACCTGAAGTACGCGGCCCATGCGGACCGGGAGGCCAAGGGCGGACGCGCGGACTGGGTGGACGCCGTGGTCGTGCCCTCGTCCAGCCTGCGGACCCACACGGGCCCCACGGACCAGTACACGCTGCGGGGGTTCGTGGTCCGGGAGGAGGGCACCTTCCTCGATGACCTCACCTTGCCCCAGCTGGCCGCAGACCTCGGCGTGCCCGCCGTGCCCAGCGGCGCCAACCTGTCCCACCTGCTGGACCACCTGCAGGCCGCGGACCGGGGCGCCTTCCGGGGCGGGGCCCTGCGGTCCGCCTTTCACACCGCGGGCCTGAACCTCCCGCAGGGTGCCTACAACCCCTAGATGAGCCCGGCGGAGGCCGCGGCTGTCACCACCTGCACGAGGCCATTGATGGCCTTGGCCGCATCCTCCACGAGGGCGGCTTCCTTGGCCAGGGCCCCATCGATGGCCTTGATCCGGCCAGCCACCTCGGTCAGATCCTTCGCGTCGGCCTTCAGGGCCGTGACCTGTTCGCTGATCTCCTCGAGGATCAGCGAGTCCTCGAGGTCATCGAGGTCGAAAAAGAGTTTGGTGAGGGCCGTCTGCTCCTCGTCTGTGAGCCCTGTCCTGGCCCGGGCCGCCTGGACGGCATTCCGGGCGATCCTCACCTTTTGAAGAGCGGCAAGGCGTTCGGTGTTCGCCATGGTGGGGGTCTCCCGTCGGGTTGTGGTTCAGGTCCGGAGCAGTCCGCTAATCGGAGCCCACTTTCTTTTGGAGGGCCTGGGCCGCCTTGACCTGCTCAGACAGGCTGCGCAGCTCAGCCAGCTGTCCCTCCGGCGAGTTGCCGGGTTGGACGGCCGCGACCAGGGCCTTGTGGGCCTTCCCGAGCCGGGTGGTCGAAGCCTCCACCGATTTGGCAAGCTCCCTTCCGGCCCCGGCCCTGGCCATCCATCCGGCGAAGGCCTCCACGTCGCCGTGGTTCATGAATCCCGGCCGGAGGGAGAAATACGAAAGGAAATTGGCTTCGAGTTCCGCCCGCTCCGCCGAGAAGCAGACGCCCTCCGGCCCCTCGCCTCCCAGCTCATTCATCAGCCCGGCCAGTTCCTCCGCCAGCTTCTGGACCATGGGATCCGCGTCCTCGACGAATCGCCGCAGGTACTTGGCCTGCTTTGCCCGGACCAGGATGCCGCCGATCCCCCGCACCGCGGCGGCTGCCGCAGCCCCGAACGGGTCCAGGTTTCCGGTGCTGTGGGGCAGCTTGTTGTATTCGGCGATGCTTCCATCCAGCGCCTTCCCCAGGTCCTCGGCATGGGTGTCCAGGGCCTTCAGCTGATCATCGGACACCAGCTGGGCCAGGGCCTCGGAATAGGTCGTGAGCACGCCCACGGCCCTGTCCAGTTGCGTGGCCTGTCTGCGCAGCTCATCGCCGGTTTCGAGGCTCCTCCGCACGACCGCGAGGCTCAGCTTCGCGTCTTTCCCCTCGGCGGACGCGGCCGTGAACAGTGTGTCGGCCGAGTGGACCGCTTCATAGGCCCGGAGCACGGAACCGGGGAGCGTCGAGTACTTCTTCGTGGCGGTTTCAAAATCCGAGACGGCGGTCACCTGGGGTTTCGTGAGGACGGGGCCACAGCCCACTCCGAAAAGGACCCAAGGCAGGACCAGGCAGCGGAGCGTTTTCATGGGTCCTCGCAGGGCACGGACATGGCAGACCTCATGAGCATGGCGACGGGATGGTGCAGGATGCCGACTGGAACTCGGGTAGATAATACCTAGTGTTTTCCTCGGTAATTTCACCCTACCCGTATATCCCATGTGAATCGGGAGATCCATGGGCTGGTTCTGCAGGGATGTTCTGAGCTGGCCTGCCTGATCCATTTAGAGTGCCTAACAATACCCCCACGGGGCCGCGCGAGGGTCGCCGGGCGAGCAAGGCGAGGAACGCGAGTCAAAGCGCAGGGGGCACTACGCGCGACGGAGGCTCCGGCTCTGCGAGCCGGAGGCGAGCAGAAGCGGCGCACCGCGCCGCGATGGCTGGAGGTGGCGTTGCATCGCCCTCCGCCTGACGGGCCCTGCCACGCAGGGCCCTCCCACTCACTGGCGTTCGCGGAGGCGGAGCCTCCCCGCCGGCCCTCGCCCGGAGGGATGAAGCCAGGCAGGCGCTCCGCGGCGTCAGATCCCTTGAACAACGAACCACGTTGCCCTGCGGGCCCTTCCTTCTCGGTATCGCCTGCGGCGAAACGCGAGACAAACTGATATCTGCGGTGCATCCTGTCTGGCTTCATCGCGGCCTCGTCGGGGTTTTGTTAGGCACTCTTAAACCCGCCGCCCGCCCCGGGGGGGATTCCAGGCAGGATGGAGGACATGCCTGCCGTCACTGCCGCCCAGTCCCGTCGCCGCGCGGTGGCCCGCCTGGAATTGGCGGGCTCGGCGCTCTGCTTCGGGCTCATGGCCATCCTGGCCCGCAGGCTCACGCTGCCCGGCATGGGGTTTACGGCGGGTCATCTGGCGGTGCTCCGCTTTGCGGTGGGCGCCCTGGTCAGCCTGGCGGCCTTCGGGCTGATTCCGGGCCTCTACCGGCCCAGCAACCACCGCCTGCTGGTGATGCGCGGCCTGTCGGGCGGCGCGGTGGTGGTGCTCTACTTCTACGCCCTGGCCCACATCCCGGCGGGGGAGGCGGGCATCCTCTACAACATGTACCCGGTGATCGCCATCGTCATGTCCCTGGTGATCTTCAAGGAGCGGCCCGCCATCCACCTGTGGCTGGCCCTCCTGGCGGCCTCCCTGGGGGTGGCGCTGGTCCTCAGCCAGGGCCGCCTGGGCTTCGGCTTCGGCCGGGGCGAAATGGCGGCGCTGGCGGCAGCGGTCTTCGCCGCAGCCAGCGCCAACGCCATCAGTGCCGTTCGGCACACGGACAATGCTGCCACGATCTTCTTCTTCTTCTGCATCGTCGGGCTTCCCGTGGTGATCCCCTTCGCCCTTTCCCCCTGGCCGGGGGGGGTGGGCCCCTGGGGGCTGGCCATCCTCATGAGCCTCCTGGCCTACGGCGGACAGATCCTCATGTCAGACGCCTACGGCGCCCTGTCGGTACCCGAGGCGGCCATCTGGCTCCAGCTGCTGCCCATCGTCCAGTACCTGCTGGCCGTACCGCTGCTGAAGGAGCGGGCCACGCTTTCTGGCCTGGCGGGCGTCCTCGTCACAGTGGCGGGCGTGGTCTACGGGACGGTGTGGGGGCACCGGAGGGCCAAGTCCCTGTCGCGGGCATGAAAGAGGGCCCCGGTCGGGGCCCTCTTTCATGCGGGGTGGACGGTCCTAGCTGACGGGGGCAGCCACCAGGCGCTTCCGAAGGGAAACGGCCACTTTCACGTCGCCGCCATCCTGGCCCAGGAACTTGTCGGGCAGTTCGAGGGACTTCTTCTTGGCGGCATTCGAGGCGACGCGGATGGCGTCGAGCACATCCACCATGGCCTGGAACTTCACGTCCTCGTCCACCTTGAGGAAGACCTTCCGGTAGTTGAGCGGCTGCAGCATGACCGCCTCGGGCAGCTTGTCCTTCAGTCCCTGGGCGTCGATCTTGTCCTGCTGCAGGGTCATGCTCCCGTCCTGGTCGATCTGGATCAGGATGTTGTTGGGATCGGGTGCGGGCGGCTTGGCGAGCACCTGGACCTGGGGCACCACCACCTTGGTGGCCTTGTCCAGGCCGGGCACCATGACGATGAAGACGATGAGCAGCACCAGCACGATGTCGATCAGCGGGGTGACATTGATATCGGATTTCTGTTTGCTCTTGGGGCTCCCGGCATCCATTACTTGGCCCCCTCAGACTTGTCCTTTTCCTCGCTGGTGACGATGGACGCCTCGTCGGCGCCACCCTTCCGGCAGACCTGGAACAGCTCATTGATGTACTTGAAGGGGAGGTCGGCGTCCGCCTTCACGAACACCACCTTCTGGCTCAGCATGGAGACATTCCGGTTGATGAAGTCCTCCAGCTGCTGGCGCTGACCTTCGTTGTTGATGAAGAAGGTCAGGTCCTTCGCGTCCTTGTCGTCGATGAGGATGGGGCCGGGGCCGATCACCTCGTACTTGTCGTTGCGCTTGGAC
>CAIYNT010000047.1 GCA_903927605.1 uncultured Holophagaceae bacterium
GCCGACGCCAAGGCCTTTCATTCCTGGTGAGCGGGTAGGAAAATTTGGACTCGGGTGCCCTGGCTTGGCGCACTTTCCACCTTGATCTGCCAACCCATGGCCTCGATGAATTTATAGACCAGACTCATGCCCAACCCCGACCCTTCTTCAAAACTGCCGGCAAAAGGGACAAAGAGGCGATCCAGTTGCTCTTCGGTCATCCCGCAGCCATTGTCGGAGACTGTCAGGTGGATCCTGCCTTCTGCGACCAGACAGGCCAGCCTCACAGAGGGGGTGGGCATGCCCTTGATGGCCTTGCGGGCATTGCTGAGAAGGTTCATCAGCGCCCGGTGGAGGCCTGTGGAATCCGAGAGGAGATAGACCGGAGGGACGGGGTCCAGGCTGAGTGGAAGTCCTTCGGTCCGGGGGTCCATCTCCCAGCTGGAGCGGACTTCCTCCAGCACCCTGGGGAGAAAGAGGATGGAGCCAGCGGGCGGTTCCGGGCGGGCGAAATCCAGGAAGTCAGACACGATGGCGCCGACCCGATGGGTTTCACGCTCCAAGATGCCCAATACCCGGCCGCGGACCTCCTCGGGGGATCCTTTGCGCTGAAGCAGCTGCACACATCCACTGATGGAAGCGAGCGGATTCCTGAGTTCGTGGGCGAGCCCGGCCGCGAGCTGGCCGATGGCCGCAAGCCGTTCGCTGATGCGGGTGCGTTCCTCCAGCGCCTTGAGGTCCGTAAGATCCTGGAACAGCAGAAGCTGGCCGGATTCACGGCCTGAGGCGCCCCGCAGAGAGGCCAGATGGCCACCGAGGATTCGACGGCTACCTGTGCCGGGGCTGGGCAGGACAATTTCAAAACGGTTCTCTCGGCCCCGGCGCGACGGGAAGGGGGGACCGGACGGGAAAAGATCCTGAATCGGTGCGCCGAGGGGAACGGTCCTCCCCAAGATGGATTCCGCAGCCGGATTGGCAGAGGTCACATGCCCTTTGATATCCAGAGTGATCAGGCCGGAGTGCATGGATTCCACGACGCGCTGGTGCAGGGCGGAGAGTTCATCCACCGTGGCCTCGCTGACGGTGAGATCGGAGCGGAGGCGGTCAAGATTCCTCCGGATGAGCACTACGACCAATGTGGTCGTAAAGACCTGGAGGGAGGCGAGACCGAGGAGGAACGAGAGGCGCCCCTGATCCGGATCCGTGATGGGTCCAGACAATCCGAAAGCAGGCAACAATCCGAAGGTGAAACCGAGGACCAGCATCACGTGGGTGAGGGAGGAGATGACTCCCACCCAGACAATCTCCACCGTGCCGAGGTAGAAGGCCGAAGCCAGCACCGGGAAGATGTAGAGGGTGGCGAATCGTTCCTGCATCACGCCCTGGTAGGCGATGACCAGGCTGACCAGAGCCAGATCCAGGGCGAGGTTCCAGCGGATCAAGACATTCCTGGGTGTGGGGAAGAGCTGATCCAGGGCCATCAGGCCGCGACCCGATTCCCAGGTGGCCTCGGCAAATATCACTAGCAGTGCGCCCACATAGACCTGCTCCCCCGGGCCAGAAGCCCGGACATCCCAGGGGAGCGCGGCGTGCAACACCAGCAGGCCAAAGCTGGCGAACAGGCGGAACGAAAGCGGCAGGAAGGAGGCACTGGTGTCCGACGCGCCCAACCTGCCCCATGTGTGATGGAGCATGCCATCCATGGTGCCCGATATGCCATCCTGGAGCCATGGCCGACTCTGCCACCACATCCATGCCATCCCTCCGCGCCGCCGGCATGCGTCAGACCCCCCAACGCGAAGGCATCCTCCGCGTATTGAGGGATTCGGACCGCCCTCTGACCGTGGAGGAGATCTGGGAGCGCATGCCGGAACGAAGGTCTGGCCTGCCTACGGTTTACCGGAACCTTGAGCGATTCATGCGTGAAGGATGGGCTGAGAGCATCCTCGGCAATGATCAGGTCATGCGGTTTGTCCGATGCGACTCACGCCACCATCATCACCATCTCCAGTGCGAGCACTGCGGCCGCACTGCAGAAGTGGATGCCTGCGGGCTGGAGGATTCCCTGCGGCACATGGAATCCATTTCAGGCTTCAAGATCACACGTCACCACCTCATGCTCTTTGGTCTCTGTGGGGCCTGCCGCGCAGAGGCCGGAGCAGGAGCAGGGGGCCACCCGTCGAAGACAAGCCGTTGAAATTCACCGTTGACCGGATGGCCCGCCATTGCTAGTCTTGGTCTCTCACGCGGGTGTAACTCAGTGGTAGAGTGCAACCTTGCCAAGGTTGAAGTCGTGGGTTCAAATCCCATCACCCGCTCCACCGCCCGGGCCGCGCAAGCGGCCCGTATCGTTTGAAATCGCACAGCTATCAATAACAAGGCGCCGTAGCCAAGTGGTAAGGCCCGGGACTGCAAATCCTGTATCCATCGGTTCGATTCCGATCGGCGCCTCCAGACGAGCCCCCGCAAGGGGGCTTCCCCTGTTTTTCAGATAAAAAATCCTGATTGGGCCTTCTGCCTATCATTCTTTGCGCCGTGCATCCGCCCATCCGAGAATGAGGCCCAGGGCCAGCGACCAGATGGCCGCCAGACCTACCTGGAACTCCGCGGGCAGGCTGAAGGTGAGTGTGTGCGCAGGGATCCAGAACCAAAGCAGCGTCCGGAGGGCCGGGAGCATCCCGTCGAAGCCCCGGCGGCCCATGATGAGGTTGTCCTCGAGACGGTGGAAAAGCATCATCTGAGGTCCGAAGAGAACGTTGGTAAGCGCGGAGAGGGTGAATGCCCAACCCAGGCCGAAGCCCAGGAAGGTCGGCAGAATGTGATGATCAAGGAGGGCATGCGTGAAGCCCTTCATGCCGACAAACCCGGCTTTGATAACAAGACCGAGCAGAGCCCATGCCAGCACTTTGGTCGGTAATTGGAGCGGGGTGCAGGGCAGGGAGGGGCGTCGGGACCTCAGGCTGGTTGCCAACAGTTCTCCCAGCGTGCCCAGGATCCCGAATTGGATGGCGGCGGAAAGGAATGGGTGGGCCTGGACCCAGAGACGGTAACTGTTCATTCATGAAGGCTAACCGGCGAGACAAAGGGCGAGGATCACACCACTCGCTGGTCGATCCAACCGCCCCCCAGAACCTCTCCGTTCCGGTAGAAGACCACTGCCTGCCCGGGTGCGATGGCCCGCTGGGGCTCGGCGAATGACACCCTTGCACGGCCATCAGGAAGGGGCATGACCAGGGCCTCGGCTTCGGGGGACCGACTGCGAATACGGGCTTCACAGGTGACAGGAGAGGTCGGGGTACCATGGATCCAATTGAGTTCGCGGGCCACAAGATCCCTGCCGAACAGGTCCGATTCCCCCCCCACCCAGACAATGTTGCTGGCAGGGTCCGTCCGGACGACATAGAGAGGTTCGGAATAGGCCACCCCCAGCCCGCGCCGTTGCCCTACGGTATGCCGCCAGTAGCCTCGATGTCGGCCGAGCCAGCGCCCATCGAGGTGGCGGATGTCCCCTTCTCCATATCCAGGGTTTCGACCCTCGGCTTCGATGAAGGCGTCGTAGCGATCCTGGGTGACAAAACAGATCTCCTGGCTCTCTGGTTTCTCCGCCAGATGAAGCCCCAACTCGGTCCCCAGTTGACGAACCTCCGTCTTGGTGAGGTGGGCTAGGGGGAGGAGGGTGCGGGCCAGGGTCGTCTGGGTGTGATGGAACAGGAAGTAGCTCTGGTCCTTCGCCGGATCGAAGGCCTTGCGAAGGTGCCAGCGGCCATCCGAGTTGGTAATGGATGCATAGTGGCCCGTGGCCACAAATGGCGCGGCCATGGATTCCGCCCGATCCATCAGGGTAGAGAATTTAAGATGTTGATTGCACCTGATGCAAGGACTTGGAGTTTCGCCCTTGAGATAATCCTGAATGAAGCCTTCGATGACGGTTTCCCGGAAGCGGGTCTCGAAATCCATGACGTAGTGGGGAAACCCAGATTCGTGAGCGACTCTCCGGGCATCTTGGAAGTCATCCAAAGTGCAGCATTTGCCATCCGAACTTCCTATGGTTGTTTTATCGAAGAGTTGCATGGAAAGGCCTATTACCTCAAACCCGGCCCGATGGAGGAGGGCAGCCATGACTGAACTATCCACACCGCCGGACATGGCCGCGAGCACCCGATCGCCCTGTCGCAGGGTCGGGTGCTTTCGCAGAGGGTCGAGGGTTTGATCCAGAAGCCTGCTCATCATCAGGTCCTCAGGTGCCTTATACGCAGAAAAGAAAGAGCGAAAAGCAGCAGCAGTGGAGCGATGACCCCCCAATAGGCGGGAATTTCTGCGGCCCGGGCCGCACCACCGAAAAGGGTTTGAAGGCCCAGAAAGACAAGACCGGCCACCAGTCCTGCGCCCAGCGCCTGGCCACGACCTTGGCGAGGGCCGGGAAATGCGAAGGAGAGCATGGCCACCAATAGGCACGGCCCAGCCAGCCAGCCAAGCATGCGGCCCCATAGCATATAGGCCCGTTCCGGGTCTGGAGCCCAGGACTGCCACTGGAGCAGTTCCAATGTATTGGCCTCCTCTGCATTGGCGGTGTCACGAAGGGCCTTAGCAGGAAACAACCGATCAGCAGGAGGGCCTTGGACAAGGTGCATCCCTTCCCAGGCAAGCGCCTCAGAATGAGGGGCACCCAGGCGCCAGTGCAGGAGGATGGGCGCCTCACCTGGCGCCTTCAATGGGAATCCCCAGCGATCGTTGGTTTGGAGGTGCCAGAGAACTCCGGTGGATCCGAGGTAGAGCCAGGGGCGGGTGACTGACTGGATCTGAGATCGATTTAAGATTCGCATGTAAAGACTATTAGCATGAGTGATGGCCTTCGGGGCTATTCCTACCTGAAGACCCAAGGTGAAAAGGGTCACCAGTCCCCAGGCCCGTCGGCTGCTCCACAACCACCGAAGGAGACTCACACCCCCAGCCCGTAGGGCAAGCCATTCACGGGTAAGAGCCCCCTCGGAAAGCGTGAGAAGGCTTCCGAGAAGAAATGCAATGGGCAGGGCGATCACCATGAATGGAGGTAAATTCCACAACCAATATCTAATAAACACAAAGATATGGACACCATTCTTAGATAAATCACCGGCGAGCGTAGCAAACTCGATAAGTAAATTCAGAACCAGCAAACTACCAAGAACTGATGCCCAGTTTCGCCACCAAGCTAAGGTGGCCCAGTGCATCAGAATTCCGTGGCGCGTCCCCTTTCCATGGATCCAGCACAGGAGTGCATCCTGGGCATGTCTGATGCGAGCAAGCAGGGGGGCGAGGTGAACTCGGAAAGGGCGAAGAAGCACGGACAAAACATCACCCGTCCGACTGGAGTGATGGGGTTTGAGGCGCTGGCTGAGTATCAGCCAGCCTCCAGCAAAAAATGGGAATGGCACTAGAATTAGTGGATAAATAGATTTAAATTTTTCACCTATCCACATGTTTTCAAAATACTTCATTACAAGGTAGTAAAAAATGATGACCCCAAGACTCTTCAAAACCGCCCCTCCACGGTAAAACCGAGGATGCCTAAAGCCCAAGGCGATTCCCAGTAGCAGAAGGGCTGCGGCGGCCAGGGGTAGGCTCGTTCGCCGGCTGAATTCCATGGCGGCCTTGATCCGCAGATCCTTCAATACTGGGCTGGCGTCCGCAACGGTCGATGGAACTCGAAGAATCCGCAGCAAGGCCGAAGAACTTTCATAGCGCAGGGGTGTTGGAGGTAGTAACCGGGCGCCAGATGGAATGGCAAATCTGAGAACTTGTTGCTCCTGATTCAAATGGACGGCACTTCCGGTTCCGGAGGTCTGGTAGAGAACGCCCTGGAGGCCCGAAAGATGAAGCTGTAGCTCAGAGGATCCATCCGGCCTTGCTTCCAGAGCATAGGTCATGGCTGAGGCAGTGAGGTGCTGCACACCTTGGGGAGTGGATTCCATGATGTGAATCTGTCCCCGAGGGGACACCCAGAAAGCTCTGTCTGGGGCACTTGGGGGAAACCAGGGCGGTGCACCTGGGCGAAGGAA
>CAIYNT010000048.1 GCA_903927605.1 uncultured Holophagaceae bacterium
GCCACGTGGGCTCGATGGTCCGCTACGGCTACTACGGCAAGGGCAAGAACAACCTCGACTTCGCGGTCATCGAGGTGACCAAGATCCTCGAGGATGGCACCGCCATCCCCTCCTCCTCCTGCGGCGCCAACAATGTCTATTTCGAGCACGCCGACAAGATCATCCTCGAGGTGAACAGCTGGCAGGACGAGCGGCTCGAAGGAATGCACGACATCATGTCCGTGAGTGCCATTCACGGCGAGCGCCAGCCCATCCCCATCCTGGCCGCCGACGATCGCGTGGGCTCCAAGTACTGGAAGTTCGACCTCTCCAAAGTGGTGGCGGTCGTCGAGAGCGCGCACCCCGACCGGAATGCCCCCTTCAAGCCGCCAGAAGAGATCCACCGCCGGATCGCGCAGCACATCCTCGATTTCTTCGACGGTGAGGTGAAGGCCGGGCGGCTCTCCAAGCATCTCACTCCGCTCCAGTCGGGCGTGGGCAACATTGCCAACGCCGTGCTGGTCGGCCTCAACGAGGGGCCCTTCGACCGGATGATCTCCTACACTGAGGTGGTCCAGGACGGCATGCTCGACATGCTTGATTCGGGTAAGCTCGTCGCGGCCTCGGCCACGGCCTTCTCGGTTTCCCCCGAGGGGCAGGTCCGGTTCAACAAGGACATCGACCGGTACCGCAAGCAGATCATCCTGCGCCCGCAGGAGATCTCGAATGCCCCCGAGGTCATCCGGCGCCTGGGTTGCATCGCCATGAACGGGTTCGTCGAGGCCGACATCTACGGCCACGTCAACTCGACCCACATCATCGGCAAGGGCATCGAGAACGGCATCGGCGGATCGGGCGACTTCGCCCGCAACTCGGCCTACACCATCTTCATGTCCCCGGCGACGGCCAAGGACGGCAAGATCTCCGCCATCGTGCCCTTCGCCTCGCACATCGACCACACCGAGCACGAGGTGAATGGCATCGTCACCGAGCACGGGTTCGCCGACCTGCGCGGCAAGAGCCCCAAGGAAAAGGCCCGGGAGATCATCGACAAGGCCGCGGCGCCGGAGTTCCGTGCGGTCCTGTGGGACTACGTTAAGCGCGCCATGAAGAATCCCAGCGCTGGCCTCCATTCCCCGCACATGCTTGATGAGGCCTTTGCCTTCCACACGCGGTACCTGCAGACCGGGTCGATGCTGCCCCGGAAATAGTGGTCCGCATTTCAGCCATGAAGCGGCGGTTCCCTCCCAAGGGGCCGCCGCTTCTGCCATACGGTTCCCTGCTGCACCCTCGGCCGCACGGCGGCCTGGACCGCGTCAGCGGGCGGCTTCCTCCGCCAGTGTCAGGCAAGCCGTGAGTCCCGGGGACTCGATGCCGAAGAGGTTCACCAGACCCGGCACGCCCTGGGCATCCTCGCGCTGGATGAGGAAGTCCGGTGCGGTTTCGCCCGGCCCGTGGAGCTTGGGCCGGATGCCCGCATAGGCCGGCTGGAGCGCACCGTCCGGCAGATCAGGCCAGTATTTCCGCACCTCCGCGTAGAAGCCATCGGCGCGCCGGGGATCCACATCGTAGTCCTCGCGGTCCACCCATTGCACGTCAGGCCCGAAGCGGGCCTGGCCGCCCAGATCCAGGGTGAGGTGGACTCCGAGGCCGCCCTCTGAGGGGATCGGATAAACCAGGCGCGAGAAGGGCGCCGCGCCGGACAGGCTGAAGTAGCTCCCCTTGGCGAACTGGCGGGGCAGGGGCGGGAGGGATTCCGGGCGGGTCCCTTCGAAGGCCCTGGCCAAGGCGATGGCCCCGAGGCCCGCGCAGTTGAAGACGCGTCCAGCCAGCAAGGTCATCGGCTCATCACCACCGACATCCACTTCAAGTCCATCCTGGGCCCGGCGCCCACCCAGGACAGGGCTCTTCAGCACCACGGAAGCTCCCGCCGCCTCGGCCTCCATGCCCAGGGCCCGCATGAGGCCATGGCTGTCCACGATGCCCGTGCTGGGCGAGAGCAGGGCCGCTGCGCAACGGATCCGAGGCTCCAGCATCTTGGCGTCGCGGGCATCGAGCCACTGAAGGTCCAGCACGCCATTGGCCTCGGCCCGGAGCCGGAGTTCCCGCAGGGCAGCTACCTGGGCCGCGTCCGTGGCCACGATGAGCTTGCCGCAGCGGCGGTGGTCCACAGCGTGAGCCCTACAAAAGGTGTAGAGGGCCTGGTTGCCTGTCACGCAGAGCCGGGCCTTCAGGGAGCCCGCAGGATAGTAGATCCCCGCATGGATGACCTCGCTGTTGCGCGAACTGATGCCCGTGCCGATGCGGTCCTCGGATTCGAGCACCACCACCTCGCAGCCCGCCTGGGCCAGGTGGCGGGCCAAGGCGAGGCCCACCACACCCGCTCCGATGACGACGCAATCCACCCGATCCATGGCTCCCATCCTAAGCCATCTCTTCAGGAGCCCGGACCGGAGCCAACAGGTCCGAGGTAGCGATCGAGCCAGAGCAGGGATTCCTTGATCATTTCGGTGCGCGGCACGGAGTGGCCGCCCGGGAATACCAGCCGCTTCTTGTGCGCCGCAGGTGTTCCAAGCATCTCGAATAGCGGGCGCTGGGAGGTCTCGGCGGGAAAGAAAAAGTCCAGTTCGCCATTGAGAATCAAAGTGGGCTGCTTCACCCGGGTGACGTAGTTGATGGCGTCGGCCTCGGGTAGGGCCCGCTGGAACTGCAGACCTGCAACATAGAGGATGTTCGCCTTGATGCGCGGCTCGACCGCCGGCAGGATGGCGCCGAGGGCGGCCCCCCAGCTCAGGCCGTAGTAGGCGAGGCGTCCGGTGTCGAGGTCTTTGCGTGTCTCGAGGTAGTCAATGGACCGTGCCAGGTCCTTGCCCCACATGATGACGTGGTCCTTGTAGAAGGTCGTTTCGGCGGGATAGTCGGAATGCAGTTCACCTCCCCGTTCGAAGGTGCCCTTGAAGATCGGATAGAGGACGGCGCGGCCGCTCTTGGGCAGGAAATCCAAGCGCCCGAGCTTGAGGTCCACGCTCGACCGGGTGCTGATCGCCCCGGATCCGGGGAACATGACCACAACCTGGTAGGGGGGCTTCCCGACTGGCGGCAGGAACAGGTATGCCATCATCCGTTCGCCGCCATAGGCCGCCCTGAAGGTGATCTTCTGCCGGAGGCCTGAATCAGTCTGCTTCTCTTCCTCAATCCTGGGTTCAAGGGGTGTCTTGTCGTAGGTGTACTGGCGGAGGTACTGAGCGAACACAGCATCAGGCACTGGTTTTTCCGCCTTGAAGTTCCTGACGGGCCGTTCCAGGGTGCGCTCCAGAGAGGCCAGGTTCGGTTCTTCGCCGAGCAGGCGGATGCAGCGGAAGCCATTGGTTGGCGAGCGGTCGAAGGGTGGCTGCGCATAGGCGTCGGCGAAAGCGTAGCTGGGATCATTCCATCCCCCACCGAGGATGAATCGGCCCTGATCGGAGCCGCTGGCATTCCAATTCCATTCCCTCACATTGCCCGCCAGATCCGCGACGCCGAAGCGGTTCATGCTCCGGGTACTGCCCACAGGAAGCGGACCGCTGCCGCCCAGGTTGGATAGCGGGATGATCCTCGAACTGGCCACGGTGAAGGCGACGCGATTCCAGTGGAAGAGGGTGGGGAGCCGCTTCCCGGCCCATTCGGCATAGGCGGCGGCCTCGTACCAACTCACTCCGGACACCGGGTAATCCTCGTGGCCCTCGGGGTAGGAACCCACCTCCCATGTTGAGGGTCCAGGGCGCCCGGTGCGGTCCGTGAACCCCGCAAGGGCTTCCTTGAACGAGAGACTGTGCCCCTTGTCCATGAAAGGCTGGCGCCAGAATTTTTGATCCAAGTAGCCACCACCATCGACGAAGCGCTTGAAGTCGTGGTTGGTTACTTCATGGCGGTCCATCAGAAAAGAGGCCGTCGGTTCAGCCTTCAGGTTGTCGAGGCCTGGCAGGAACAGGTCGAAGGTTCCACTGGGGACGAAGGCCATGTCCTCCGGGAACTCTCCTGGTCTGCTCAACCTGTAGTTCCACCGGTCACCAAGAATGGAGAAGTTCCAGACCACGTCATCCATGGGGATGTGGCCATCGAGAGTGAGTTGGAGCCTGCTGAAGCCCCTCGAATAGCAGATGTGTTCCAGGGGTGTCCTGCCGAGAAACACCGGTTCTGCGCCGGGCTCGTCATAGTACCTCGCATGGACCGAGGCCCCAGGTGGATCCGAGGTGATCGAGACCTCCCGCGAGAACTTTGGTCGGAGTCGTTCCACCAGCGGATCGCCGGGAGTCACTGCTTCGATCTGTCTGGCCAGTACAAACGCATCCCAGCTTTCTCGCCCTTCCTCAAGGCCCTGGATCCGCTCGACGATCCCTTCGAGCCTTGGCAGGGCCTCGGTCCGGACCCACCGGATCCTGGCGCTGTGCCGGTACCACCAGCCCCCGAGGATGGACAGGCAGACCAGGCCCGCCAGTCCCGCCGCGAGCCACTGGACCAGGGACTTCCGGACGGGCAGGGCGGGTCGGCCGGGGGCAGAGGCTAGATCCTCCTTCAGTGCGAGGAGATCGTCCCGCACTTCCGACGCGTCAAGGTAGCGCCCCTCGGGGTTCTTCTCGAGGCAGCGGCGGATGATCTGGTCCAGGCGCTCAGGTGCGGTGGGCTGGAGATCTGTGATGGGTTTCGGCGTGTCCCGCAGGATTGAAGACAGGATCGACAGGTTCGTGTCCCCACTGAAGGGGCGGCGCCCGGTGGTCATCTCGTAGAGTACGACACCCAGGGAGAAGACGTCTGAGCGCGGATCCACTGGCTTCCCTTCCGCCTGCTCGGGTGACATGTAGGCAATGGTGCCCAGCAGCATGCCCTGTTGGGTCATCAGGGAAGTGTCGAAGGACCTTGTCGCAGCGAGCGACCTGGAGAGCGCGCCAGAATTGGGCGAACCGGCTCCGAGCTTGGCCAGGCCAAAGTCCAGGATCTTGGGCCGTCCAGCCTCGTCGATCAGGATGTTGTCGGGTTTGAGATCGCGGTGCGTGATGCGCTGCCGGTGGGCCGCGGAGAGGCCATCGGCGATGGCGATTCCAAAGCCAATGACCTGTCCCGGTACGAGTCCCTGGGCGATCTCTTGGGTGAGGGAGTGCCCTCGGACCAGTTCCATCGCCAGGAAATGCGTATCTTGATCCACGTGCATTCCGTAGACGGTGGCGATGTTCGGATGGTTCAACGATGCGAGGAGTTTCGCCTCCCGCTCGAAACGGGCTAGGCGCTCTGGATCGCTCGAGAAAGCCTCCGGAAGGATCTTGATCGCCACTTCGCGGTCCAGCGAGGTGTCCGTGGCCTTCCAGACCACACCCATGCCTCCTTCACCGATCTTGGATCCGAGGTGATAGTGCAGGAGCATCCGGCCGGTCTCGAGGCTCACTCGTCTCCCTCAGCAGTCAGGTTGGTCAGGGAAGTCGTGGGCCATTATGCACTCTGGAGTATCAATGATGGATCCGGGTTTCAGGTCCCGGCGGGCCTGTGGGAAGATCGAATGCTCCGATTCACTCGAACCCATGGAAGCTCATGTCCACTCCGATGATGCAGCAGATCGCGGGCCTCAAGCGCGAGGCCGGGGACGCAGTGCTGCTCACGCGCATGGGGGACTTCTACGAGATCCTGGGCGAGGACGCGGTGCGGGCGGCGCCGGTGCTGGAGATCGCGCTGACGATGCGCGGCAAGGGCTCCGAGTCCGAGACGCCCATGTGCGGCGTACCACACTTTGCCCTGGATTCGTACCTGCCCAAGCTTTTGGCGGCGGGCTTTTCCGCCGCCATCGCTGAGCCCACGGCCAAGGCCGAAGAGGTGAAGGGGCTGCTGCCCCGAGCCATCAAGCGCATCATCACGCCGGGCACCTGGCTGGACGACGATGCTCGCTGGCTTTGCGCCTTGCATCGGACGGGCAACGCCTGGGGTCTGGCCCTGCTGCAGCTGGCCTCCGGCGCCCTGCGTGTGCTGCCCGGCGAAGGCGATGAGGCCCTGCGGGGCACCCTGGAGCGGCTGAGCCCGCAGGAACTGATCCTGGCCGAGGGTGTCCCGGACATCGCCGATCTCGAGGCCGCCCGCACCCGGCTTCCCGCCTGGCGTTTCGAGGTCGCGCGGGCCCGGCAGCAGGTTCTTGCCTTCTTCGGCTGGCAGCACCTGGAAGGCGTGGGTCTGGATGCCCACCCCGTGGCCCTCGGCGCCCTGGCGGCCCTGCTGGACCATGTGGAGGCCACGCAAAAGGGCCGTCCTGCCCACATCCAGGGAGTATCGCTGGAACTGGGCGCCTCGGGTCCACTGCTGGATGCCACCAGTGCCCGCCACCTCGAAGTCCTCGCCAACGGGCTGGATGGCGGCCGGGGTGGCACCCTGTTGGCGCTGTTGGACCAGTGCCGCACTCGCCTGGGCTCCCGGCTCCTGAAGGCCTGGTTGGAGCAGCCGCTGCGGGACCGTCCGACCCTGGAACGCCGCTGGTCCCAAGTGGCGTGGTTGACGGAGGACCGTCGCCGCACGCCCATCCAGACCCTGCTGGCCCGGGTGTCGGACCTGGATCGCCTGCTGGGCCGCGTGGCCCTGGGTCTTGCCACACCGCCGGAGCTGGCCCAGCTGCGCGATGGCTTGGCTGTGGTCCAGCTGCTGCCCGCCCGCATCCAGGACGAAGGCTGGGCTGAGGAGGTGGCCGGGCTCGGCCTCTGGCCTGCGGGTACACCGATTTGCAAGACCCTTCTGACAGAGCTTCAGTCTTCCCTTGCTGAAACTCCGCCCTTGGATCTGGAGAAGGGCGGTGTCATCCGCGAGGGCGTGGATGTCGAGCTGGATGCGGTGCGCCGCCTAGCCCGCGATGCGAAACAGGTGATGCTGGAACTGGAGGAGGACGAGCGCCGGGCCAGCGGCATCCAGAGTCTGAAGATCAAGTACAACCGGGTGTTCGGCTACTACTTCGAGATCACGAAATCCAACCTGGGCGCGGTCCCGGCGCACTTCCTCCGCAAGCAGACTCTGGCTAACGCTGAACGGTTCACCACCGAGAAACTGGTGGCCTTTGAGCAGAAACTGCTGAGTGCCGAAAGCGACCAGGTCCGCCTGGAGTCCATCCACTTCCAACGTCTGCTGGCGCTCGTGCTGGAGCATCGGGCCGACCTCACCACCCTGGCCCGGGCGGTGGCGTCACTGGACGTGCTGGCGGCCCTGGCGGAGCGGGCGCGGCTGTCGGGGTGGACGCGGCCCGAGCTGGGCGAGGAGCGGGAGCTGGTCCTGGCCGCGGCCCGCCACCCCATGCTGGAGGCACGCCTTGGGCGCGAGTGCATTCCCAACGATCTGCAGTTCACGGCGGCCCAGCCCATGGCCGTGGTGACGGGTCCCAACATGGGCGGCAAGTCCACCTTCCTGCGCACGGCCGCCCTGCTGGTGGTGCTGGCCCAGACGGGCTCCTTCGTGCCCGCCGAGCTCATGCGCTTCGGCCTGGTGGATCGCATCTTCACGCGCATTGGTGCTTCCGATCAGCTGGCCAAGGGGCAGTCCACCTTCATGGTGGAGATGACAGAAACGGCGCGAATCCTCAATCAGGCCACCGCCACCAGTCTGGTGATCCTGGACGAGATCGGGCGCGGCACGTCCACGCGGGACGGTCTCGCCTTGGCGGAGGCCATCGCCTTGTTCCTGCGCGACCTCAAGGGCGGCGCCCCGCGGACGCTTTTCGCCACCCACTATTTCGAGATGACCAAGCTGGCGGACGATCCGCGCATCCAGAATCTCCATGTGGAAGTGCAGGAGTGGGAGGAGCAACTGCACTTCCTCCATCGCGTGGCGCCGGGCCCCGCCGACCGCAGCTACGGCATCCAGGTGGCGCGCCTGGCAGGGCTGCCTCGGTCCGTCATCCAGAAGGCCCAGCGCCTGCTGGCCCAGGCGCCGGAGGCTCCGCCCCGGGCACCCATGCCCAGCCAGCCAGCACTGCCGCTGTTCGAGGTGGAACCAGATTCCCTCCGGGCCGAACTGGAGGCTCTGGACCTCAATCGCATGACACCCCTTGAGGCTCTGACCTGGATCGCACGGAGGCAGGCATGAGCGCGCCGAACCACCCCATCCGTCGCAGGGACCGCGCTTTGAGCGAGGCCGAGGCCCTGAGCCTTCTTCGGGCAGCCGAGTGGGGCGTGCTCGCCACGGTGGATGCGGCTGGCTGGCCCTACGCCGTGCCGGTGAACCACGCCGTGGTGGATGGGACCCTGATCATCCACTGCGCCACCGCGGGCCACAAGCTCGACAATCTGGCCTTCAATCCGAAGGTCTCCTACTGCGTGGTCACGGAGGCCGTGACCTTGCCGCTGGAATTGTCCACCCGCTATGCCAGCGCCATCGTGTTCGGCCAGGCCGAACTGGTCACGGATGATCGGGAGAAGCGTGAAGCGCTCCAGGCCCTGGGCCGGCGCTTCGCCTCGGAGCATCCAGACCTGGTCGAGCGTGAGATCGAAAAGGACCTTTTCCGCACGGCCGTGGTGCGGCTCCACATGGAGCGGATCACGGGCAAGGCGCGCCGCTGAGGGTGGCCGGATGGGCCGGGCAGAGCAGTGTGCCTGTATCAGAACGGCACGCCCATGCGCCGGAGTTCGGCCATGAGCAAGACCGGGGTCGTGTGGTGGAGGGTCTGGAGATGGGCTGCCTGGGCCGCATCCAGACAGGCCGAGTCGTGATGGATCAGCAGGCAGGTATCCGGGGCCAGCCCCAACTTGGCAGTTGCTGCGAGGAACAGGGCCTTGTCCGGCGATCTCGCCCCGGCTTCGCAGGAGAAGACCTCGGCAGTGAAGCTCCCCCCTGCTCGTAGCTGGGCCAGGCCACGGGTTCGCAGCCAGGGGGCGGCGTCTCCCAGCAAGGCCACGGGCTGGTGGACCTTTAGGCGACCGGCCAGTTGCAACATGGCTGGCACGGATTTGAAAGAAGCTGCGTAGGCCTGGGCCAGGTCTTCCTCCGGGATGGATTTCCCGGCCCAGGCCGTCACCTCCGTGGTGACCTTTTCCCCGTCCCCCTGACCGGCTTCCAGGTCCCGCAGGAACCCTGGCGTTTCCTCCAGAGCGGCCTGGACTTCGGCCTCCGTTCGGCCACTGCGTTCCGAGATCAGGTTGACCAGCGGGCTCAGGTCCCGGGTGCAGACCACTCCATCCAGGCCGAACAGGATGCCCTCGATGGAGGCGGTCGGCAGCGCCCGCTTGAGGAAGGGGGCGTAGTCCTGGTCGGACTTGGTGATGTGGTCGGTGTACCAGTCTTTGACAAAGGCCAGCGTCTCCCCCACCACCTGGGGATCACTGGGATCGAAGGTCCGGCTTAGTTCCAGCACCCGTGTCACGAAGGCTACGTGTTCCTGGCGGTGCTGGGCCAGCTTCGGGTAGCCCGCCGCCTGCATGTAGCGCTCTTCGCTGCTGAAGTGGGTCTGGGCGTAGTCGCAGAGGGCGCGGAAGATCTGCGTCACCTGCTCGGGATTGCGCTGGGCATCCATCAGATCCGTCAGTTCGTTGAGCAGGTCCAGCAGGCCGTGATGCTGCGCGTCGATTTCCCGGAAGTTGATGTTGTAGCGATCTTTCCATTGGATATGGACCATGGCCCCTCCCTGGGGATGCCTCTCCTCTCCATCGGAGCCTGGACCAAGCTCTTCAAGTTTCGAGGTCTGGGCTTAGACTTTGGGCATGCCTCCTCCTCTCAGCAAGACCCGCATCCGGCTGGCCTGGGCCATCGCCATCACGGTGGATGCACTCCAGATCCCGGCGGACTTCGCAGGGCCCCCGGGCTGGTTCCTGGACGCCGGCCTCGACGTGATCACCATGATCGTGATGTGGGCCATGCTGGGCTTCCACTGGGCCTTCCTGCCCTCGTTCCTGACCAAGTGGATCCCCTATCTGAACATGGCGCCCCTCTGGACCCTGGCGGTGGCCCTGGCCACCCGGGGGCGGGGCGAGACCGACCTGCCCCAGCCTCCCGACATCAAGATCGTTTCCTGACCCCGGCCGCGTCGATCCGCAGGGAAACCCACTTCAGTCCACCGCCGCGCTCCGGAACTCGTCCTGGTTGTGGCGGCTCTGCTCCTCCATCAGGAGCTGGCTCAGCTCTTTTTTCAGCGCGTTGAAGGCGGGGCTGGCCACATCGCGAGGGCGGGGCAGGTCGATGCTGAGGTCCCGTTTGATGGTGCCGGGCCGGTAGGTCATCACCACGGTGCGGTCTGCGAGGTAGAGGGCCTCCTCGATGCTGTGGGTGACGAAGAGGATGGTTTTCTTCAATTCGGTCCACAGGCGCAGCAACTCGTCTTGGAGGTTGCGGCGGGTGAGGGCGTCCAGGGCACCGAAGGGCTCGTCCATGAGCAGGATGGGCGAGTCGATGGCCAACACCCGGGCGATGGCCACGCGCTGCCGCATGCCGCCGCTCAGGTCCTTGGGGTAGCGACGACGGAAATCCTGCAGGTTGAGCAGGCCGAGCAGGCCGTCCACTTTCTCCTGGATGGCGGCCTTGGTCGCTTTCTTGATCTGGAGGCCGAAGGCGATGTTCTGCTCCACGGTCATCCAGGGGAAGAGGGCGTACTCCTGGAAGACCATGCCGCGGTCGGGTCCCGGCTCAGTGATGATCGTGCCGTCCACTGTGATGGTGCCGGAGCTGGGCAGGCTGAAACCGGCTACCGCATTCAACAGGGTGGACTTGCCGCAGCCCGAGGGCCCCAGCAGGCAGACGAATTCGCCCCGGTTGACCTTCAGGTCGATGGCCTTGAGGGCGTGGACATTCTGCCCCCGGCTCTGGAAGACCTTGTCCACGCCCAGGATGGAAATATGGCTCGCGATCGTCATCCCTGCTCCAGACCCCGGTGCCACCGCAGCATCCAGGAACTGAGGCGACTCATGACAGTATCGATGCCGAGGCCCAGCAGGCCGATGGTGAACATGCCCGCGATGATCTTGTCGGACCAGAGGTACTCACGGGCCTCCAGGATGCGGTAGCCCAGGCCGTTGTTCACGGCGATCATCTCAGAGACGATCACCACGATGAAAGCTGTGCCCATGCCGATGCGGGCCCCGGTGAAGATGTAGGGCGTGGCCGCCGGGAGGATGATGCGGGTGAACTGGGTGAAGCGCGGGGCGCCCAGGTTGCGGCCCACGCGGAGGTAGATGCTGTCCACGTTTTGCACCCCCGTGACCGTGTTCATCAGCACTGGGAAGAAGGCCCCGATGGCGATGAGGAAGACCGCGGGTGGATTGCCCAGGCCGAACCAGAGGATGGACAGGGGGATGTAGGCGATGGGCGGGATGGGCCGCAGCACCTGGATGAGGGGATTGAAGAGGCCGTAGACCAGACGGCTGTAGCCCATCACCAGCCCCAGGGGCAGGGCGAGCCCACCGCCGATGAGGAAGCCGGTGAGGACGCGGTAGAGGCTCCCGGCAGCGTCCTGGATCAGTTCACCCGACAGGCACCACTTCAGGTACGTGCCCTGGGCAGGATCGAAGGCCTCCAGGGGCCGCAGGTAGGCCCACCACTTCACGAGCACCTGCATGGGGGAGGGCAGGATGGTGGCGTTCACCCAGCCCTTCGAGGACAGCAGCTGCCAGAAGGCGAGGGCCGCCAGGGGAACCAGGATGCCGGAGGCGGCGCGTCGGATCCGCTTCATCCCTTCTTCGCTTTCACCGGCTTCGCGGGCTTGGGCGCGTCGGTCTTTAGCTGCTTTTTCGCCTCGGTGAGCAGGTCCAGCCGGACCCAGTCCACCGCCTTGGGTGGGTGGGCCATCTTGCCCACGCCATACTGCACCATCAGATCCGTGGTGATCTGGACGTGCTGCTGAGTGATGTCATAGCAGAAGGGCGAGTTCCCGATGGCGTCCTGGTACTCCTCGGGGGTGTACTGGCTCTTGAACAGCACCTCGCGGACGTATTTCTCCGCGAATTTGGGCTCGTCGATGAATTTTTTGGTGGCCTCGACGAAGCAGAGGAGGAAGCGCTGGGCCACGTCGCGGCGCTCCTTGTACAGCTTCTCGGTGATGACCAGGGCCCGGATGGGCTCGCCCATGGGCGTGTCATAGGGCTTGATCACCTCCACGCCGTATTTCCGGCTGATGGCCTGGGAGCTATAGGGCTCCGACTGGCACATGGCGTCGATGTTCCTGGCCATGAGGGCCTGGTTCAGGTCGGCGTAGGGCAGGTACAGCAGGAGCACATCCTTGCCCGGCTTGTCGGACCAGGTGAGGCCGACCTTGGCCAGCTCCGCCAGCAGGGCCAGTTCCTGGGCACCGCCCCGGGGCACGCCCACCTTCCTGCCTTTCAGCGCTTTCACGGAAGTGATACCGGATCCGGTGGCCGCCACGATGCGCACGCCCCCTCTCGCGAAGCCCGCCACCACGAGGATGGGGAGGCCCTGCGCCCGACCCGCGATGGCGGCGTCTAGGGCGGCGGCGCTGGCGTCGATTTCCCCGGCCACGATGGCGGGATTGATGTCAATGCCCTTGGGGAACACCTTCTCTTCGATCTTTAGGTGGTACTTTGGCCCCAACTCTTTCATGTAGGACACCGCGCCGTAGTGGGCAAACTTAAGGTTGCCCAGGCGCACCAGATCCTGGGCGGAAAGGGCCAGGGTAGACAGGAGAAACAGCGAGAGAATGGCCTTCACGCGCATGGATGGACTCCGGGGGATGGGCCCATTCTACGGTCGTTTCTAGGCCATGGAATGCAGCCCGAAAAGGTTGCCTTCGGTGTCATAGGCCAGGCTGATGAAGCCGAACTCCCCGATGGAAAGTTTGGACCGGTGGATGTGGCCGCCCGCGGGCACCACCCGCGCCTCCTCCACGGCGCAGTCGGCACAGTGGAAGTAGACCAGGGTGCTGTTGCCACCGGAGGGGCAGCCCGTGATCTTCACCAGGGCGCCGCCGCAGCCGTAGCCCTGCATGTCCGACGGGAAGGCCCACATCTCCAGGTCATCAAGGGGCGCCGTGAGCTGCCGGAGCGCGGTCTGGAGGACCACCTCGTAGAAGGTGCGGGCCCGGCCTATCTCCTGCACATAGATCTCGAACCAGCCGACGGGATTGCCCTGCATAGAAGCCTCCGGGAAGGAGGAGGAGCTTAGCCGGGTTCCCCCGTCATGAACAGGCTGCAGGGGGCCTCCCGCCACCGACTCCGAGGCGCTCAACCGCCACGCTTCCGCGCCACCATCAGGTACTCCCGGCCGGCCCGGCGCGGGTGGCTCTCCTGCGCCTCGGCCAGGTGCAGTACCTCGAAGCGGGTCTCCGCCATGTGGCGCATCTCCGCCATGGGGACCGCGTGGGGGGGGCCGGGCCGTCCCTTCACATCATGGAAGAGGGCTACCAGCCAGAGGCCCCCGGTCCGCAGGTGATGGGCGCAGGCCTCCACGTAGTCGGGACGCCGGGCGGGATCCATGGCCACGAAGCAGGTGTGGTCGAAGATGGCGTCCCAGGGGCCCAGATGCGTGGTGAACCAGTCCGCCTGGGACCAGATGACCCGGTCGCCATAGCGGTGCATGGCCCCCTGGATGGCCAGGGGTGCGAAGTCCAGCCCTGTGACCGCGAAGCCGTGAGCCTCCAGGTCGGCGGCATCATGACCGTACCCGCAACCGGGCACCACCAGGCCACAGCCCGGCCGCAGCCCCAGGGGCAGGGCCAGCCCCAGCAGCTCCCGCACCAGGGGCGTGGCGCCGTCCATGTCCCAGCCGGGACGATCCTGGTCCCGATAGAGTTCGTTCCAGAAATCGGGATGCTGGGTCATGGCATCTGCACCTCGTTGGCCCCCACGAAGGCCGCCAGCCGCTCCAGGGCTTCTTCCAGTCCGCGTCTCCGGGCCTTCGTCTCCTGGATGCCCTGTTCCCACCAGAGGCCCTTGACCTCCAGCAGGCCGCGGTCGCGATGGAGCTTGGGATCGAGCCGACCCACCAGGCGGTCGCCTTCGAGGATGGGCATGACGAAGTAGCCGTACTGGCGCTTGGGCTCGGGGACGAAGGCCTCGAAGCGGTAGTCGAAACCGAAGCGGCGCAGGGCCCGGGTGCGGTCGCGAAGGATTGGGTCGAAGGGACAGAGAAGCCGGGTGCGTTCCGATGGCTCCGGCAACCGGGCCAGCCGGGCCGGCCAGTCCGCCAGGGCGAAGGCAGGGCGGAGTTCTCCGTCGGCGCCCTCGACGTTCACTGGGACGATGCGCCCCGCCGTTTCCGCGCCGATGCACCAGGCCTTGGCCTCGGAGGCCTCGATGGTGTCCCAGAAATCGGCCAGTTCCTTCGGCGTGAAGACCCAGAGCCGCTCGGCCGCGGTGCTGCAGGCCCACTCCAGGTGCTCATCTGGGCCGGGACAGGGCAGGGCGTGATGATCCGGCAGCACCCGCTCCGTGAGGTCATAGACCTTCTGGAAGGCCTCGCGGCGGGGGATCATGAGTTCCCCGCTGCGCCAGAGGAAATCCAGGGCCGCCTTCTGCGGCTTCCAGCCCCACCAGGGACCGCGCTTCTCGGGATGTTCGAAATCCGAGGACTTAAGCGGACCTTCACGCTTGATGCGGGTCTTCACATCCCGGACCACCTGCGCACCATCGGTGCCCCGGAAGTGGTATTGCCACCAGGCATGGGCCTGGATGCGCGCCCGGTCCCGCTCGAAGCGGGGCTTCCAGTGGTGGAAGAAGGCCGTGGGAATGGCCGAGGCATCGTGGGTGAAACCCTCGAAGTGGCTCCGCTTGCCCTCCAGCAGCTTCTTCAGCTGTTCCGGCCGGTAGCCATCCAGCCGGCTGAACAGCGTCAAGTCGTGGGCCCGCGCCAGCACATTGATGGTGTCCACCTGCACGAAGCCTAGCCGATGGATGAGGCCCTGCAGCGAAGCCGTGGTCGCTCGCCGTGCCGGATCCTCCAGCAGGCCCTGGCCCCCCAGGAAGAGACGCTGGGCGGCGGAGGATGTGATCGTCGGATAAGGATTAGCCACGGGTGAATCCGGATCAATCAGTATCAGCGTTCATCCGTGTTCATCCGTGGCAAATCTTCAGATTTTCGCCGCCAGCTCGGCCCCCTGCCGGATGGCGCGCTGGGCATCGAGTTCGGCGGCGAGGTCGGCGCCACCGATGAGATGCACCTTCTTGCCGACCGCCTGCAGGGGTTCCGCGAGCTCGCGGACGGAAATCTGGCCCGCGCACAGGATGATGCTGTCCACGCCCAGGCACTTCGACCCGGCGTCCTTGCCATCGCGGAGCCACAGGCCCGCATCGTCGATGCGCTCGTAGTGGATGCCGCCCTGCATCTTCACCTGCATGGCCTTGAGGGTGGCCCGGTGGATCCAGCCCGTGGTCTTGCCCAAGTCCGCGCCCATGCGCTCGGTCTTGCGCTGGAGCAGGAAGACCTTCCGCGCGGGTTCCGGCGGCTGAGGCGCAGGCAGCAGGCCGCCCCGGTGCGTATGGGCGCCATCCACGCCCCATTCGCCCAGGTAGCGATCCACCTGCGGAACGGGCTCAGGCTGCACCAGGAACTCCGCCACATCGAAGCCGATGCCGCCGGCGCCGATGACAGCGACGGTTTTGCCTGCAATCTTCCGACCGGAAAGAAGGTCCGGGTAGCTGATGACCTTGGGATGGTCGAGGCCCGGAATGTCAGGCTGGCGGGCCTGGACGCCCGTGGCCAGGATGACCTCGTCGAAGGCCGCGAGCACTTCCACCGTGGCCCGCTCGCCCAGACGCACGGTCACGCCCGCCGTGGCCAGGCGGCGACCGAAGTAGCGCAGGGTCTCGAAGAACTCCTCTTTGCCCGGCACCCGTTTGGCGAGATTGAGCTGTCCACCCAGTTCCTGGGCCGCCTCGAACAGGGTGACGACATGGCCGCGCTCCGCGGCATGGCAGGCGAAGCTCAGACCCGCGGCGCCCCCGCCCACCACGGCGATCCGCTTGGGGGCGACGGTGGCCGCGAACACCAGCTCTGTCTCGAAGCAGGCCCTGGGATTCACCAGGCAGGTGGCGCGTTTCCGCTGGAAGACATGGTCCAGGCAGGCCTGGTTGCAGGCGATGCAGGTGTTGATGTCCAGGGCGCGATCCTCGGCGGCCTTCTTCACGAAGTCCGGGTCCGCCAGGAGGGGCCGGGCCATGCTCACCAGGTCGGCGCAGCCGTCGGCGAGGATCTCCTCGGCCACCTCCGGCGTGTTGATGCGGTTGGTGGCGACGAGGGGAATACTCACTTCGCCCTTCAGCTTCTTCGTCACCCAGGCGTAGGCGCCCCGGGGCACCATGGCGCCGATGGTGGGCACCCGGGCCTCATGCCAGCCGATGCCCGTGTTGAGGATCGTGGCACCCGCAGCTTCGATGGCCTTGGCCAGCTGGACCACTTCCTCCCAGGTGCTGCCATCGGGCACCAGGTCCAGCATGGAGAGCCGGAAGATGAGGATGAACGCCGGCCCCACGGCTGCGCGGACGGCTTTCACGATCTCCACCGGAAACCGCATGCGATGCTCAAAACTCCCACCCCAGGCATCCGTGCGGCGATTGGTGCGGGCGGCGATGAACTGGTTGATGAGGTAGCCCTCGCTGCCCATGATCTCCACACCGTCGTAGCCGGCCCGCTGGGCCAGGGCCGCGCAGCGGGCGTAGTCGCGGATGGTGGTCCGCACGCCGCGGTCGCTCAGGGCCCGGGGCTTGAAGGGCGTGATGGGGCTCTTCACCGCAGAAGGCGCCACGCTGAGGGGATGGTAGCTGTAGCGGCCGCCGTGGAGGATCTGCAGGGCGATCTTCCCGCCAGCCTGATGGACTGCTTCCGTCACCAGGCGGTGGTTCCCGACCTGCCAGGGCCAGGACAGCTGGGAGCCGAAGGGTGTGAGGCTGCCCCGCAGGTTCGGGGAGATCCCGCCGGTTACGATGAGCCCCACGCCACCCCGGGCCCGCTCGGCATAGAAGGCCGCCAGCTTGGGGAAGCCGCCCTTGGCCTCCTCCAGGTTCGTGTGCATGGAGCCCATGAGCACACGGTTTTTCAGCGTGGTGAAACCGAGCTCAAGCGGAGCGAGCAGGCGGGGGTAGGGCACGGAGACTCCAGGAGGGCCTCGTCAGTGTAGGGCAGAGCCCAGCCTACCCGGAGCCAGGAAGGGGAGGTCTACTCGGTCTTCTTCACCACCAGGGTCATGCGAGTGACAAGGTCAGCCCAGGGCCGGCACCCGCCAGAGGGCCAGTTCCTTACCCAGGGCGGGCACGGGCAGCAGGCCGTTCTCCACGGCGCCGTCGTCGCTTTCGGATTCGCAGAGGTAGACGGCGATGGCGCCCAGGGGCTGGTCTGTGGGCACCAGGGCCCAGCCGGGCGGAACGGTCCGAGGTCCGCGCCGCCAGGAAACCGAAAGCTCCCCGACGGCGGCGGCCTCCAGGATGGCGCGACCCCCTTCGGATTCCAGCTTCTCCACCACGGGCACCTCCACCTCGAAGGCGCCCACGGCTTCCTGGAGCGCGAGGCCGTGCAGACGCAGGTGGGCGGCCATGGGCGCGGGCACGAGATAGGCAGCCGGGCGGTCCACCACGGTGGTACCCACGAAGCGCCCGAGGTAGGGGAGCGTCACGCGGGTGGGGGCGCCCTCCAGTGTGCGGGGCGTGCGCGTGAGGATCTCGATGGGCGTGTCGAAGCGCTCCAGCCCGTAGCGGATGGCGATGCGGTCCCTGGGCGTGAGGCTTTCCGCCACGGTCTGCACGACTTCATCCCGGTGGGCTGCTACGTGCTTGAGTGTCTCCAGCATGAAGGCGTAGGCCGTGCGCACCCGCTCGGCGAAGCTGATGTAGGAATAGCACTCCAGCAGCAGGTCCATGCGGCTGGTGAGGCCCCGGTAGTTGCTCCCGAAGCGGGGATGGTGCGGGTAGGTCATCCAGCCCTCGCGCACGGGGGTGCCGGGTTCGGCGTCGACATCCGTATCCAGGGCCCGCTCGTCCTCCACGAAGTTGCCGTACCAGCCGGCGTCCAGACCGTGGTTGGCCTTGAGGGCCGCTGTGACCGGTGGCAGCAGGCGTTCGCGCATGTAGCGGATGGGCTCGCTCCGGCCGCTTTCCACCGTGTGGGGGATGTCGTAGGTCATGGAGAAGCGGTGCACCGAGCCGTTCGTGGCGTGGTTGTCGATGGTGAGATCCGGCGCCCAGGGCTGGCAGACCCGGGTCTGCAGCAGGCGCATCTCCTCGCCCTGCAGGCGCAGGTAGTCGCGGTTCAGGTTGATCTTCGCGGCGTTCACGCGGGTGCCCACACCGCTGTCCGGCCCCAGCTGGCCCGTGAGCTTGGGCAGGTGCAGCCGCCTATTGCCGGGATCGATGGCATCATTGCCATCGGGGTTGAAGAGGGGCACCACCACCAGGGTGAGGTCGGCGAGGATTGCGCCTGCATCAAGGCCAGGCTTGTCTTCGAGCAGATCACGTACCAGCATCAGGCAGCCTTCCTTGCCCTCCACCTCGCCCGCGTGAATGCCACTGATCACCAGTACTATGGGTCTTCCCAGGCGCCTGGCGGCCTCGGGGGACGTCACGCCATGGGCCGACAGCACCAGCAGGGGCAGCTCCCGGCCCTGGGGACTCACGCCGAAGCTGGTCACATGCAGGCGGCGGTCCCCCTTGGCCTCCAGCCCGGCGATGAAGGCCAGCACATCCCTGTGGCGGCTGGTCTCCTCATAGCGGGTGGCTTCGGCGCGGGTGAGCAGGGACATGGGGACTCCTTCCAGTTCTAGGTCAGCGCCGGGATCACAGGCTCCGCTTCAGCACCTCTTGGCCCATGTGGGTCACCCGGTACCGCCCGATGGCCCGCTCCCGGATCAGGTCATGGCGCTCGAGGTAGGCCAGGTCCGCGTCCGTGGCTCCAGCCTTCACCAGATGGTCCCGCACCACGTCCGGATGCTTGGCCACCACCTGGAGCAGGGTGAGCTGGCGGGAGGAGATGGGTTCAGCCAAGGGGGCTCCTGGGGCAATGCCCGGCGGGGAAGGCGGTAGGGGATGCTACCGCCGATGGTCCGGCTTGCGCTGGATCCCTTTCTTGGAGCCCATGCCCCAGTAGCTGGTTTCCTCCGCGAAGCAGATGTTCTCCAGGTCGGTCACGCGCTCCTGCAGACATGTCTGCGCATCCGCCACGGCCCGGTTGTAGATCGTCGGTCCGATCTCTTTCAGGCAGAAGGTGAGGAAGGTTCCGGCTCCCAGATCGCCGATGCTCTCGCCGTACTCCTCGGCTACGAAGCGTTGAATCGCACCGTACAGATGCTTCTCGGTATCAGGGGAGAGCTTTATGTCCATGGGGCCTCACGAGTCCGGCTCATGTAAGAGTGTGGCTGCAGATGGCGGAGCGAGGAAACCATGAACAATGGACTGTGGATCCCTGTGCGAATGGAGCTTACTCCTCCATCGATGTACAGTCAGGCATGCCCCAGCAAGTCCTCCTCACCGGTGCCACCGGTTTCATCGGTCGGAACCTTTATGGTCCACTGGAGGAGGCGGGCTATGAAGTCCGATGCCTGACGCGAAAGATCGAGGAGGCCCAGCGCCTCTGGCCCCAGCGGCGGTGGGTGGAAGGGGACATGGGTGACTCTGCGTCCCTGCCCTCGGCCCTGGAGGGATGCGACATCGCCTATTATCTGGTCCACGGCATGGGTTCCCACCGACCGGGCTGGATCGAAGAGGAGCTGCGCTGGGCGCGGAATTTTGCCCAGGCCGCGGGCCTGGTGGGGGTTCGCCGGATCATTTACCTGGGGGGTGTGGCTCCCCGGGGCGCCCCATCGGAGCATCTCCTTTCCCGCCTGAACACGGGCGAAACGCTCCGGGCCGGCCCCGTACCCACCCTGGAACTCCGAGCCGGCATGATCATCGGCGCCGGCAGCGCCTCGTGGACCATCGTGCGGGACCTGGCGGCCCGACTGCCCGCCATGGTGCTTCCCGCGTGGCTTTCCCACCGGAGTGAACCCGTGGCTCTGGAGGACGTCCTGGCGGCTCTCCTGGCAGGAGCGCGCTTGGATCTTCCGGCAAGCACCTGGTGGGACATCCCCGGTCCGGAACCCCTCTCCGGCAGCGAGATCCTCCTGCGTCTTGCGGCCGTCATGGGTCGCAAACCGATCCTCCTGAAAATCCCCCTCATCACTCCCCGCCTCTCGTCCCACTGGATCCGGTTGGTGACGCGAGCGGATTACTCGGTTGCGCGGGAACTTGTGGAGGGGTTGACCTCGGACCTGCTCGCGACCCGGCCCGGCTACTGGGAGGCGGCCGGCCTTCCGCCTCCGGTGGGGCTGGAGGCGGCCATGGGGCAAGCCCTCGCCGCCGAGGCTGGGACCCTTCCCCGCGCCGGAAGGGTGGCGGAAGCCCTGGCGGGATGGCTCACACCGCGGAACCGTCCCGCCCGTGGGCAGGATCTTCCATCGAGGTAGCCCCTGGTGGGAATGGTTGTCGTGGATGCAGTAGGGGAATCCCTTGAACAGGGATCAACCCTGCACCATTTCAGTAGGATTCATCCTCATTCACCAGCTTCTGGGCGGTGTTCATCAGGGCTCACCGGCAGCCCGTTTCCTCCAGGTTTCCCGTCCACTGGCTCGCTGGTTCCTTTCGGCGTGGCGAATCGCTCAGCCCGCAGGTGGAAGTCATCCGTGAAGGTCCGGCGGATGGGCGGGGGCGGGGCGGCTTCGGCCTCTTCGCGGGCCCTCCGCAGGCGCCAGAGCGCCCAGGCTACGGGCAGCAGCAGCACGATGGGGTATTCGAATAGCAGGCGGTGAGGGGTCAGCAGATACTGGGTGGGGCGCAGGCCATCCGAGTACCAGGCATGGAGGATCCACACCTCATCGTATTCATGCAGCTCCGCCGCCTCGGCCTTCAACATGCGCAGCACCTGCTCGTCCTCACCATGCTTCACGGTCACATAGTCGGTGATGTGACTATCGGGATCCCGGTCCACGCTCTTCACCAGCACCCGCTCCGCGCTGGGCTGCTGCAGGTGGCAGAAGGGGTTCAGGGCCAGGAGGAAGACCTGCACCAGCACGATCCACAGGACCGCACCCACCAGGGCCCAGAGGCCGATCAGGGCGGACCAGCGGAGGGCGGGGCGGGAAAGAACGGTCATGCTGCGAGTATCGCCGAATTCCGCACCCTTTCTCCCGTCCATCGAATCCGCTGAAGGTAGTATGGGGGCCCATGCTCCCGACCGCCGGCAGCTCCAGTCTTCTCGGCCGCGACGGCCGCCTGCTGTTCGTCACCCGGGCGGCGCGGATGTTCTCCTACGGCTTCCTGTCGGTGGTGCTGGTGCTCTATCTGGCGGGGCTGGGGTTCAGCGAGGGCCGCATTGGCCTGCTGCTCACCCTCACGCTGGTGGGTGACGTGCTCGTCTCCCTCTGGATCACCCTCCATGCGGATCGCCTGGGGCGCAAGCGCATGCTCGTGCTGGGCGCGGCGCTCATGGTGGCCGCAGGGGTGCCTTTCGCCCTCAGCGGAGATTTCACGGTGCTGGTGCTGGCAGCCACCTTCGGGGTCATCAGCCCCTCCGGCAATGAAGTCGGTCCCTTCCTGGCCATCGAGCAGGCGGCCCTGTCCCAGGTGCTACCAGAGGATCAGCGCACCGGCGTGTTCGCCTGGTACCACCTGGCCGGAGCCTTCGCCACCGCCGTCGGCGCCTTGGCTGGGGGCTGGACGGCCCAGGCCCTCCAGGCCTCGGGCATGGCCCCTGTGGCCAGTTACCGGGTCCTGGTCTTCGCCTACGCCGCGGTGGGGTTGTTCCTCGCAGCCCTCTTCACCCGCATGTCCAGGGCCGTAGAGGCGCCGTCCTCGTCGGCCGCCGCTGGTCGTCTGGGTCTGCATGCGTCCAAGGGCGTGGTGCTGCGGCTGTCGGCCCTTTTTTCGCTGGACGCCTTCGCCGGGGGTTTCGTCATCCAGAGTCTCGTGGCCTACTGGTTCCACCAGCGCTTCGGCGTCGAACCAGGCGTGCTGGGCTCGATCTTCTTTGTGGCCAACGTGCTGGCGGGCCTCTCCGCCCTCTACGCCGTGCGGCTGGCCCGACAGATCGGTCTGATCCGCACCATGGTCGTCACCCACATCCCCTCGAACGTGCTGCTGATCCTGGTGCCCCTCATGCCCAACCTGCCCCTGGCCATCGGCATGCTGCTGCTGCGCTTCAGCATCTCGCAGATGGATGTCCCCACGCGCCAGGCCTACACCATGCACGTAGTGGCGCCGGATGAACGCTCTGCCGCCGCCGGGGTCACCGGCATCGCCCGCACTACTGGCGCGGCCATCTCGCCAGTGCTTGCCGGGCCGATGCTCGCTGTTCCCGCCTTGGCCGGGCTCCCCTTTTTCCTTGCGGGTGGCCTCAAGCTCCTCTATGACCTGCTGCTCTACCGGAGCTTCAGGGCATCTGATGCAGGAGCAGCCGAAAAGTAAGCGCAATCTTGCCAGGGAATGGCACAATCAGGCATCAATACACCCTTTTTGAGGAGCCCCAGCATGAGCATACGTGATCGCATTCGCACCAGCCTTCAGACCGCCGCCCTGCTGGTGGCCACGGCCCTCTCCGGTGCTGCACCCCAGGAACCAGCCAAGGTCGGGTTCGTCTATGTCGGGCCCGTGGGGGATTCCGGCTGGACCTATCAGCATGACCTGGGCCGTCGGCAGATGGAGGCCGCCCTCAAAGGCAGGGTGACCACCCGTTTCGTCGAGAATGTCCCCGAAGGCGCGGACTCAGAGCGGGTCATCCGCGAGATGGCCCAGAGCGGCGCGAAGGTCATCTTCGCCACCTCCTTCGGCTACATGAACCCGGCCCTGAGTGTCGCCAAGCAGTTCCCCAATACCGTGTTCATGCACGCCACGGGCTACAAGACCGCCGTCAACATGGGCATCTACAACGGTCGCTTCTACGAGGGCCGCTACCTGAGCGGCGTCATCGCGGGCAAGCTCACCAAGAGCAACATCGCCGGCTATGTGGCTTCCTACCCCATTCCCGAAGTGATCATGGGCATCAACGCCTTCACCCGCGGCATGCAGAGTGTGAACCCCAAGGCCGAAGTGCGTGTGGTGTGGGTGAACTCCTGGTTCGATCCCGGCAAGGAGCGCGAGGCCGCCCTGGCGCTCATCACGCAGGGAGCGGACATGCTGACCCACGAGACCGATTCCGCCGCCGCCAACCAGGCCGCGGAAGAAAAGGGTGTGAAGGTGTTCTGCTACAACTCCGATGAGCTGAAATACGCCCCCAAGGGACAGCTGGGCGGCGTCCTCCTCACCTGGGGTGACTACTACACCAAGGTGGTGAGCGAGGTGCTGGCGGGCACCTGGAAGTCCGGCAGCGTCTGGGGTGGTCTCAAGGACGGCTTCATCAAGATGGCGCCCATGAGCGATGCCGTGCCCAAGGATGTCCAGGCCATGGCCAAGAAGCTGGAGGCCCAGATTGTCGCCGGCAAGCTCCATCCCTTCACGGGCCCGGTGGTGGATCAGGATGGCAAGATGCGTGTGGCCGCGGGGCAGACCATCTCCGACCTCGACCTTGAGAAGATGGACTATTTCGTCAAGGGCGTGGCGTCCAAGATGCCCGGGAAGTAGGAGAATTACGGACGGCCTTCAAGAAAGCAGATTCACCACGAAGACAGGAAGACCAGAAGAAAAAATGAAAGGCATAACAGCGATCTTGCTTTTCTTCGCGGTCTTTCCGTCTTTGTGGTGAAAGCAGTTTTCATTTTCTTGAATTTTTTTTGCAGGACCAATCCAGAGACCCAGGAAGGACCCGCCATGGACCTGATGGCGTTCATCCGCCGGCTGCCCAAGGCTGAGCTGCACCTGCACATCGAGGGTTCCCTCGAGCCCGAGATGATGTTCGATCTGGCCCGCCGCAACAGCGTGGCCCTGCCCTACGCCAGCGTCGAGGCGACGCGGGCGGCCTACGCCTTCACGGACCTGCAGTCCTTCCTGGACATCTACTACGCGGGGGCCGCGGTCCTGATCCACGAGCGGGACTTCTATGACCTGGCCATGGCCTACTTCCAGCGCGCTCGGGCCGATGGTGTGGTGCATGCGGAGTTGTTCTTCGACCCGCAGACTCACACCGCCCGGGGGATTGCCTTCGAGACCGTGCTCGCGGGCCTTGAGCGGGCCGCAACAGACGCCAAGGACCTGCTGGGGATCAGTTCCCGGCTGATCCTCTGCTTCCTCCGCCACCTCTCCGAGGCTGAGGCCTTCGCGACCCTGGAGCAAGCCCGGCCGCACCGCCACCGCATCCATGGCGTCGGCCTGGACTCCTCGGAGCAGGGGCATCCTCCCGCCAAGTTCGAGCGGGTCTTCGCCTGCTGCCACGACCTGGGCCTGCGCCTGGTCGCCCATGCGGGTGAGGAAGGGCCCCCTGACTATGTCTGGGAGGCCCTGGACCGCCTCCGGATCGAGCGCATCGACCATGGTGTGAGAGCCGCGGAGGATCCGGTGCTGATGGAGCGGCTGATCCGCGAGCGCGTGCCCCTCACGGTCTGCCCACTCTCGAACGTCAAGCTCCGCGTCTTCCCGGCCCTGGCCCAGCACAACCTCAAGCACCTGCTGGATCGGGGGCTGTGCGTCACCCTCAACTCCGACGATCCGGCCTATTTCGGTGGGTACATCGGCCAGAATTTCCTGGAAGCAACCCAGGCCCTGGCTCTGTCCCGGAGCGACCTGGTGACCCTGGCGCGGAACAGCCTCCACGCCAGCTTCGTCACCCACGCCGAGCGGGCCCCCTGGCTGGCCGAGCTGGAGGCGGTGGCAGGACAGGACTGAAACCCTGGTGGGTCCTCGAAGAGAATGCCAGGTGCAGGATGGGCGCAGCTTTGATATTGATACTAAAAATAGTATTAATTCGATCGAATTAGCTTGTTCCAACAATAATTTCACTTTTCAGACACGAGCCAGGCGACTACCTTCATGTCCGCCCTCCGGAGGTGGGCCGCCATGATTCATGCAACCTTCCGTTCCCTGTTCTCCCGTCTGGTGTTCCTCGTCGCACCCGCGCTGCTGGCCCAGGGCGGCATCATGCCGCCGCCGCTGCTGCTCATCGTCCGCGAGGAGGTCAAGCCCGGCCATGGGGGTCCTCATGCGGCCACGGAGTCCGCCTGGGCCCGGGCCGTCGCCAGGGGCAAGTCTACGGACCACTACCTGGGCATGACCTCGCTGACGGGGCCCTCGGAGGCCTGGTTCATCATGGGCTACGCCAGCTACGCGGACTGGGAAGTCAAGCAGCATGAGCTCGACAAGAACCTGGCCCTCATGAAGGAGGTCGACAAGATCGCCATGGAAGACGGCGAGCACCTCACCGGCACTCGCAGCATCCTGGCAACCCTCCGCAAGGACCTGAGCTTCGGCCCGCCCGTTGAGATTGGCAAGATGCGCTACTTCCGCGTCCGCACATTCCGCATCAAGCAGGGGCAGGGTTTGGCCTTCGAGGAGGGGGTGAAGCAGGCCCTGGGCGCCTACGAAAAGAGCCACTTCCCTGGGTCCTTCGCCTGCTATGAGGTGGCCGCGGGAATGGGCTCCTCAACGTATGTCATGTTCCGACCCATGAAGTCCCTGGCAGACCTGGATGCCATGGACACCGAGTCCAAGGCCTTCCGGGAGGCCCTGGGTGATGACGGCCGCAAGGCCATGCAGAAGGTCTTCGCGGACACCGTTAACTACGTCGAGAACCAGCTGTTCTCCTTCAGCTCCAAGCTGAGCTATCCCGGCCCCCACACCATCGCCAGCGATCCCGATTTCTGGACGCCGAAGGCCGAGTAGGGCTCGATGACGAAAAAGGCGATCACCCCTTAACCCGTTAGGAGGGCCAGACGGAGTTTGAACGTTGGCCCGGGAGAATGCCCCATGCGAAGACCGTTGGAGTACTGCTTTCGGCTCCTTCTTCCTGTGCTGGGAATGCTTGCCTGTGGCGGAGGCGGGGGCGGCGGTTCCGCGCCGCCCCCAGTCTCGGCCCCCACCAACCTGGTCTACGCCACAAACCCAGCCATCTACACCGAGGGAGTCGCCATCCCCGCCGACACGCCGTCCAGCGGCGGAGGGGCAGTGGCCACCTATTCGGTCCAGCCCGCCCTTCCCGCTGGACTGGGCCTGAGCGCGACCAGCGGCGTGCTCACCGGAACGCCCACGGCCGTGGCGGCTGCGGCCACCTATACGGTCACGGCCGCCAACAGCGCCGGCAGTACCACGGCGGGCCTGTCAATCACGGTCAAGGCGCCGCCGCCCAGCATCCAGTCCTTCTCCGTGGGGCCGGACACGGCGGTGACCTACCCCAACGACACCACCAGCTCGCTCTACCTCACCAACTTCCCGGATGAACACACGACCTTCATCCCACTAGGTGGTTCCAGCGGCTACCTGGTCTTCGGGGCATCGAGGGTTTCGACCAGCACCACCGGGGGAGGGGCCGTGGTCCTCCAGACCACAGATCTGGCTACGTTCCAGTTTGCCACTGCTCTCGGCTACAACGCCCAAATCATGGCCCCGCCCATGTCGTTCACCCAGTGTGATGCCACCTATGCCACCGAGTTCGACGAGAACTATTCGGCTCCAGGCACAGTGGTGCAGGATCCGACGCTGCCCGGGGGCAACCTGATCATGATCTACGAAGCGGAAAACCACTGCCCGGGCGGCATTAACCAGCAGCCCTACTACGGCACCGTGGGTCTCGCGCGGTCCGCGGACAACGGCAGGACCTGGCCAGCCTCCGTGAACAGCCCCCTGGGCGGAACGGGCCGGTACGCCATCCTGAAGGGGCCGAACCCCCAGCCCGCCACGCCGTCGTACCCGTCGATGGGAAACGCGATCCCCAGCGCCTTCGTGGAAACCAATGCCCAGGGTGTCAGCTACCTCTACGTGGTCTACTTCTACGCCGACGGCGGCTTCGCGCCGACCTCCGACCATCTGCAGCGTGTGGCGCGGGCGAAGCTGGGCACAGACCCTCTGGTCTTCCAGAAGTGGTACAACGGCGCGTTCAGCCAGTCCGGTATCGGCGGGCTGGATAGCGGCGTCCTACCCGCGCCGGGCTGCACCGGAGGCATCC
>CAIYNT010000049.1 GCA_903927605.1 uncultured Holophagaceae bacterium
CGCCACCCATGCCTCCTGAGGGGACCCTGTGAACCACCCGCTGATCCTCATCATCGAGGACGAGGAAGCCCTCCGCCGGTTCCTGCTCCCCACCCTGACCGGGCAGCGGTACCAGGTGCTGAGCGCGGCGACAGCCACGGAGGGCCTGGCCATGGCCCGCAGCCATAACCCTGACCTGGTGCTGCTGGATCTGGGCCTGCCCGACCTGGATGGCATGGCCGTGCTGAAAGAGCTCCGGAGCTGGAGCCGCAAGCCCGTGGTGATCCTCAGCGCCCGCAACCAGGAGCGCGACAAGGTGCGGGCCCTGGACCAGGGCGCCGACGACTACCTGGCCAAACCCTTCGGCGCCGCCGAACTGCTGGCGAGGATCCGCGTGGCCCTGCGCCATACCCTCCAGGCCGATGTGGCCGATCCGGTGGTCTGTGGCGGCGGGCTCAGGATCGACCTCGGCCGCCGGGAGGTCAGCCTGGATGGGCAGGCTGTCAAGCTCACCACCCTGGAATACCGATTGCTGGAGGCTCTGGTCCGCCGCACCGGAAAGGTGGCCACCCACAGCCAGCTGCTTGCGGAAGTCTGGGGCCCCGGAGGTGAAGGCAACACCCATTACCTCCGCATCTACATGGCCATGCTGCGCAAAAAGCTCGAGGCTGATCCCACCCGGCCGAAGCATTTCATCACCGAGCCGAATGTCGGCTACCGGCTAGACCTGGATGTGCACGGGAATTGATCCCGAATTCCGGTACAATCGGACCTTTGCGAGCCCCCATGTCCCAGACAGCCGCCGACATCCGCGCCATCCATGACCTGCCTATGCCCGAGCTGCTCTACCGGGCGGCCACGGCCCACCGGACCCACTGGAATGCGGAGGAGATCCAGTTCTGCACCCTGGATTCCATCAAGACCGGAGCCTGCGTCGAGGACTGCGCTTACTGCCCCCAGAGCGCGCGCTACAACACGGCATTGAAGGTCGAGCCCCTCAAGGACGTGGAACAGGTGCTGGCCGGCGCCGCCGAGGCCAAGGCCAACGGCTCGACCCGCTACTGCATGGGTGCCGCCTGGCGCGAAGTAAAGGACGACGCCAACTTCGACGCCGTGCTCTCCATGGTGCGCGGCGTTTCCGGCCTAGGCATGGAGGTCTGCGTCACCCTGGGCATGCTCAACGAAGCCCAGGCTCTGCGTCTGAAAGCCGCCGGTTGCCAGGTCTACAACCACAACATCGACAGCAGCCGCGATTTCTACGAGACCATCATCCACACCCGCAAGTTTGACGAACGGCTGGAGACCATCGCCGCCGTGCGCGCCGCGGGGCTCGAAGTCTGCTCCGGCGGCATCGTGGGCATGGGCGAGACCATCGATCAGCGCGTCCACTTCCTCCAGGAGCTGACGGAGCTCACCCCGGCGCCCGAGAGCATCCCCATCAACCAGTTCGTGGCCGTGGATGGCACGCCCCTGGCGAACGTGGATCCCCTACCCCCGCTCGAGCTCGTGCGCATGATCGCCACGGCCCGCATCCTGTTTCCCAAGAGCCGCATCCGCCTCAGCGCAGGCCGCACGCAGATGAGCGATGAGCTGCAGGCCCTCTGCTTTTTCGCGGGCGCCAACAGCATCTTCACCGGCGAAAAGCTCCTCACCACCCCCAACCCCGGCGGCAACCACGACCACTGGCTGCTGAACGCCCTGGGCATGCGGGTGGAACGCGCCACCGTGAGGGCCTAGAACCATGCAACTCATCGAGGATCTCCAGAAGGAACACGAACTCATCGAGCAGGTCGTGGGCTCCCTCCGGGCCTTCGTGACTGCCCGCCTGGCGGGCCTGGGCAATCCTGCGGATGGGGCCCGCTTCATGGCCTTCTTCCGCCGCTTTGCGGGGGACTTCCACCATGACAAGGAGGAGCAGGTGCTCTTCCGGGCCCTGGTGGACCAGGCGGAAATTCCCGAGGAGCGGGGTCCCGTCGCCGCCATCACCGGTGAACACCAGCATATGGCCCGGTTGCTGGATGGCCTGGAACCGCTGCTGGGCGCCTCCCTCCACGCTGAAGCCGATCGCACCCGCCTCCAGGCCCTGGCCGTGGACTACAGCCATTCCCTCTGGCGTCACATGGATGCCGAGAACTCCGTCCTCTTCCCTGAAGGCCGGGAACGGCTGCGACGATTTCATATCCAGGAGCTGCCCTCCCGCCCCATGACCGCGGCCGAGGAGCAGGCCCAGGAAGCCGCTGTGACCCTCCTTACCACCTATCCCCCCGAGCATGATCCGACCGTCCACCGGGGCGACGGCTGCGTGGCCTGCCCCTCCTATGGCACCACCTGCGATGGTCTGGAGCAGGAATGGTGGACCGACCTGGAATGGGAGGACATGTACGATCGCATGTCCAGCGACTGACCCTGACCTGGAAGCCTTCTCCTTCCACAGGTAAACTGATCCATTGGGCTGGTCGTTCCAACGAAGTTCCATTCTCTTACTCGAAATCGGCGCAGCCGATTTCGAGTCGGCAAAAGCCAAGGCAAGGATCCCCATGCACGAAATGGACAAGGCTTTCGATTTCAGGACGGCGCAGACGCGCTGGTACTCGGTGTGGGAGGAATCCAGGGCCTTCGAGGCGGCCCCGCAGAGCGGCAAGGCGCCCTGGTCCATCGTGATCCCGCCCCCCAATATCACGGGCAACCTGCATATGGGCCACGCTCTGGTGAACACGTTGCACGACGTGCTCACGCGCTTCAAACGAGCGCAGGGCTTCGACGCCCTCTGGGTGCCCGGCACCGATCACGCGGGCATCGCCACGCAAATGATGGTGGAGCGCCAACTCAAGGCCGAGGGCACGGATCGACATAAGCTGGGTCGCGATGCGTTTGAAATGCGCATCTGGGACTGGAAGGAGAAGAACCAGGGCGCCATCGAACACCAGCTGAAACGCCTGGGCTGCTCGGTGGACTGGACTCGCAACCGCTTCACTCTGGACCCTTCACTCAACAAGGCCGTGCGCAAGGTGTTCGTCGAAAGCTACAAGGCTGGGCGCATCTACCGCGGCCCCCGCATGATCCAGTGGGATCCAGCGCTCCAGACGGCCCTGAGCGATCTGGAAGTGAAATACGAGGAACGCCGCGGCAAGCTCTGGCACCTGCGCTATCCGCTGGCGGATGGCAGCGGCGACGTGGTCGTCGCCACCACCCGCCCCGAGACGATGCTGGGTGATACCGCCGTGGCCGTACACCCCGACGACGAACGCTACCAGGGCATGATCGGCAAGCTCATGAACCATCCGCTTACCGGGCGGCAGATTCCCGTGGTGGCGGATAGCTTCGTGGATCCGGCCTTCGGAACCGGCTGTGTGAAGGTGACGCCGGCCCATGATCCCAACGACTTCGCCGCGGGTCAGCGCCTGGGGCTCGACTCCATCACCATCATTGGCTTCGACGCCAAGATGACCGCCGCGGCCGGGGCCTACGCGGGCCTGGACCGCTTCGAAGCCCGCAAGCGCGTGGTGGCCGACCTCGAGGAGCAGGGCTTCCTCGTCAAGGTGGAGGACTACACCAACAAGATCTCCCTCAGCGACCGCAGCGGCGCGGTGCTGGAGCCCCTGGTCAGCGAGCAGTGGTTCATGGACATGAAAGAGGCCGCCACCAAGGCCCTGGACGCGGTGAAGACCGGCGCCATCCAGTTCACGCCCGAGCATCACGCGGCTGTCTGGAACCACTGGCTCACCAACATCCAGGACTGGTGCATCAGCCGCCAGCTGGTCTGGGGCCATCGCATTCCGGCCTGGACCTGCGCCTCTTGTGGGGAGCTTCATGTGGAGATGGAGCAACCCTCCGCATGCTGCGCATGCGGAGCAGGAAAACTGATTCAAGACCCTGACACGTTGGATACGTGGTTCAGTTCTGCGCTCTGGCCTTTCAGCGTGTTCGGCTGGCCAGAGCAGACCGAGGATCTGAAGCGCTACTACCCCACCAGCGTGCTCATCACCGGCTACGACATCCTGTTTTTCTGGGTGGCGCGCATGGCCATGTCCGGCCTCACCTGGATGGGCGACGTGCCCTTCCGCAAGGTCTACTTCAACAGCCTGGTACGCGACGCCAGCGGCCAGAAGATGAGCAAGACGAAGGGAAATGTCATCGATCCTCTGGAGGTGATGGAGGAGTACGGCACCGACGCCCTGCGCTTCTCCCTGGCCATCATGGCTGCGCCCGGCACCGACATCGCCATGAGCACGGCCCGGCTCGAGGCCTCCCGCAACTTCTGCAACAAGCTCTGGAACGCATCTCGGTTCGTCCAGATGAACCTGGACGAGTCCATCACGCTGGAGACGGAACCAGAACTTGGCGAGGCCGAATTCTGGATGATCCGGGAAATGCATGACGGGCTGTCTGCCGTCACCAAGGCCCTAGAGGAATTCCGCTTCCATGAGGCCTCGGACCTGCTCTACCACCTGGTCTGGGATGATTTCTGCGCCACCTACATCGAGCTGGCCAAAGTGCATCTGGTGAGCGGGACGAAGGGCCAGAAGGCCGCCATCCTGCGCTTCCTCGACATCCTGCTCCGCGCCCTGCATCCCTTCGTGCCCTTCCTGACCGAAGAGATCCATGAGGCGGTAATCGCTTCACGATTACCGGAAGGCGAACCGAAGCTACTGGCGATGCGGAGCTGGCCTTGGAAGGAGTGGACTGAAGGAGATGGTGATTACGCTGAACTCGGGAGTATTTCCCGCAATGCAACTGCTCACCCACAAGGCGTATCCCTAACTGTTGGAGTCGGGCATGTGACAGCGACTGGTAGTACAAGCGAGCGCCTCCTGGCGCTTCAAGGGGGCGATTCCACAATCATCCCCCGTTTCCAGGAGGTGCTCTCAGCCCTCCTGCGCCTCAAGGCCGAGCAGGGTGTGGATCCGGCCAAGCGGGTGCCGGCCTTCTGTTCAATCACGGAACTGGAGCCCTTCACCGAGGCCCTGAAGTCCATCGCCCGGCTGGAGTCCGTCACCTTCACGAAGGATGATCTCGCTTCGCCCTCGCGAACGGTCGCCGTGGTGGCCGGTGGCGCGGTGGCGCTGGAACTGGCGGGCCTCAAGGATCCCGTGGCGGAGAAGGCCAAGCTGGAGAAGGAACGGGCCAAGCTGGAAAAAGAGTTGGAGCCGCTCCGCGCCCGCCTCGCTGACGACAGCTTTGTGACCAAGGCTCCTGAAGCGGCCGTGGCCAAGCTGCGGGGCCAGGCCGAAGAGAGGGAACAGCGGCTCACCCATATCATGGCGCTACTGGGCTGATGGCGATGCGACGGCTCTGGCCCCTCCTCCTCGTGGCTCTGGCCGTGGCCAGTGTCTGGATCATCCGCCGACAGCGGGTTCGGGTTCCCACTCGCCCCCCCCTGGAAGTGGCTGCCAGCCTCGCGGTGGCCGCAGCCCAGCCCGAGGCGCCAGTTGCGGCACCCCTGCTGGAAGCCCTGCGGGCCGATCTCCAGGTCCACCGGCAGCTCATCGTGCTGTTTGCCGACGAGGCCAACATGAAGGGGCCGACCCTGGAGCGCGCCCTGGCCGTGGGGCATCGCCTGCACCACGAACGCAGGGATCTGGTGCACCAGCTGAATGCGGCCCTGACGACGCTGGCGAAGCAGCCCGTTCCCCGGCGGGATCCCGTGATCGGAGCCCTGCTGGATTGGATGGAGGCAGATCCAGATCTCCTTGCCCTGGACCGGCTCGCCTTCAGGGATTCCCTTCGGGTCCTCCAGAAGCCCCTGGTGGCCGACACCACTCCCACAGGCCTGCAGTTGAACCATCGGCTGGTCCGGGACCTCCGGGCCGCGGATCGAATCGAAGCCCTGGTGGATGCAGAGTACCAGCAGGTCTTCGGAGGCCCGGGAACGCCCGCCCGCGGCGGCCAGCGGGACCTCTGGCAGACCTATGTGGCGGAACTCCAGCGGCGGATTCCACGGGATCCCCTCATCCAAGGGGCCTCCATCCCCAGCCCGGCCGCAACCCTCCAGAGCAGCCGCGAGATCAACGGCACGGAGCTGCCCGAGAAGGTGCTCATCCTCAGCTTTGATGATGGCCCGCACCGCGTCTACACCGAGGAGATCAAGGCCCTCCTCCAGAAAGAGCAGGTGCCCGCCCTGTTCTTCGAGGTGGGTCGAAACCTCGGTGTCCAGACCACCTCAGGCCAGATCAAGTTGAGCCCCCTGGCGACCCTTACGGAAGATCTGGTCAAGGGTGGCTTCATCGTGGGCAACCACAGCTACACCCACGCCCAACTCAGCAAAGAGACCGGGGCACCGCTGGACCTGGAGATCCGGGAGACGGACCAGCTGCTCCGGGCCATCCCGGGGGCACACAGCCAGCTGTTCCGCTTCCCCTACGGCGCCCGCACGGCTGTGCAGCTTCAGGCCCTGGAGGCCTACCATCTCCGGTCGGTTCTCTGGAACATCGACAGCCTGGACTGGGCCGATCCCGTACCCAGCTCCGTGGCCGACCGGGTGCTGAAGGCCATCGCTCATGAGAAGCGCGGCATCATCCTCTTCCATGACATCCATGACCGCGCCGGCGAGGTGCTGCCGGTCCTCATCCCGAAACTCCGGGCGGAGGGGTACCGCTTTGCGGGACTGGATGCCAAGGGGGCCCTGGTGCCGTCCCCCGGGACCTGAGCCGGACCTGGGGCTGGAGCCATTCCCCAGCGCCGCTTGGAACTGCGGCTGCTAACCTGAATGAATGACGAAAGCCTATTACGCCGGCCAGGATGTCGATGCGCCCTGCGGGCGCTGTGGGGGCGAGACTCGGCATCAGGTCCTGACTGTCACCAACGGCGTACCCGACCGGCTGATCTGTGGAAACTGCCGCTCCGTGCACAAGTTCCGCACGGCCAAACCTGAACCCCTGCCACGAACCCCGCGTATCCCCACCGCTGCCAAATCCGGTGGCCCTCGCCCTGGATCGCTGGTCAACCAATTCCAGCAGGCGCTGGCGGCGGAGCAGGGTGGCGCGAAGGCCCAGCCCTATCAGGTGGCCCAGCACTGGGAAGAGGGTGCCTGGATGGATCACCCCACTTTCGGCCTGGGCCGGGTGCAGCGGCGGCTGGGCAAGAAGGTGGACGTGCTGTTCAAGGATGGACTCAAGACCCTGGTCAGCGCATGACCCAGGCTCCGCTGCTTGAATCCAGTTCCCCTGCTTTGCGGGAGCTGCGCTTCGCAGTGCTGGATCTGGAGACCACCGGCGGCAGCCCCAAGGCCCGCTGGGGCAAGGATGGCCGCTTCCTGCAGCCTTCGGAAATCACCGAAGTCGGCCTGGTGCAGTTGTCGGGCCCCGTGGTGGAGGAGCGCTGGTCGAGCCTGGCGTCCATCCAGGGCTTTCTGCCGGAGGAGATCCAGCGCCTGACGGGCATCAGCCTGCCCATGCTGGCGGGCGCACCGCCCTGGGAGCAGGTGGCCCTGAAGATGGCACCCAAGCTCGAAGGCCGCGTCTGGGTGGCCCACCACGCCCCCTACGACGGCAGTTTTCTCAAATCCTGGTTGCCCGAAGGCGTGTGGCGCCGCCACCGGCTCATCTGCACCCGCCTGCTGGCCAAGAAGCTCATCCCCGAGCTACCTAGGCGCAGCCTGGCCGAGCTGTGCGACTTCCTCGGCATCACCAACACCCGCGCCCATCGCGCCCTCCAGGATGCGGAGGCCACCGCTGAAGCCCTGCAGCACCTCCTCCAGCGCGCGGAGGATCAGGGCCTGGACGGGGAAGCCTTCCTCGCCGCCGGTGAAGTGCCGTGGAGCAAGGTGTAATAGGGTGTGGGCCTGGAACTGAAGGCTGATAGCCGACACCTGATAGCCGACAGCCTCATGGCGTAAGCTGGTCCCCATGGATCTCGCCCATTTCTTCGATCTCGTCCGCACCCAGGGCTGGCAGGGCTGGTCCCTGTGGGCGGTGCTGCTGGCCCAGGCACTGCTCTGGGTGGGGCTGGTGCGCCTGCACCTAGCCCTCCAGCGGGAAGAAGCCCCCTGGGAGGAGTGCATCGGCAAGATCCGGTCGGCCTTCCTGCGCAAGGTCAACGGGGAAGAGGAGGTCCAGGAGCTGAAAGTCCATCGCTATGCGCCCCTGGTGGACCAGCTGGTGGCCCTGCACTTCACCGAGGAGAAAGCCGACCGCTTCGACCGCTGGCTGCTGCTGCGCTGGAAGGTCAAGGAGGGCCTGCGTCCCTACTGGTTCCGCTGGGGCTATCTGATCATCGCCTTCGGGGCCGTGACGTGGTATCTGCAGGGCCTGCGATTGGACATGGGCACGGACATCCTCAAGCGCACTCCCGTAGACCCGCGCCTGCTCTGGGTCTGGCTTGGCTACGCCATGATCCTGGCCTGGAAGATCGTCCGCATCCACGGCAACCTCGAGCGCGTCCAGCGCAGCCTGCTGCTGCCGAGGCGGGACGAGTGACTCGGTCCAGGCGCGGTGAGGCGGCCCGCCGCCTGGGTCTCCGCGCCGAGCGCTTGACGCTCTGGCTGCTCTGGGCCCGGGGCTGGGACCTGGTGGCTTGGCGTCAGAAACTGGGCCGCTGGGAGCTGGACCTGCTCCTCAGCCGGGGCCCGGAGCTGCGCTTGCTGGAAGTGAAGGCCCGCCGGTCCGGGGCCTGGGTGGGCGCCGATACGGCCTTGGAGCCTGAGCAGCGCCTCCGGCTCCAGCGGGCGCTGCGCACCTGGCTGGACCGGGTTCCCTGGCCCGGTGACGTCACGTTCCAGCGGGTGAGCTGGGCCGGCTGGCGGTGCCAGTTTCATCCGCCGGAGCGCTGGGACGGACTGAAAATCAGGCCGTAGGTTATGGGCTATTGGCTACAGGGGGTCGCAGGCCCCTTCCCACAGCCCACAGCCTACCTGGCACGGCCCTCGCCCCTCACCCGGTGGGTGTCGGTATGTTGACCTTCCTGGACCGTCTGCTTCCTTACATGGGCCGCCTCGCCAAGCGGTCGGATCTCGCTGCGCCCGTGTTCGTGATGATCACCCTGGTGGTGATGATCCTGCCCATGCCCGCCTTCATGGTGGACCTGCTCATCGTCCTGAACATCACCCTGAGCCTGGTGATCCTGATGGTGGGCATGTATGTGCGCCGGCCCAAGGAGTTCAGCTCGTACCCATCGGTTCTTCTGATAGTGACGCTTTTCCGTCTGGCCATCAACGTGGCCACCACCCGCCGGATTCTGCTCTTCGCCGGGGACCAGGGCTCCGATGCCGCCGGCCACATGGTGAAGGCCTTCGGCCAGTTCGTGGTGGGCGGCAGCTATGTCATCGGGCTGGTGGTCTTCCTGGTCCTGCTGGCCATCCAGTTCCTGGTCATCAACCATGGCGCGGGCCGGATCGCCGAGGTGACCGCCCGTTTCACCCTGGACGCCATGCCCGGCAAGCAGATGGCCGTCGATGCCGACCTGAACGCGGGCTACATCGACGAGCAGGAGGCCCGGAAACGCCGCAAGGACCTCCAGGAGGAGGCCGGCTTCTACGGGGCCATGGACGGTGCCGTGAAGTTCACCCAGCGGGATGCCGTGGCCTCCCTGATCATCCTGGCCGTCAACATCGTGGCGGGCATCATCCTGGGCGTGGTGCGCTACAACATGCCGGTCCTACAGGCACTGGAAACCTACACCCTGCTGACCGTGGGCGACGGCCTGGTGACGGTGATCCCCAGCCTGCTCATCAGCGTGGGCGGGGCCATCCTCACCACCCGCAGCGGCAGCGATGCCTCGGGGCTGGGCAGCGAAGTGATGGGCCAGCTGGGAGCGGACCCCCGCCCCCTCACCATCGCCGCCGCCACCCTCTTCCTCTTCGGCGCCGTGCCCGGCCTGCCGCTCTTCCCCTTCTGGGTGATGGCGGCCATCTTCGGCGTCATGGCCTACGCGGCCTGGAAACTGCCCAAGACGACCCCGGCGGCTGCGGCGGACCTGGCCGCTGCGGAGAAGGCCAAGACTGCCGCCGCGGAGACCTCAGACAAGGTGGAGGGCCTACTCAAGGTCGATCCCCTGGGGCTGGAAGTGGGCTACAGCCTCATCCCCCTGCTGGACGTGAACCAGGGCGGCACAGTGCTGGAGCGGATCAAGGCCGTCCGGCGCCAGATGGCCCAGGAACTGGGCATTGTAGTGCCTCCCGTGCGCATCCGCGACAACCTGCAACTCCCACCGCATACCTACCGCATCCTGCTCAGGGGCGAGGAGATCGCCCGCGCCGAGATCCAGCCTGCCCAGTTCCTGGCCATGAATCCGGGCACTGCCACAGAGGACCTCTCCGGCACTCCCACCACCGAGCCGGCCTTCGGGCTGCCCGCCTTCTGGATCCCCGATGCCCAGCGGGACCGGGCCCAGATGCTGGGTTATACGGTGGTGGAACCGGCGACCGTGCTGACCACCCACCTCTCCGAACTCATCAAACAGCACGCGCCCGATCTGCTGGGCCGACCCGAGGTCCAGCACCTGCTGGACACGCTCAAGGAGGCCACTCCCAAGCTGGTGGATGACCTCATCCCCAACGTCATCAGCGTGACCACCCTCCAGAAAGTGCTGCACAACCTCCTGCGGGAACGGGTGCCCGTGCGGGATCTCGGCCGGATCCTCGAGGCCACGGCCGATGCCGCGGGTATGTCCAAGGACATCGGCTTCATCACCGAATACGTCCGCCAGGCCATGGGTCGCGTGCTCACCAGCCCGCACCTGTCCGCCAACGGCGAGCTGGGCGTGCTGGTGCTGGACCCATCCCTGGAGCAGACCCTCCAGGGCGGCATCGAGCAGACGGACCGGGGCACCTTCCTGGCCCTGGAACCCGGCCGCACCCAGGAGCTGCTCAACCGCATCGCCAACGGCATCGCCAAGGTGCTGCCGGGTGCCCAGCCGGTGCTCCTCACCAACCCCCTAGTGCGGCCCCATCTCCGGCGCCTGCTCGAACGTGCCCTTCCCCACTTGGTGGTGCTGAGCCATAGCGAGGTCCCCATGGATGTCCGCGTCGTGAACCTGGGAACGGTGGCCTGATGGGAGCGATCAGCCGTCAGCTGTCAGCTGTGAGCTCCACGAGCTGCCGATCTCATTCCTGGCTGAAAGCCGAGAGCCGAAAGCTGAGAGCCGCCCTATGCGCGTGAAGACCTTTGAAGCCGGCTCCATGCAGGATGCCCTCGACGTCGTGAAGAAAGAGATGGGCGAAGAGGCCTTCATCCTGTCCACCCGCACCCGGCGACGTGCTGCCGCACAGGGGATGGGCGAGGAATCCATCATCGAAGTGACGGCCGCCGTCGACGAGGCCCAGGTGGGAATTCTGCCGGTGGCCGTCGGAGCCCCTTCACTCACCTACGGTCTACGAGCGGCCCTGGAATCGCCAGCGGCCCGACGCAGTTCCCGCGAACCGGCACCACCTGCACCACCCCCGGCGCCGACCATGGACCTCCAGCCCCTCCGCCGGGAACTACTGGAGATCAAGGGCGCCGTGGCGGCCTTAAAAGATAATGACTTGCGCAACGCCTCGATCCTGAGGGAACTGGATCAGATGAAGGCACTGCTCAGCCGCATCCAGCGCCAGGGCATGCCGCCCGCACAGCTCCACCTGCCGCCCAGCCTGCTGGAGCTCTACGGCGACCTCGTCGCCAATGATGTGGAACCCCTCATCGCGCTGCGCCTCTGCGAGTACGCCCAGCGCGCCTTGACGGACCAGGACGGCGACGCCTCCGTGGGAACAGTGGATCCCGAACGGGCCAGGCTCTTCCTGCGTCGAGTCATCGCCGACTTCATCCCCGTGGCGCCGCCCATCCAGCTGGATCCCGGCAAGATGCGGGTAGCCGCCTTGGTGGGCCCCACCGGCGTGGGCAAGACCACCACCGTGGCCAAACTGGCGGCCTACGCCCAGCTGCACCTGAAGCAGAAGGTGGCGCTGCTCACCCTGGACACCTACCGCATGGCCGCCGTGGACCAGCTCCAGCAGTACGCCCAGATTCTCCAGGTGCCCCTGCACGTGGCCCTCACGGTGGAGGACCTTCGGAGCGCCCTTCGCTTCTACCAGGACCGCGCCCTGGTCCTCATCGACACACCGGGCCACAGCCCCAAGGACACCGATACCCTCAATCAGCTGCGGGGTCTGCTGGATGAACTGCCGGAGGTGGAGACCCACCTGGTGCTGTCCGCCACGACCAAGCCCCGCGACCTCACCGAAATCGCGGCGCGCTATGAGCCGCTGCACCCCACCCGGCTGCTCTTCACCAAGCTCGACGAGACCTCGACCTATGGCCCCATCCTCAGCACCCTGGCGCGAGTCAAGCGGCCCCTCAGCTACCTGGGCACGGGCCAGGAGGTCCCTGATGCTTTGGAACTGGCCACCAGCCGCCGGGTGGCCGACCTCATCCTCCCCATCCCCACGAGTGCCTAACCAAACCCCGACGAGGTCGCGATGAAACCAGGCTGGATGCACCGCAAGGAAGGGCCCGCAGGGCGATGCGGGACATCGTTCAAGGGCCGTGACGCCGCGGAGCGCCAGCCTGGCTTCATCCCTCCGGGCGAAGGCCGGCGGGCGTCGCGATGCCGCGTCACGCTCGTCGCGCGTAGTACCCGCTACGCTTCGACTCGCGTTCCTCGCCTCGCTCGCCCGGCGACCCTCGCGCGACCCCATGGGGGTTTGGTTAGGCACTCTCAGGAGGCCCAATGAGCCGTGACCAGGCCTCCAGACTCCGCACCATGGCCCAGGGGCAACCTACTGAGTCGCCCCTTTTTGCCGCCCGCGTGGTGGCCATCACCTCAGGCAAGGGGGGGGTCGGCAAGACGAATGTCGTCGCGGGACTGGCCCTAGCACTCGCCCAGCAGGGTCAACGCGTGGTGGTCATGGACGCGGATTTCGGTCTGGCGAACCTGGACATCCTGCTGGGCCTGTCGCCGAAGTACACCTTGGAGCATGTGCTCCGGGGCGAGAAGGTGATCGAGGAAATCCTGCTGGAAGGCCCCATGGGCATCCGCATCATCCCCGCCAGCAGCGGCATCCAGGAACTGACCCGGCTCGATACCATGAGCGAGCTGCGGCTCGTCCAGGGGCTCCAGCGGGTGGCAGAGACTGCGGACTGGCTGCTGATCGACACCGCCGCAGGCATCCATGACTCGGTCCTAAAGCTCCTGATGGCGGCCCAGGAGGTCATCCTCGTCGCCACTCCCGAACCCACGAGCCTGGTGGATGCCTACGCCATGGTGAAGGTCCTGCATCTCCGCGAGGCAGGCAAACCCTTGTGGCTGCTGGTGAACAATGGACAGAGTGCCGACGAGGCCCAGGAGACGGTCGACCAGCTGCAGGCCGTGACTGAGCGATTTCTCGGTAAACAACTCAGGGTGTTGGGCATGATCCCCAACGACCCCCACATTCTCCAGGCTGTGCGCCAGCAACGGGGCGTGGTGGAACTCTTCCCCCATAGTCCGGCCACCCAGGCCTTCCAGGCCCTCGCCCGCCAATTGTTGGGGCAGGTATCCTTGCAGCCCGACGGCTTTGCGTCATTCTGGAGGCAGCTCGCCTCCGACGAACCCCAGTAGGATCATGCATGCCCCCGACTCCGGACCAGCCCGCCGATCCTGGCCTGCCCCTCAGTGGCGAGGTCCTCCGGGCCGTGGAATCGGCGCCTGCTGCTCTTCGTCCCTGGGCGGCCCTGGCGGCTGCAAAGGCCTACGGGAAATCCTTGCCCGCACCGGTTTTCACCGCTCCATCTGCTCCGGCCCCAGAGGCCGAATCCACCGAACCGCCGGAACCCTTCGACCGCGAGAACCGAGAGCAGATCATCAAGGACTATGTGCCGCTGGTGAAGTTCGTCGCCCACCGCATCGCCTCCCGTCTGCCTTCGCATGTGGAGCTGGATGACCTCATCAACAGCGGCATCCTCGGCCTCATGGATGCCATCGAGAAGTTCGAGCCGGCTCGCAACATCAAGTTCAAGACCTACGCCGAGCTGAGGGTCAAGGGCGCCATCCTCGATGGTCTGAGGGATCTGGACTGGGTGCCCCGCAGCCTGCGCCGGAAAAAGAAGGACATCGAAGGCGCCTACCACGCGCTTGAACAGCAGATGGGCCGCGCCGCGACAGACGAAGAGGTGGCCCTCCACCTGGGCATGCCCCTGGAGGAATTGCACAAGAACCTCGACGACCTGAAGGGCGTCACCCTGGGCACCTTCGTGGAGGTGGGTGAGGACGGCGAGGGCGAAAGCCTCATCAGCTTCGTCCCAGACCCGGATGCGGAGGACCCCAGCCAGACCTTCCAGGCCTCGGAGATCAAGGAGATCCTCCGGGATGCCATGGAGGTGCTGCCCAAGAAGGAGAAGTTCGTGGTCCAGCTCTATTATTTCGATGAGCTGACCATGAAGGAGACCGGGACCCTCCTGAACATCACTGAGTCCCGGGTATCCCAATTGCATACCAAGGCCATGTTGCGACTCCGGGGCAAGCTCCTGGAGAAGCACATCGAAGGGTAATCCATGGCCAAGATCCTGAGCCAAGAGGAAGTAGACGCGCTACTTAAATCCCACACCAAGCCGGCCGGAAAGGCCTCGGGTGGAGGGGGAGGGGAGCGGGGTGCGGCCCCTGCTCAGGCAAAAAAAGCCCAGGCCCAGCGCAAGGTCACCCTCTACAACTTCCGCCGTCCCGACCGGGTGAGCCGCGAGCAGATGCGGTCCCTCCACTTCATGCACGACCGCTTTGCCCGGAACTTCTCCAGTTCCCTCAGCGCCTACCTGCGCACCATCACCGAAGTGAACCTGGTGAGCGTCGAACAACTAAGCTACCAGGAGTTCCTGCTCTCGGTGCCCGATCCGACCTGCTTCAACGCCATCTCCATCAAGCCACTGGAAGGCGCACTGGCCCTGGAGGTGAACCCGACCCTGGTGTTCCCCATCATCGACAAGATGCTGGGCGGTCCCGGCGAGCCGCTGAAACAACTCCGCACCATGACTGACATCGAGCAGAGCATCTTCGACGGTGTCCTCAAGCTGGTGCTGGAGGACCTGCGCGAGGCCTGGCGGGGCATCGTGGACCTGGACTTCCGCATCCAGGCCCGGGAAACCAGCCCCCAGCTCATCCAGATCGTGGCGCCCAACGAAGTCGTGCTCCTCGTGGTCTTCGAAGTGAAGATGGGCCCGGTCAGCGGCATGATCAACTTGGCCATCCCGAGCATCATCCTCGAACCCATCTCCACCAAGTTCGACCAGGAGATGTTCACGGGCTACAAGAAGTCCTCCACCTTCGAGGAGGCCCGCCTGCTTCTGGCCAGCCTGAAGCGCTGCGGCATGGAAGCCGCCGCGGAGATCCGCGGCACGAGTCTCAGCATGGAGGAGGTGCTTCAGCTGAGGACTGGGGACCTGATCCCGCTGACCAAGCGCTTCGACGCAGAATTGGACCTCTGCGTGGATGGCATTCCACGCTTCGTGGGCCTGGTGGCCCTGAATCCCAATGGGAAACGCGTGTTCCAAGTGACCGGCAGCCGGTCGGAGGGGTGAATGATGGATGCCCGAGACACTGAACTCTTCCAGAAGGTTGGCGGCGCCTTCGCCGAAAGCATGGCCTCCGTGTTTTCCATGCTCACGGGGCGCGAGTTCCAGATGAAGTCGGTACCAGGGGAGTTGCTGGAGACACCGGCCATCGCGGCCCTTCACGAAGGCACCGGGATCCTCGTCAAGGCCAACTACCAGAAGGGGCTGAGCGGCACCCTCTTCTTCACCCTGCCCCTCAAGGAAGGCACCATGCTGGTGGACCTCATGCTGGGGGGTGAAGGGGCGCCCGCTGATGAACTGGTGGGCGACTCCAAGGATGCCCTGGCGGAGACCTTCAACCAGGTCATGGGCAGCGCCAATCAGACTTTGTCAGACCTGGCCGGCGAGACCTTCGCCATCGCCAATGTGGAGATCCTGGCCATGGCGCCGGATGCTGCGGCCTTCGCGGAGCAATTGGGGCAGGGCGGCTTCCAGGACATCACGCTGCCCACCACTCAGGACTCCCTGAACACGACGGTCCATCTCCTGTTCCCGGATCTCCTTCTGCAGCAGCTCAAGCGGAAGCTGGGCCTGGGCGAGACCCCCGCGCCAGCCCCGGAGCCTGCACCGGCCTCTGTGGCCGCCACCCTGGCCGCACCTCCGCGCCAGGCGCCCGTGGCCTCCGGACCCTCGACCGACTCCGGCAACCTGGACCTGCTGCTGGACATCCAGCTCCCGGTGGTGGTGCGGATGGGGCAGACCGAAATGCAGATGGGGGAACTCCTGAAGCTGACCCCCGGCTCCATCCTCGAACTGAACCGCAGCGCCGATGCGCCCGTGGAGCTGCTGGTCAATGGCAAGCTCATCGCCAAGGGCGAGGTGGTGGTGGTGGACGGCAACTTCGCCTTCCGGATCACCGAGATCGATACCCGCGCCGCCAGGATCCGCAGCCTGGCTTGATATTATCCGGGGGTTCCTCGCTGCGCGAATACCCCCGGGCCCCCGCGCTCAGCCCGGCGGAGCCGGGCTTCGCTTGCCCCCGCTTGCGGGGAAGACCGCGCCAAGTGGAGGGCGCCGCACGCCTCTATGGGCGCAACGCAATGCGCGGCTTCCACCCGCCAGGGGCTCGTGGCCATGGAGCCTCCCCCTGGGTACCCCCGCTCTGCGCCCCGGCGCATTCGGGCTTTGGGGGGCGGGATGCAGCCGCAGCAGCCATCCGCAGGGCATTGTGGCTGAATGACCACAGGGTGAGTGGGGCCCGCCGCCGCAGCCAGGGTGTACGGCACTACATTGGATCCTGGGACCTGCCACGCTAAGTTGGGTCTGTGATCGGGAGCCAGCCATGTGCGGAATCGTCGGATACATCGGGCAGCAGGGTGCCGCGGGCATCCTGGTAAATGGACTGCGGAGCCTGGAATACCGTGGCTACGACAGCGCGGGCGTGGCTCTCGCCTCGGGTTCCGGTGAGTTCAAGATCATCCGTGCCTCCGGCAAGCTGGCCAACCTCGCGGCCAAGGTGAACATCTCGGATCCCACCCCGCTCGGCATCGGCCATACGCGGTGGGCCACCCACGGCCGCCCCACCGAGGAGAACGCCCATCCCCACTGCAGCTCGGACGGCCAGGTGGTGGCGGTCCACAATGGCATTTTCGAAAATTTCCTCGAACTGCGCGCGGAACTGACGGCCGCCGGAGAGTCGTTCCAGTCCCAGACCGACACCGAATGCTTCCCGGTGATGGTCTCTCACTTAATGAAGCAAGGCCGCTCCTTCCCGGAGGCCTTCCGGGAGGCCGTGGGCCGCATGGACGGCATCTACGCCCTGGCCTGTCTGCACGCCTCGGATCCCGACCGCATCCTGGCCGCCCGCAGTGGCCCACCCATGGTACTGGGCCTGGGCGATGGCGAGACCTTCCTTGCCTCGGACGTGGTGCCCCTCCTGCCCCACACCCGCCGCGTGATCTTCCTGGAGGATGGTGATCTCGTGGAGCTTACCCGCAGCGGCGCGCGGATCTACCGCCTGGATGGCAGTGCAGTCGAGCGCCCGGTCCTCACCATTCCCTATGACCCCGTGGCGGCTGAGAAGGGCGGCTACAAGCACTTCATGCAGAAGGAGATCTTTGAGCAGCCGCAGGCGCTGTCCAATACCCTGCTCAACCGGCTGCCGCTGGACGGCGAATCCATCCCCCTCGACCTGCCCTTCACCGCCCAGGAGCTCGCGGACCTGAACCGCATTCACATCGTGGCCTGTGGCACCAGCTGGCATTCCGGGCTCGTCGGCAAGTTCCTCATCGAACAGCTGAGCCGCGTGGCCGTCGAAGTGGACTACGCCAGCGAGTACCGCTATCGCGAGCCCGTGATCCAGCCGGGCACGCTCATCATCGGGATCACCCAGAGCGGCGAGACCGCCGACACCCTGGCCGCGATGAAGGAGGCCTCCGCCCGGGGTGCCCGCACGCTGGCCATCTGCAATGTCATGGGCTCCACCGCCACCCGGCAGTGCGAGGCCACCATCCTCACGCACGCGGGACCCGAGATCGGGGTGGCCTCCACCAAGGCCTTCACCACCCAGCTCGCCGTGCTCACCCTCCTGGCCCTCAAGCTGGGCGAAGCCAAAGGCACGGTGGATCCGCAGCTCAAGGCCGAACTGCTCCAGGGCCTGCGGGAGCTCCCGGCGCACCTGGAACGGCTGAATTCCCTGGAGCCGAAAATCATCCAGTGGGCCCAGCGCTGGCAGGATGCCACCGATTTCCTCTATCTGGGTCGGGGCCCCTGCTACCCCATCGCCCTGGAAGGGGCCCTAAAGCTGAAGGAGATCTCCTACATCCACGCCGAGGGCTACCCGGCGGGCGAGATGAAGCACGGCCCCATCGCCCTCATCGACAAGACGCTGCCGGTGGTGGCCCTCATGCCCAGGGATGCCCACCGGGACAAGACCCTCAGCAACCTCCAGGAGGCCGCCGCCCGCGATGGGCGCATCCTGGCCCTCGTCACGGAAGGCGACACGGGCCTTTCGGGCATCGCCGAAGATGTGCTGGAACTGCCCGCGGTCCACCCCTGGCTGACTCCCATTGTCTATGTCGTCCCCCTGCAGTTGCTGGCCTATCACATCGCCGTGCTGCGTGGCTGCGATGTGGACCAACCCAGGAATCTGGCGAAGAGCGTAACCGTAGAGTGAGGTCGTGGCCCTCCTCGCCCGGGGGTCATGAAAAGAATTTCCCAAGAATTCACGGCAGGAATCGTACGACGCACCAAGTTGGAATCGGCTGAAGGCGCCTTGACCCGGAGGCTGCGATGGCTGCCCATTCCTTCCACCACCAGGAGCTCGAACATTCCGCGATGCTCGACTGGGTGCTTGTCCTGACCGGAGCCCTCCTCGCCTGGCTGCTCTGGCCCGTTTCCTTCCGTTGATCCATCTTTCCCGGGCGTCCTCCCTTCCGCGGACCCATCCTTGAAGCGGACAGCAGTGCCCAGGAGGGGAGGTTGCCATGGCCACGCATCTTCATTTCCATCCTCATACCCATCCCCATACCCCGATCCGCTGGTTCGCGTTGGAGCATCCGTACGCAGGAGACTGGCTGATCCTGGTCTTCGGCACCCTGGCCGCCCTTGTGCTCTGGCTCTGGAATTCCTGACGGGTCCTCCCTGCCCTGGAGGCTCGACAGGCGCGCCCATTCCGCTAGAATGGAGGCTCGCATTGGCGCGTAGCTCAGCGGTAGAGCACTACCTTGACACGGTAGGGGTCGGCGGTTCGAGACCGCCCGCGCCAACCAATAAATAGGTGAAAAGGCCAGAATTTAACGGTTCTGGCCTTCACTGTTTTTTATGAGATCAGTGGGCCGTGTCCAAAAGACATCCTCGCACACTCCTGGATGTGGCACGGGACTCCTGGACGCTTTGTCAGGCCAATCCGCACAGATCCTAGATTGCAGACCATTTGGGGCAGAGTGATTTGAGGACAGTGCCCTGGTAATCAGGCACATTGCTCGAACTCATTGTCTGGCTCCTAATGGACCCTCAAGGTTGATTACCTCAGATGTAGCGGAACCAAGAATGAAGCTCGGCAGATACTCCATTTGAGCGGACCTGTAGGCTTCGTAAGCCTGATAGTCATCCGAGAGAACAACCATTCCGCCCTGTGGATAGAACCAGACTGGAGGGAGTTCGCCGAGGTCAATCTGTTCACCCAAAGTATTTGGATGAACTCCGCTCCATCGGGATGCGAGGATAGCCGAACCCTTCTGTAAATACCCAGGGATGCCGCACCTGCAGGCGCAGCCCGCGCCAAGCCGAGGGCCGCCGAAGCAAAGCGCCGGTCATCTTCATCCCCCCCTTCGATCCGGATCGCCGTCAGGATGCGCGGAGGATCAGCTGCCTGGGCGCCGACGGCCGCCAGCGCCAGGAAGCCGATGCCCAGTACGGTGCGAAAGTGCACCTCCCTAGAAGCCCGCGAGGGCCTCTTCCTCGGTGTCCTTCACTTCAAAGACCGAGTGAAGGCTGGTCATCTTGATGAGGCTGAAGATCTTGGAGCTCATCCCGCAGATGCGCAGCTCCCCACCCTTCCCCTTGATGGAGGTGTAGCAGCCGACCAGCTCGCCCACGCCGGAGGAATCCAGGTAACTCACCTTGCTGAAGTTGATAATGATCTTCCGCTCTCCGTTGGCCAGAGAGGTCCGCACCGCCTCGCCCAATTCCTGGTCGCCATCACCCAGGGTGATCTTGCCTTCAGGGTAGAGGATCAGTACATCGTTGTGCTTGCGTGTGTTCAGAATCATAAGGGCCTCGGGGTGAGCGGCCAGTGTAGCAAGCCTGCCCAATCTCGGGACTAGAGGGAATCCAGAACACCCGAGCGTTCCACCCCCACTTCATCGGCACGGGCTCTGCATCCTATCCCGGGAAGCCGGGGTCACCCGGTCCATTCTGCAGGGTGCTCCATGTTCGACATCACCAGTGGCAACCAGATGATCCAGGCCATGGATCTCAGCATGTCCCTGGCCTCCAGGCGCCAGACCCTGATCGCCTCGAACCTGGCTAACCTGGACACGCCAGGGTACCGGACCCGGGACTTCAGCTTTGAAGGGGCCATGAAGTCAGCTCTTACTGGGCAAATATCGCCCATATCCCTGGTGACCACCAACCCCATGCACATGCAGGGCGGTTCCAATGGCTCTCTCCCACCCACCACCGACGCCCTTCAGCCCAACGCCGAACGCAACGACGGCAACGACGTGAGCCTGGACCGGGAGAACATGCTCCTCGCCCGGACCCAGAACAACTACCAGACCGCCTCTACCATCATGCAGGTCGAGCTCCGGAAACTTCACTCCATCATCCGAGAAGGGACGGCGCACTGATGAGCATCTCCCAGATTCTCGACATCGCGAGCACTGGCATGGCCGCCCAGCGGCTGCGGGTCCAGCTCATCGCCTCCAACGTCGCCAACAGCGAAACCACCCGCACCAAAGAAGGTGGCCCCTACCGCCGCAGGGAAGCCGTGTTCCAGGCTCAGGACATGGGTTTTTCAGGTGCCCTGGCCAATGCCGGGGTCCGGGTCGCAGCCATCCAGACCAGCCAGGAGCCCTTCCTGACCCGCTACGAACCCAGCCATCCCGATGCAAATGCCGATGGCGTGGTGAACTACCCCAACATCAACCCCGTGGAGGAGATGGTGAATCTCACGGAAGCCAGTCGGGCCTTTGAGGCCAACATTGCCGTCGTTCGCGCTGCCAAGGCCATGGCTACCTCCGCCTTGGGCATCCTCAGCGCCCAGTAACCTGTCGGAATTTCGACTTGCCTCTCCCCCCCCTCAGACCGATCGTATGAAAGGCCTTTCCCCCGAGCCACCCCATGGACCCCATCCAGAACATCCCCCAAATCCCCTCGCTCAATCCCGTGTCCGGATCCTCGAATTCCGGGCAGGGCAGCGGCGCTCCGGGCGCCCAGGGAGAGGTGGCCTTTGGCGATCTCCTCAAGCAGGCCCTCCACGAGGTGAACCAAGTCTCTGCCCAGGCCGACGTTGAGGCACGGAACTTGATGACTGGGGAGGGTGCAGACATGCACACGGCCATGCTGGCTGTCCAGAAGGCCGATCTTAGCTTCCAGATGATGATGGCCGTTCGATCCAAGCTGATCGATGCCTACCGCGAGGTCATGCGCATGCAGATGTAGCGCAGGCCGAGCTTCCCGGCGCGGCCTCACCCCTGACTGAGGAACGCCTATGGCCGGGGAAACGAACCTCGCGGAACAACTGACCAGCGCCTTCAAGGGCATGAGCGCCACCCAGCGCGTCATGGTGATCGCCATTTCCATGACAGTGCTGCTGGCTCTGGCGGGCCTGGGGATCTGGGCGGGCCAGGAGTCCAAGGGCGTCCTCGCCACCAACGTCTCGCCCTCGGAAGCCAGTTCCATTGTCGCCCAGCTGGACAAGATGCAGGTGCCCTACGAGCTCAGCAGTGATCAGCGCACCATCCTCGTGCCCGAAAGCAAGGTCGGGTCCCTCCGCCTGAAGTTCGCCGGCGACGGCCTGCTCACCGGCGACAAACTGGGCTTCGAGAAGCTCGAGAACGCCGGACTCGGCACCACAGATTTCTCTCAGAAGGTGATCTACCGGCGGGCCGTGGAAGCCCAGCTGTCCAAGACCATCATGAGCCTCCAGCAGGTCGCGGAGGCCACCGTCCACATCACCCCCTCCAACGACAGTCCCTTCCTCACCGAGAAGGAGGACGCCAAGGCCAGCGTGCTGCTCAAGCTCCGCGGTTCCCGCATCCTGCCGGACGAGAACACCCAGGCCATCGTCAACCTGGTGGCCGCCAGCGTCGAAGGCCTGAAGCCCGACCAGGTGGTGATCATTGATCAATACAGCCGCATCCTCTCCCGCACGGGGCGCGATCCCATGGTCGGCGCCAGCGATGCCCAGAAGAAGGTGGCCCGCGAAGAAGAGGACTACATGGTCCGTCGTGTCACCGAACTGCTCGAACCCGTCGTGGGGATCGGGAAGGTCCGCGCCACGGCCCACGTGGACCTGGACTTCGACAAGGTGAAGATCAACGAAGAGAAGTTCGATCCCCAGGGCCAAGTGGAACGGAGCGTCCAGCAGAAGGACGAGAAGGTCCAGAAACGCGATGCCGGTGCGGGCATACCGGGAACCGCCAGCAACGTGGCCCCCGCCACGGGCGGCGCCTCCGCCAACGTCACGGAAAGCACCGATAAGAAGGAGACCACCACCAACTATGAGATCAGCAAGACGGTGCGAGCCATAGACCAGGCCACGGGTTCCGTGAAACGCATGACCCTGGCGGTCATCGTGGACAACTACTCCACCTGGGACAAGGACGCCAAGGGGGAGCCGGTCCAGAAGTCCACCCCACGCAGCGCCGACGAGTTGAAGAAGATCCGTGACCAGGTGGCCACAGCCGTGGGCATCCAACTCAAGCGTGGTGACGAACTCACGGTGGAGAACATGGCCTTCGCCACTCTCCAGGTGAATCCCAAGGAAGAGGCTGACGCGAAGAAGCAGTTCTGGATCGATCTGGTCCGGCAGTTCGCCCCCAGTGTGATCTACGCGGTCATTGGACTGGCTGTGTTCTTCATGCTCATCCTGCCCATGCTCCGTCGCATGTCCGCGGCCATCAACCGCCCGGCGCCTATGCGTGTCGCCAGCGCCGAAGGTGGTGAGGCGGCCATGGCCGGCCTGGGCGGTGGATCTACTCGCAAGCCCGTCCAGGTGAAATCCATGTCTGAGATCGAGGCCGAGATTGAGGCGGAGCTGAATGCCGACGCGGCCTTCAGCGCACCGGAAGCCCGTCGACGTGAGCTCATCAAGAAGCGGCTCCAGGACAGTTCAAACGAGGACCCAGAAACCATGGCTTCCCTGGTGCGATCCTGGCTCCTCGAGGAAGGGCGGTAGGCCATGGCGAAACTGACCGGCATGCAGAAGGCCGCGGTGCTCATGGTCACCCTCGGGGACGAGACCGCATCGAATATTTTCAAGTACCTCGAAGAGGACGAGATCCAGACGATCTCCCGCGAGATCGCCATCACCAAGCACGTTCAGCCCGAGGTGGCGGAAGAAGTCATGGAAGAGTTCCACACCATGACCCAGGCCCGCAGCTACATCAGCCAAGGCGGCATCGAGTACGCCAAGAAGCTGCTCATCAAGTCAGTGGGCCCCGAGGTGGCGCGCAAGATCATCGACCGCCTCGTGAAGGCCCTGGAATCCAGCGCCGGCTTCACCAGCCTCGAGCGCGCGAATCCCCAGCAGCTCTCCAAGTTCATCCAGAATGAGCACCCCCAGACCATCGCC
>CAIYNT010000050.1 GCA_903927605.1 uncultured Holophagaceae bacterium
CCTGGACCCTGAATGTCCGCCCGAGGAAATCCCTCGGCTGGAAATGCCCCGCAGAGCTTTTCCTTCCAGAAGGCGCTTTTGATTTCCAGGCCTACTGGTCAAACCCACCCAAGCCTGTTGCACTTGGAACTTGAAACCGCCTTGTCAATCCTGTCCCAGCTTTTCCAGCAATTCCCGCGCTCCCCGGTGCTTAGGATCCAGCTTAAGTGCCTCCTGGGCCGCGTGGCGGGCCTCGTCTTTGCGGCCCAGATCGCGGAGGATCTGGCCTTTGCGCCACCAGGCGCCGGGGTAGCCGGAGGAGCCGCCTTCCAGGGGTTCGCGCAGCACCTGGTCCAGAGCGGCCAGGCCTTCGGTGCGGTGCACGCCACTGGCGGCGGCCACTTTCCCAAGCTGCAGGCGCAGCAGACTCGGAGCGTCCACTTGGCCAAGGTGCTCCTGTAGGACCTTCCAGGCCGTCTCGGGCTGGCCCGCGTGCAGGTAGGCGTCGCTGACGGCGATCAGGCCCCGGGCGTGGGTGCGCACGCCCGGCAGCAGGCGCTGGGCCTCGGCCAACAGGCGGGTGTTTTTCCCGGCCTCGCCGAGGGCCTTCTTGGCGGGACGGCGGTCCAGGGCATCTAGCCACTGGCCGACCACCTCAGGATCCTGAGGTGCCTGAGCAAGGGCCCGGCCGAAATAGGGCTCGGCCTCGCGCCATTTATCCTCTTCCACCAGGACCAGGGCCTGCAGCAGGTCGCCCCGGGTTGGAGATATGGCTCTCAACCGGTCAGCGCATTGCAGGGCCTTCTGCGTGGAACCGCCGAGCAGGCCCGGCAGCATTTCGTAAGCCAAGCCCAGGCTCGTCCAGGCGGAGGTCAGGGTGGGATCGGCCTGGGTGGCGGCGCGCAAGTCGTCCAGAGCCCCGAGGGCGCCCCGCAGGCTGCCGAGATCCCGCTGCCTGATGGCTTCGCCCGCCCGCGCCAAGCCCCGGGCCAGCAGGGCATCGGCCAGCCCAGGTTTCAGCGCAACCGCATGGTCCGCCGCAGCCCGAGCTTCACTGAACCGCATGAGAGATGACAGGGCCTCGGATTTCGCGGCCCAGGCCAGAGCATCATCGGGAGTCTCGCGCAGACGATGCTCGGCCTCTGCCTGCACCTTCAGGTAGTGCCCGGCATCCAGGTCTGCCCGGAAGGTGGGTGCCTGGGCCTGGACCAGGACGAGGATGGCGGTGGGGAGGATGAGCACGGGCCCTCTAGGGACAACTGCAGGACAGGATTAACAGGATTGGAAGACAGGAGGAACAGGATTCGGACAAGGGAGGGGTTGGGGTTGACTGGTGCATGATAAATACGCATAATAAATATGCATTGATCATGGAGTTATTCATGCGCTCAACCTACCAGGCAGATGCTCCCAAGCGGCCGGTCAATCTGACCCTCAACAGCGATCTACTGAAACTTGGGAAGGAACTGGGCCTCAATCTGTCCAGCGTGGCCGAGGAAGCGCTGGCGTATGCAGTTAGTGCGCGATTGGCTGAACGGTGGCTGGAGGAGAATGGGAAGGCGATCGAGTCCTACAACACCCGGATCGAGTCGCAGGGGGTGTTCTCCGATGGAATCAGGGCCTTCTGATGGCCGCCTACTCCGTGTTTCGGAACCCGAACCCGAAGACGAAGACCGCGGTTCCCTTCCTCTTGGATGTGCAGTCGGACCTGCTCTCCGTGCTTGGCACGAGGGTGGTCGTGCCTCTGTACCGACCCAATGCGACTGGGGTACAGGCCCTGTCCCGGTTGACTCCCGTCGTGCGCTTCCAGGGCCATTCCCTGGTGGCGATGGTTCCAGAGTTGGCGGGCATTCCCCAACGCGAACTGGGCCCGGCTTCGGGTAGTCTCACCGAGGCGAGGAGTGAAATTCTCCAGGCGATCGATCTGCTGTTGACCGGTTTCTAGTGTGGTGTCCCGCGAGAACCTGGATCATCCGAAGTGCTGGGACACCACACTTGGCAGGGGTTTGGGGGCATGGCAGTGCCCCCAAGGGGTGACAGATCTGGCGCGCCTGCGCGCCGGATCGCCAGAGGGGCCATGCCCCGATGGAAGTGGGCTGGCCCATCCACCCCTTGATTCATGTATTTCAGGGCCAGCACACTAGGCAGTGGGAACTTCGATCCTGACCCCGGGTATAGCGCGTCCATGGGGGTTTGCGCTACTCTAAGTGCTTGTTTGGACATGACTCTGGAGGAGCTCGCATGGGGACCAAGGGCGGATTGCTGGAGGGCAAGCGGGGCCTGATCATCGGTGTCGCCAACAAGCGGTCCATCGCCTGGGGCATCGCCCAGAGGGTGGCGGAAGCCGGGGCCCAGCTCTGCCTGACCTACCAGAACGAGCGCCTGGGGGAGAACGTGCATGAACTGGCGGCGGAGTTGAAGAACCCCCTGCTGCTGCCCATGGACGTGGGCAGCGACAGCCAGATCGTCATGGCCTTTGATGAGATCCGCAAGCAGTGGGGGAAGCTCGACTTCGTGGTGCATGCGGTGGCCTACGCACCCCGTCCGGCGCTGGAAGGTCGGTTCGTGGAGACCAGCCGCGAGGACTTCCGCGTGGCCCACGACATCAGCGCCTATTCGCTGGCGGCCGTCAGCCACGCCGCCCAGTCCCTCATGCCTGAGGGTGGCTCCATTGTGACCCTCAGCTACTTGGGGTCCGAGCGTGTGGTGCCGGGCTACAACGTGATGGGCGTGGCCAAGGCCAGCCTGGAAGCCAGTGTGCGCTACCTGGCCGCAGACCTGGGGCCCCAGGGCATCCGCGTGAATGCCATCTCCGCAGGGCCCATCAAGACCTTGGCCGCCTCAGCCATTCCCGGCATCGGGTCCAAGCTCAAGCACCACCGGGCCCACACACCCCTGCAGAAGGACACCGATCAGTTGGAAGTGGGGGATGCGGGCGTCTTCCTGCTCAGCGACATGGGCCGCGGCGTCACCGGCCAAGTCCTGTACGTGGATGGTGGTTTCAGCATCATGGCGGGTTGATGTTTTCCGGGGGTTCCGCGCTGCGCGCACACCCCCGGACCCCCGCGCTCGGCCCGGCGGAACCGTGCCTCGCTTCACGCTTCCCCCGAGAGGCCGGGGCCCTCAGGCCTTTTGGAAGTCGGCCAGTGTCTCCATCACCTCGGCCACGTGCCCCTTCACGCTCACCTTGGGCCAGACGTGGCGGATGATCCCCTTGGGATCGACGAGGAAGGTGCTGCGGATGATGCCTTCCACTTCTTTGCCGTACATGATCTTCTTCCCGAAGGCACCCAGGGGTTTGAGCAAGGTGCACTCGGGGTCGGAGAGCAGGCGGAAAGACAGGCTCTGCTTGGCGATGAAGCCCTGGTGGCTCTTCAGGCTGTCGCGGCTGATGCCGTAGACCTGGGCGCCCAGGGGCTGGACTCGCGCCAGGTTGTCCCGGAAGTCGCAGGCCTCCGTGGTGCAGCCGGGGGTGCTGTCCTTGGGATAGGCGTAGAGCACGGTCCAGTGGCCCCTGAGATCCTTGGCCATGACCGTGTTGCCCTGGTCATCTTGGAGGGAGAAGGCGGGGAGGGGCTGTCCGAGAAGTGGGCTCATGGAACCAAGCGTAGCGTAAAGGCCAAAGAGTAAAACGCTGGTCGCGGAAGCCACAGAAGAAAGCTGGAGGACACGGGAAATGGCAGGGGTTTCCGCTTCGAAAGCACGGGCTGCATCCCGGAGGCACCTGCACCGCGCTTCTTTGGACGCGATCCAGGCGCCCCCGGGATCAGTTCCGGCCAAGCCGGAAGCCGCCTCCGGCGGGCCCGCGCGGCGAGGGCCAAGATACCTTCCGCCACGCAAGCTAACTGCAATTGGCGACAAAGAACACAAAGGCCACAGAGAAACAACTTCGGGCCCAAGGCAGTTCTTTGTGCCCTTTGTGGCTACAGCCTTTTTCGTTTCTTTGCGGGGGGTCAAATTGGTCCACTCGATTTGAATTCGATTTACTGCAGGCTCTCAGGCTGCCTTCCTCGGGCTGGACGCCCAGGCGAGGAGCAAAACCATGGCCAGGGCAGCCCAGCCCAGAGGCGACGGGTCGGAACCGATCCGGGGCAGTTCCTCCGCCAGCAGGCGGCCCAGGCTGTCATGGTCCGGGCCGGGGCCGAGGCCCAGGGTCGACAGGGTGGCCTCGCCCCACAGGGCTGCGAGCCAGGCACTGGGAAAGAGGGCGACGGCCTGCTGCCAGCCCCAGGGTGCCCAGCGGCGGAGGGTCGATGGCCAGGGCGCGCCCAGAGTGCGTTCAGCGGCCCAGGCCGGAGAGTGCCGGAAGCGGTCGATTCTCGCTCGGAGTGCGGGCTCCAAATGGGGAGCGATCAATCCCCCAAGCAACAAGCCCAGGAGTGCAGCCGGAAGCCCGCCGAGGGCTGCGGCCAGGGGTAGCAGGAAGAGCAGGGGCGGCAGGCTGCGCAGGGCCGACCACGCGCCAAGGAAGCGCCGTCCCCGCCAGGCGAGCAGGAGCCCCAGGCCCAGGGCCAGCAGAGCGCAGGAACTGGCGAAACCCAGGCTGCGGGCTGCCGCCAGCGTCAAGCGCAGGAGGGCATCCCGACCCAGGTCGTCAGTGCCGAGTGGATGCCGCAGGGTGGCGGTCAGCCCGCCGTGGAAGGGATCCAGGGCCAGATCGGGGAGGAGCAGGGCCCCGAGGAAGGCGAGTCGCCACCTCATGCCGCCTCCTGGTCAAGGCGCTGCGACAGGGTCCAGAGCAGGGCCAAAGCGAGGACCCAAAGGGCCAGACCGGTCCGGTCCCGGACCACCACGCGGGTCATCCAGTCTGTGCCGAGGCCCGGCAGGCCGAGCACCCGCTCCAGGACCAGGGTGGCAGTGAGCCAGACCGGCAGGCGGGCCGCGATCCAACGTCCCCATAGGCGCACCAGGATGGTCAAGCGCACCCGACGCACGGCGGACCCACCCCAGGCAAGGGGAAAGGGCCACTCTCCAGGCATGGCCTGGGCCAGCCACCGGGCCTCTCCGGGAAGGGCCGCCGCCAGAAACGCCAGCAACCAACCCCCGATTCCTGGAGGCCCCCAGGCGGCCGGCCAGAGGGCCAAAAGGAGCCCGGCCCAGAGCAGGTCCGGTGGCGCCTCCAGCAGGGCCAGGGAGCGCCGGTGGGCCAGGTCTGGGCCCCCGATCCAGGCCAGCAAGGGTGCCGATATGGCAAGAGCGGCCAGGGCCAGGAGCGTCGGCCCGAGCATCGCCCAGGGGAAGGCCGGTGGCAGGGCCTGCTTCCAGGTGGACCCTGGCAACCCCAGAGCCAGAGCGAGGCCGATGGCCCAGACCAGCCATCCCATGGCCGTGCGTTTCATCACTGAATCCACCGCCAGCCGGCAGCCCCCGGGGTGTGGAGATAGAGACCCATGGGGCTGGGCTCCACCACCAGATGCTTGTCCACCCAGATGACACTCTGGAAATCCAGCAGGGGCAGGGCCGCGGGATTCCGCGCCCAGACTGTCTGAAGGTCTTGCCAGGCGGGGTCGCCGGGGCGCTGGATCCGCGAGAGGAGGCCTGCCAGCTGTGGGTGGCTCCAGCCGGTGAAGTTCATGGGGCCACGGGGTTCCAGGTACTCCAACACCGCCCAGGGATGCGGGTCGAAGACCACCATGGAACAGGCCAGCTGGAAGTCGCTTTTCTGGAGGCGCTCGGTCAAGAGGCCCTGTTCCACGGGTGCGATCTGAAGATCGATGCCATCCCTGCGGGCACGCTCCCGCAACGCCAGGAGCAGCTTCTCAAGGGATTCCTCCCCGGCCCCATAGAGCAGCCGCAGTGTCCCGCAGCCGGATGGAGGCGATGGGCTCGCGTCGATGGATTGAGGCTTGAATCCGAGGGTCTCCGGCCACAGTCCCCGGCTGGGGCGGGCATTCTGACCCAGAAGCTGGGACGGGAAGGCATCCTTCCGCCAGTGTTCCATCAGTCGGAGAGGTTCGACGCCGACGCGACTCCAGACCACCAGCTGGGCGTGCATGGGTTGAGTGACGAGGCGATGGGTGGAAGGCATCTCGGACTGGCGCCGGGTGGCCGGTGCCCCGATGCTGAGCCAGCCCTTCTGGAGGGCGGTCATGACGCCGGCGGAATCCGGCAGGAGACGGAATCGGATGCCGTCGATGCGGGGTTTCAGGAAATGGTCCCGGCGGGTGAAGATCCAGGCTCCCGGCTCTTTGCGGAACGCGAAGGGACCGGATCCGCCCTCGGGGTGGTACTTCTGGGCGATGGGCACTCGGGCCAATTCCATCAACAGCCTTCCCGTGGGCCGTGGGGAGCGGATCCAGGGATGTTCCTGCTCACTTCCCACTGCGGCGCCCTCGAGGATGGCCCGCTTGGTGGGGCTGGCCTTGGGATGTTGGAGCAGCTGCCGGAAGGTCCAGAGCACGTCTTCAGCGCTGACACGGCTGCCGTCCGGGTAGCGGGCATCGGGACGCAGGGAGAACAGGATCGTCCCATCCTTCCGCACCGTCCAGCGGTCGGCCAGACGGGGGACCAGTCGGCCATCGACGGCGATGCCGACCAGGGCATCCCCAGCAAGGGATTGGAGGATCCACTGCTCGTAGCTGTCGCCCCGGATGAAGTCGAGGGGGCCGGGATCCCGGGCGAGGGATTCCTCCACCATCTGGGCGGACAGGGAAGTCTGGACGAGCGCGGCGGCAGCGACCAGGCAAAGGGCCAGCAACGGGTTGCGCATAGAAGATCCGTGGATTTCCTTTAGGATGCACCGGTTTGTTCATACGAGAAAGATGACTCCTGGCACCAGGAGGTAATAGGTGTTGCTACTCTAATTTCCAGGAGGCCTTGGTTGGCTGATCTTTCACGCTCGAAGCTGTGGTGGTGGTGGCCCCTCATGGCCCGCCATCGGCGCACCCTCTAC
>CAIYNT010000051.1 GCA_903927605.1 uncultured Holophagaceae bacterium
CTCCCTCCGCGAATCCCAGCGAGATCCTTTTCAACCCCGGACTCTCACCATCCTTGGTATAGAAGTGGGGAGGACGTCAACTTCAAAGTATGGAATTCAAGTTTCGTCCTGAAAACTCCAATACATAAAGAGATGAAATATATGGGCGCCAACATCTTTGGCCATTACCCACACAACCCACTTCTACAAGGATTGGTCCATGCGAATGACACTCCTTTTGACCCTCGTATTGACAGCAGGAATGCTCGCTTGCGGCGGCGGAGGGGGTAGCGCCCCCAACACCCCGCCACCGCCTCCCTCGGTCCAGGCCCCCACCAACCTGACCTACAGCACCAATCCGGCCACCTACCCTGTCAATAGCGCCATCACCGCCAATATCCCGCATAACCAGGGAGGAGCCATCACCGCCTACGCAGTCAGCCCGGCCCTCCCGGCCGGTCTGGGCCTGGACCTCTCAACAGGCATCATCTCTGGCACTCCGCTTGCATTGGGCTAAAGGTAAAGCCGTTTCGATTACCCGCCATCCCAAGACTTAAGGGAAAGGACACCTGACCGTGGCTCAAAAAAGCATTCTTTCCCCTCCCCGCATTGAGGCATTGAAGGTTCGGAATTATCGAGCTTTAAGGGATGTTTCCTTTACCAACCTCCGCCCCTTAACGGTGTTGCTCGGACCTAATGGCAGTGGCAAGAGCACAGTCTTTGACGTGTTTGCATTCTTGTCAGAGTGTTTTGGTTCTGGACTACGTAAAGCTTGGGACCGAAGGGGGCGGTTCAAGGAGCTTCGCAGCCGCGGTTGTGAGGGGCCAATCGAGTTCGAGATCCGCTACCGGGAGACCACCAAATCAGCACCCATCACCTACCACTTGGCCATTGATGAGGGTAAGAAAGGACCCTACGTGACTGAGGAGTGGTTGCGCTGGGCGAGAAATCCAACAGGCAAAGGCGGGAAGCCATTCCGCTTTCTAGATTTCAAGATGGGTGAGGGAGAGGTCATTTCAGGTGATCTTCCTGAGGATCGAGATCAGCGCATTCCTGAAAAGTTAATCTCAGCCGAGGAGCTTGCCGTTAGCACTCTGGGCCAGCTGGCCAAGCATCCTCGTGTTGCGGCCCTGCGACGTTTCATCACGGGATGGAGTCTCTCCTACCTGACGGCCGACCATACACGGACCGTCCCTGAGGCAGGCCCCCAGGAACATCTCTCCCAATCTGGGGACAACCTCGCGAATGTCATCCAATACCTTCGCGAACAGCACGAGGAGGTGCTGAAGGCTATCCTCGACAGACTGAAACAGCGTGTTCCCCGAATGGACCGAGTTGACGCTGATGTCATGGGAGATGGGCGCCTGCTCTTGCTATTGAAAGATGCCCCGTTCGATCGCCCGATTCTGGCCAAGTGGGCGTCTGACGGAACGCTCAAGATGTTGGCCTATCTGGTGGCCCTGTATGATCCAGCCCCGCCAGCCCTCCTTGGACTTGAAGAGCCAGAGAACCACCTTCACCCGCGTCTTCTCTATGAATTGGCGGAGGAATGTCGTGAAGCATCTGGTGGAAGCCAGCTCATTGTGACTACCCACAGCCCCTTTTTCCTTGATGCCATGCGCCCCGAGGAAGTCTGGGTTCTCAATAGAGACGTTAAAGGCTACACAGAGGCCTTTCGAGCTTCGGACCTCATGGGAATCTCAGAGCACATGGCTTCTGGGGCAAAGCTCGGTCAACTTTGGATGGAAGGATTCTTCGGTGTTGGAGATCCGACTCGGCCTGACCAACGCCCACTTAAAACTAAGAGGGGATGACCATGCACGTGGAATTCCTTCTCGAAGAACCTTCGACTGAGGAAGCTCTGCGTCTGCTTCTTCCCAAACTATTGCAACCTCCCACAACCTTTGAACTAAGGAACCTTCACGACAAAGGCAATCTCCTACGCAATCTGAAGAATCGCTTGGCTGGTTAGATAAGGGCGCCAGTTACTGGCGAGTCCCCCCTTACTTGCGAAGAATGGAGAGGCTTCTAAGGGGTCGATGGCTTTCGACTTCACTTCTAACAGTTCGACCTGCCTTCCCTTCTTCCGTAGGACATCCACCCGGACGAGCAAGTTTCCGGCCACGAGAGCGGCTTCATAGATCACAACCTCTCGGCGCCGAAGAAGGTCCTGGGTCTCCCTCCAGGCAATCTCTGGGTCCAAGGTCTTGACCTCTGTTCCGCCAGGGAACAGATGCTTGGCGAGTTCACCTACTTGGTATCCGCCCATCGCAAGGGAGAGCATGAAAGGATCTTCTTTCAGTTGATTTGCGAAGTCCTTCCGGGCGCAATAGTAGAGCTTTGTCGGGCACTCACACCCCAACTTGTAACGCGACTTGGTGAGGGGAGGCATAGCAACCACTTGGGTATCACCTCTTTGATGGGCTGGGCTGTCTAGGAAATTGAAAGCAGTCTATCCATAGATTTGGTCACGGACCGAGGTGATGACCTGTGGCATCAGGCATCATCCATTTCTGGGTGCTATGAAGGTCTTAGCGGCGGTCAACGCACCCATTAGAGCTGCGTGGTGCTCCCTGGTGAATGACCGGACTTCTGGCTTGGCAGGAAGGGGAGGCAGCGCTGGGGGTGTTGTTCGATTACCTGTGGCCGCTGGCTTTGGCCGGATGGGCTCCGGAATGGCTCTCTCCAGAACGATTAACCGGTGCCTAGCTCGAGAATAGGCTATGTAGGCGAGCCTCAGGATTTCTGCCACGTCCACCGAGCAGGATTCGGGGCCGCCTTCGAAGAGCACCTTATCCATCAGGATTCGATTGCGGGAGTCCACGGCAAATATGCCCACGCAGGTGCGCTCGCGCTGTTCACCCCGGATCCGGATTTCTCGTACGGTGTCATCGAGGGAGGCCAGGCGATGGAGGCGGCGCTGAGCGATCACTCGGGATGTGAGTTCCAGATGGGTCATGATGCGCAGGACCTCTTCCTCGTGAAGTCCATGGGCCATCAGTTCCATGGGACCGCCGTGTATCAGTGCGTTTAGGTTGCCCGAGCGTAAGATGGCTTCGGCACGGATGATGTCGAGATCCCGGAGCAGAGTGGAGAGCAGTTGGGCATCGGTGAGATGCTGGGTGCCCTGGAGGACTGTCGCGAGGAGCAGGCTGTCCTGTTCCTGTTCCGTTTCGGATTGATTGGCGTCGTGTTGGATCATGGCTGTGAGCCTCCTGTGGCACCTGTGGTCGGTGCACGAAGGGCGAAGGCCAAAGCTCCTCTGGAAATTTATTTGTTCCGAACCGGGTACCGGGCAGGGTCAAAAAAATTTCCGCAGGCGCGTACCGGACTGACGCAGTCACCGACCACTGGGGCGACAGGAAGGTCACACTGGTCCAGAGACCCAGTCTTCTCAAAGTGATCGAGGGGCAATGGGATCCCTGCTCATCGCGGTTCATTCCCTCAGTGATCTTGGAAGGTCAGACTCCCCTCGTGTGCCTGCCATCGAGGCTGATGCGACGCTTCCCTCGGCAGAGCGGGTCGGAGGGCTTATGAAGGATCGGACCTCGTCCCCTTCACCTGATGACCCTCTGATTCCTGCTGCAGCGGGTCTCCCAAAAATCCAGACGTGCTGCCTCCCGGGCATCTTTCTCACGGCTCGGAAAGGACGCCTCCGGCTGGTCAAGATGCTGGCAAATTTCGGATTCCAACAAGCGGTTGAGCTGAGGGGTGATGACGTATTTATGAAGGCCCAGCCGGTGGCATCTCCCGGCATGGACCTGCCCCCAGTGGAGTACGCCCGGCTATTCTTTCCCCACGTTATGGATGGACCCGAGATTGGGTAATACGTCATTCCCATCCAGAGCCGGTATCATAAGGTCCTCTTTCCGGATTCCGGGCTCCGGGGCACTCATGATCAGCTTCCCGGCCTGCAAGTGACCAAGGACAATCCCGCTGGGAATGCCATAAGGTAGGCCTACCTGTGCCACGCCAGGATCAAGGGTCCGTTCCCTGGCGATCTGGTCCTGTTCTACAGGTCGCGGGATCAGCATCGGATCACCGCCCTTGGCGTGTTTGAAGCCACCAATTGATGCTTGGATCCAGATGTCATCGCCCCCATGGTCCGACGGTGAACGGTGTGCCTTGCGGAGTTCAAAGACATGTCGGATCGCTCCGTGGAAGGTGATAATTTTCAGGCCATCCGGCACCTTACAAACCCGCCCCACGCTGCGTGACCTGATCCGACAGGGAATCCTGAAGGGTGCACCCCAGACCATCGTCAAGATCCCCCACACCGCCTATGAAATCACTTCAGGAATTTACCTGTGTCTAACCTCGTTTTGATCTCCACCCACCCCCGCTATGTCGAGGCCATTCTCGCGGGGGAAAAGACTATCGAATTCCGCCGGAGATGGACGGCCCAAGCCGTCAAATACCTCGTCATCTATGCCACCATCCCGGTAAAGAAGAACGTGGCTGTTGTACCGATCGAAGAGGCATTGCAGGGCGGTCCAACAGCCCTGTGGAACTACGCTCGCCATCATAATGGGGGGGCAGCAGGGCCGAACTGAACGCCTATTTTTACGGCCTGAAGGAGGGGTTGGATTGGATCTTGGCGGCGTCAAACCTTTGCGACGACCTATCGATCCATTCAAGAAATTCGAGGAATTCCACGCGCCACAATCCTTCCGCTTCATGACCACATATGAAGCTAAAGCGATCCGCCTGGCGCTGAAGTAAAAGCTGCAGCCAAGGGCACGGCAGCCTTGCCTGTGGGAGCTTTGGATCCCGCGTTTTCAAGGCGAAAAGCGAACGGGTACGGCCCGTTTGCGAACAGTGCTTACGCAAATGCCATCTAAGACACAACCAGGGCGCGGGGCCTACCCGCGGACTTCCGGCCCGGCTGGTCGGGCAGGGGCGCAGGCGTAGGCTGCGACCGGGGCCGAACAGAATGGTCCGGGGAATGACCGGTGCCTTGTACCCGGGCGCGAACCAGGGCCGAAGGCCAAGGTGATGTCGATCCGGGGACGCGGCGTCGGGCTGAATTGGGAAGAAACATCTGAGACCGGATTTGAAAGCGGACTGTTGCCGCGGGGCCAGAACGGCTTTGGCCGCCCTTCGCAGACGCAGTAGCTATGCGGCTCGGAAGCAGGCCACGGATCCGCTGGAAGGACCACCATGGTTGTGTCCCCGATGGGACTTTCTTCGAGGTGGATCATGAGAAAGAAAGCAAGCACCAAGACCACGCGCGCTGCTGCCGCGCTCAATAATATGCTGGCTGGCCGCCAGCAGCGCAAGGTCTCGGCCCAGATTTCTGGCCGGGCAGCAGACCAGTGGGCGGAACTGATCGACAAAGCCTCGCCTCTCGGCCTCACCGCCGACGATGTCGTGACCCTGCTGCTGCACATGGCTTACACGGCCCTCGCCGCCGAACTCGATTCCCGGTCCAAGGCCGGGTCTCCGGTCAGGTAGGGGCCCGTGAAGGCCGTGGCGCGTTATGGCGGAACGGAGGTAGGCAAGTCGCCTACCTCCGTAGGTGCCACCGTGAAGCTGTTGAATGAGCACTTCGCCTCCCTTTGGGAAGCGGGTGTCCTGACGTTCGTGAAGGACTATTTGAACGACGAACATAAGCCCCGCTTCGGATTCCTGGATCCTGATCACTGGCGGTCGCTCGGGCTGTCTGAGGATGAGCTGCAACAAGGACGGCTGTACCCGGAGACTATCCGGAATCTGCTCCGGGGATGCGATTGCCAAGGCAAGCCGCTGGTCCGGGGAGTCCGGGGCGGCTTCCATAGAATGGTTCACGGACTTTGGACCCACTTCCCATCGGTCTCGCACCTGCTCGCCGAACGCGGGGAGGAACTTCGTGTCCAGGAACTTCAGGCCGCCATCGCCCAGTATTGGTACGACAGCCTGGCGTCGATGGCCACCCGCCGGTCGTCCGGGGGGCGGGAGATCAAGCACAAGGATCGCGTCCGGATCGAACCCGGGAAGATCCTCATGGGGTGGGTGTCGCATGGGCTCAACAAGCTGGGCGAACCCCATCTTCACGGGCATCCCTTTGCCTTCATCTCGGTCTATTGCCAGGACGGGGAATGGCGTGCCCTGGAAGTCGGGCCCCACGGTAGTTGGCTGCAGAAGGTTGGCCGGGACGAAATCACCCTCATCACCGCACGGCACCTCGCCCGCTTCGGCTACAGACTCGACTGGACGCCGGGGTTGGCCAGGGACCTGGATGAGGATGAGCCGGACGCATCGATCATCTGCCCGGACGGGTCCGTGATCGAGGCCGGCAGCCACCTCAACCAACGCACCATCGAGGTGGCTGCCTGGCGCGAGATCCTGGCCCAATTCCGGGGCAAGGAAGCTGCCTGGAGCGAGGTGGAGAAGATCCGGCGGATTCTTCGCACCGTCACGGAAGGCGATGAGTTGCTTCATGTGGTCTCTTTTGCCGGAATCGACCAGGCCACCTCGATGGAAATCGATCAATCCTTCGCCAGGGCGAAAGTCGTGACTCAGCTCCGCTACCCACCCCCGCGCAGCGACCGTGTGGCTGACTACATCCGGCGCCTCCGCGATCACCTCACCGCCATCAGTCCCGGGATTCCGCAGGATGAGCATGACGACCTGGCCTGGAATCTTCAGATCGCGCAACTCCGAAGGGAGCTCCACGCCATTGATTCAGCACCACCCCAGACCAAGCCACCAAGCCGTACCGACCTTTGCATCCTCAGCCATCACCAACTCATAAGGAGAGACTTCAATGACCAAGTTGACCAGATCCCTGGTAGCCAGCGAAAACCTTCCCAGCGCAGGCACCGCCTCACGGATCGCGGACGCCAAGTGTTGGGGGCCGGCGATCCCTGTCGTGCCCTCGGACTTCTACTGTTCGAGGCTGGAAGTGTACGAGGAGGCGGGGCTGTGGCGCCAGAGCTCCTGCCAGGTGCTGCAGGAGGACCCGATGCGTCCCCTGCGAGAGGCCATCTCGGAACTGATCCCCGACTGGGATGCGACACTGCCGGACATGGGTCGGATCACGACCAGGGCGGAGGCGCAGGCAGTAGCGGAAAACTACACCGGGGCGACCTACCTCAGCGCTCTGGCGAGCCAGGTGGCCTGCGGGGATTCGGTGGAATCGATCCTCGTAAAAACAGCCAAGGATCTGGTCGCCGTCGGCTACCTGGGGGCAGAAGTGTTGCAGTGGGCGCAGGCCCAAGCGGAGTACTCCTTGTTGACCAGCTTCGAACACCTACCGGCGACGATTCAGCCGATCGGGGCGAGGGGAGAGCGCGCAGCTTCGATCACGGGCCTGGTCCATCGGACTGGCCTTCGCAGGGTCGTCGTGCCGAGGAAGGTGCTCGAGGCCAGGAATGGGCTCCACGGAAGACAGTACGAGGTAGTGAAGGAGGAGCTGACACATACGGAGAAGAACGTGACCATGCAGTCAATGGAGAAAGTCGCCGGGAGGATGATCTGGGATCCCTGGCCCTTCCTCGTGCTCCATACGGAGCAGCAGTTCGACGAAATGCTGGCCAAGGTTCCCGGGAAGGTAGTCCTTCAGGAGGTGATCTGCCGGGTCGATCCGGACGGTTCGGAGCGCCTGATCCCAAGGCCGTTTCATCAGAAGTGGATCGTGGCCACGAAGCTGATCCACCGCGGGACGGTGCCCTTGGAAATCCTCGGGGGGGTTCCCTCCCGAGAGCGGATGACGGCGCTCTACCGCCAGGTGTCAAACACGCCGTTCAAGGAGACCTGGATCAACCTGCTCGACGCCATGGCCCAGCCCTTCCAGCTCAACCACAAAGCGCGGTTCTGGGTCCCACTGCTATGACCCACAGGGTGGGACCCGGGGAAGACCGATTCCAGCGCAACCGGGGGATGTCACCGATGCGTCCCTTCGGGGCCCATCCAGGCCCTCGCAGGTCGGCTCCACAACGGCAGGCTGCACCCGGTCGTTCGAGAAGTCTTCAGAGGTCCCCAATGCACACACCACAGGCGCAGCGACGGGGGCGCCGATGACACGCGAAGCGCATATCAACGGAATGGCCCTGATGGTCAGGCCTAGAACAACCACCCTTTTCTCGGTAGGAGGTGATTGATATGTCTCAAGACGAATTCCCTGTTGATGAATATAAAGGTCCTCCGGGCATCCCGCCGAAGGGGGGCACCACCAGTAGGAATGAAGGTCCTCTGGGGACCCCGAAGCAGTGGATCTCAGTCAGTTGGGATGATGTTGCCTTCGGCCGTCCAGAAGTGGTGATACCGACGTTCGGTCCCACCCCGGCGGATGTGATCGCGGCGAGTTTCGAGTTTGAGAAACTCATGGCCCTTGAAGGGGAAATGGGGATCCTGGTGAGCGAGGCCGTGATCGAGTGGCTCGAGAGGATGTTGCCCGAAAATGAATCGGAGGAGCAGAAGGCCGCCAATGACAAGTTTCAGAAAATCCTGGATGGGTCCGAGAAGCCTTCGCCCTGGGTGGAGAAGGCCATAATCGACATACGCGAACGGCTGGTACCAAAGCACCCATCGAAGGAATAGCAATTGAAGTTCAAGGGCAGCCTACTCCTTTACGAGCCCCTACCACTCGAAGCCTTCGACCAGCAGCTTGATCCTGGAGGTGGGCTTGTAGTGATAAAAGTCGGTGATCAGGTTCATGCCCAGTTCCGCGATCCCTGGTCCTTCTGTTCGAAGGAATTCGACCTGGTTCATCTCGCGGTGCTTGAGCTCAAACCCACGGCTCAACGCGAAGGCCTTGATCGCCTCGGCATCTTCGATGTTCCGCCCACCGAGAAGAACCCAATCCAGGCCAACAAACGAGTTCTCGACGGAATATTGAAGGTTCACGTGCTCCCGGTCAGCTGAATCTAGCGGAATGAACATGAGCACGGCGTAGCGGGGATCCCCTTTCCCCTGACACAGCTTCTCGACGATGGCTGGTAGATCGCTAATGCCGACCCTGGGCCAACTCCGTTCCACGGGAGCCGGCCGGACCTTCAACCCGTTTTGAGGTTCGTCCGGGGCCAGGTAATCCGGATCCGTGACGATGACCATGTCCCCGTCATCGAAAAGCAGTTTGATGAATCCGCCACCGATGGGTGCGTAGGACCCTTCTCGTCCATCTTTAGCCTTGAATCGCTTGATTTCGATCGCCACTAGTCGCTCCTTTACAGGTCATCAGGTGGCATGGAGGCGAGGGTGGGCCACTTCCCCATTGCCACCCATCCAGGTTTGAGTTTCATGGGTTCCGCTCGAGGCGGGACCGGAGAACATCAACTGCCTCCCGCAAGGGTCTGGACCACGGTTCATTTGGATCCGCCCCGAGTCGGCCCAGGCAGAAGGCGTAGTACCAAAGCTGGTCCTTGGGACCAGCCTTGAACCGCTTCCAAAGATCCGGACCTTCGGTCTGCAGGTCCGCGAGGATGGACTGGAGGTTGTGGAGCTTGTCGCTGGCGGCGACCAGGCGCACCGATCGGTCCGCCGTGGCCAGGAGTTTCAGGTGATGCTCCTTGCGCTCGTGCCAGGGGGCCTTCTGTTCCGGGTCGTCCGTGAGGCTGTCACTGCAAGCCCTGACGATGGCTTCCACCGCGGGCCCGAAGCGTTTCCGGATGTCCACGAGGACCGCTTCCCCGCCTCCGTCCTCGGCGGTGTCATGGAGCAGGGCTCCGATGGCCTCGTTCTCGCTGGCACCAAAGGACAGGGCCAAGGAGCATACGGCCATGGGGTGGGAAATGTAGGGAATGGCGGTGCCCTTGCGGAACTGGCCGTCGTGGGCACGCCGGGCGAATTCGAAGGCCTCGGTGAGGCGCGGTCCAGGTTTGACAGTCGAGCTGGGGTGTGGTGGTCGTTCAGTCATGGTGCTTCCTTTGATCTGGATTGTTTAGGGTCTGTACGGCGACCAGTTCGGCCTCCAGGCTTGGTTCGGCCTCGGTCCCCAGGATCTCACCGGGATCGGGACCATGCCCCGGCCACATCCGGAAGGGGCCGGCATTGGTTGAACTCCGGTCATCCACCCAGCGCCCAAGGATACAGCGGCCGTTCCACTGGCCGAGATAGGTCATGCGAGCCGGGACCGACCTCGATGGCCGAGTGTAGACCTTTCCGAGCTTGACCGTTCCGGTCGGCGTGAACGACCCCGCATGTTGGAACTCGCCATCGCGGTCGGTTCCAAATCCGACCACCTGGCCCTCCTGGAAAACCAGATCGAGGAGCTCCTTGCCCATTTCAGTGCCCTGCTGCCACACGGCGGTCCAGGGCCCGCTCAGCAGGTCCAGGGCGCCAGCCTGTTTTGACTGGGTCATTGGAAGTCTCCTTGGGAATCTAGTAGGTAACGGGACGATGTCAGAGGCCCCAGTCCTCATGGGCACGCCGCCAGAAAGTCCAGGACGTCTCGATGGCCGAGTCGATCAGGGAGTTCAGCGTTTTCTGGTGGATGCGATGGGGGAGGCAGACCTGATAATCGAGGACCAGGTGAGTGGCATGGGTCGCCTCCCGGGCCTCCACTTCCTCTTTGGAGGGCGGCGGGTCCTCGTCGGCGTCGGAGTAGCGGTAGTCCTGTTCCACCATGGCCCTGGGCCAGCGGTACTCGTTGTTCCACCAGTTGCAGAACCGGAGGGCGCGCACGAACTGGTCCGGTGGCACCCGCTTGTCGCAGCTCCAGTTGAGCACCAGAATGTCCGCGTCCTTCCCGCTGACATAGAGGCGGAACTGGACACAACGGTCGGACCTAAGCCCGAACTTGAAGTTGATGAGGAAGCCCCGGCCCGGATGGCTGAAGGCGGTGTAGCCCTCCTGGGCAATCCAGGCACCGAGCATCTCTTCCGTGAGGGGAGTCAGGCCGCTTTCCGGCTGCGGCAGTTCAGGGTTTTCGTCCAGCATGGTTTGGGCCTCCATGGAAGGCTCCCAGGGGGCATGAAAGGCCTCCCAGGCTGCCTGATTCAGGGTGTTCAGAATCTCGGGACTGCGGTCGCCGCCCTGATGGCGACGGAGCGCCTCCTCGAGACTGAGGGGCTGTACGGCAGGATTGGTATGCACTTGAGAATTCTGCTTATAAGTCATGCTGGCTCCTCCACCTGGGCCTTCAATCCAGCCATGGGTGCATCGCACCGCCGCCGAAGGTTGGTGGATCGGTAGATCGCTGGACGGTGATTGCGATCATGGCCCCGCGGATGGGGGTTGGTTGGGGAAGAACGAGGGACCCTGCGGGTCATGGTTGCCTCCGATTTTTCAGGTTGGTTCCCGCGCATGGGATCTCACGATCCAGGCACCGTGGCAGCTTGCTCGGTTGCCGGACCCCCGCTGGGGCCGCTCTTCATGCATCTACTATGCTGAACCTGGAAGAGAAGATGTCAAGGGGGCCGAGGTGGTATGGACAAACCGTGTCCAATCGGTAATCGGTTGAAGCTGGCCGGATGTGCTCCCTTCATTTCCTTGGTTGGAAGGGTGTCGGGCTATTGAGGTGCGGACTTGGTCGATCTGAAAGCCGTGGGAGCAGTATTGAGTGCTCCAATAATGGAAGCAGAGGTTGTCGGACCGACACCCTTCACCGCTCTGAGTTCATTGGCACTGGCGGCGAATACCCTGGCAGGTGTACCGAAATGCCGGAGTAGTTTCCGAGCCATTTCAGGGCCAACGCTTGGCAATCCTTCGACCAGGAAGAGAGCTGCCCCGCTGTCGTATCTCGGCTTGTCTGTCCGCATGGGAATCTCATAACCGAGGCCCCTTGTTGCGTGGCGGAGCAGGCGCCCGATCAGTCTCGCGGTCCCATCGACATCCGATGAAGGCAGGATGGCAATTCCGTAGAACAGCACCAGGGCCGACATGGCACCCGCGATGGATTCCGGATCAATGGCTGAATAGATCTCATCCAAATTCCCTTCGAGGATCACTAGGGGACGGTCGACTTGGGAGGCGAGCAATTCAGCCTGATGGAACAGGTGACCGTTCATGATGCTGGTGACGAAATCGTTAGCTTCCTTGCGCTCGATGACGAAAGAACCTGGCAGGGCGTAGTCCCCGGCAGGAAGCTTCTTGGTCCGAACGGAGAACCCCATGCGGGATAGCCTTGGTCCGATCCCGCTTCGCTTCTCCTGGCTATCCACAAACAAAATCGGTGACTGATCTTCATCATTCGACATGGGCTTCTCCTGGGTGAACCTGGTTAATCAAGGTGGGGAGTTCTCGCCTCGATGAGGAATCCTCCTTGCGTTATGGGCGCCCCATTGCGGGTACCAGCCCGGAGCGCAGTAGGAGTCGCCGCCCCATGAGGAGAATCCGGTCCTCCTCGGCAACGCAGTCCCGCCACTCCTGGGGAATGGCGGCAATCCCATCCCGGGCGCCCAATAGCGCGCCGACGATGGCCCCGTTGGTATCCGTGTCGCCCCCCTGGCGGATGACCCAGGGCAGGGCCTCGGCATAGGGCAGGCCCGAGACCAGGACCGAGACGGCGACCTGTTGGGCGAGCAGCGTTGATCCCATATTCCAGCCATCGATGCGCTGTTCCGCTAGCCGGTCCAACGAGAGAGGAATGAAGGCTTCGATCACTTCCGGCAGGAGTGGCCCTGCAATTGACCTAGCGAAGGTGAGAGGAGCCCGCTCGCCCCGGACGAGGGCGGCGGAGAGCAGGGCGATCAGGGCTGCCGTCTGGCGGCAGAGCGGGTCCCAGTGTGTTAGGGTGGCGTCCTCGGCGGCGAACTGCGGGATCCTCTGGGGCTCGCCCGCAAAGGCAACCCCCAGCGGGGCGATGCGCATGGCCGCCCCGTTGCTGAGGGCCGGTTGGCCCCGGTCACAGCGGGCCTTCCAGACCCGCTCAGCGGCACCGGCTTCACCGGCCAGGGCTTTGATCAACACTTCGCGGGTCAGAGAGCCGATACCCCTCGAGCCGGTCCCTAGCCAGGCGAGGTAGCCTTCCAGGATGGCTGCCGAGTCCAGGTGCTCAGCAGCGGGGCTGAGCTGGGCCAGGGATTCGGCTAGGGCCATGGCCATGGCGAGGTCGTCATCCCACTCCCGATTACGCTCTTGAGTCGGCAGGCGTGTGAAGGGGCCGGAGGCTCCTAGGCGCGCGTGCACGTCTTCGCGGGAACGGGACTCCACGGACAGGCCGAGGACGTTGCCGACGGCCAGGCCGATCAGGCAGCCAAGGACCCTGTCTTCGAGCGTGGGGAGCAGGCGGGCCTCTGTCATGCCTCTCCCCGTGTGGTGTCCTCGGGGTTCTGGGTGGGATCCGGATCGAGGGGCATAGTCTTCCCCTGGCGGGGTTTGCGGCGCGTATAGGAGCTGGTGGAGGGCCGCATGAGGTCTTCATTTACGTCTGTTAGTCGACTGCTGGACCCCATGGATCCGTACCGGAACTCCTTGGTGAGGGAGTGGTATTCCCGGCGCTCCATCAGGGAGGATAGCTCGTCCACGACCGCCTTGGACCAGGGGTGATCCGCGGCCAGGGTCTTCATCTCGTCGAGGTAGACCCGCACGAGATCCCAGTCTTCGGCATGCGCCGCCAGGTGGGCGAGCTCTTGCAACTGGCCGATGCGCAGCTCGGCGAGGCGGTTGGCTACCATCGGATCCTTCGGGAGTGCCAAGAAGGCCTCCTCCGAAAACGCAGGAAGGGCGAAGGTCTGTGAAAGGGACTCCATGGCCTTCCCATGGGTGTCCTGCCAGGTGACCTTGATGCGGCCAAGGTCGAGAGCTATGCCGGGCTTGGTTGCGAGGGTTCCCTGTAAGCGGAACATGGCCCAGGCCTCCGACTGGTAGGCAAGGTCAGGCAAGAACCAGTGCCCGGCTTCAGTAAGGGCATACCCATTCATCTGGGTGAGGGTCCACCCCTCGGGTGTTTCCCAGGAGACGGTCAGCTTTCGTGCCACCAGGTTCGACAGCAGGTCGAACTCCTCCATGAAGGGGTCCAGGAGGTCCTCGGCAGTGTCGCCGTAGTAGGAACGCCCGGCTCCGCTCTTGGCCATGGAGGTCATGAGGCCTTCCTCGAAGCCAGTGCCCAGCCCATAGGTCGACGTGCTCATACCTTCACTGGCGGCGGCCTGTGCCGCAGAGGCTAGGGTCGCTGGATCCGTGATGCCATCGTTGGCTGCCCCATCAGACAGCAGGAGCACACGGCTGATGACGTTGGAACTATGGACCTTCCGGAGCGCCTCGACACCTGCCGCCCAGCCGCCGTGGAGGTTTGTGGAGCCGCCGGCTCTGACTGACTGAATCTGCTGTTTGAGCGCAGCCAGGTCCCCCACTGGTGCGCAGGGGCGCAGCACGTGAATCCGGTTGTCATAGGTGATCACGGCCAGCTTATCGCCAGCGGCAAGCCGTTCGGCGATGGCCGAGGCGCAGCGGGAAGCCTCGTGGAGAGGACGGCCCGACATTGAGCCAGAGCGGTCCAGGACCACGGCGATGTGCAGGGGCGTGCGGACGCGCTCCAAGTCGGCTGGACGCTCCGGGGCTTGGAGCCGGACCAGGACAGGGATGTCTGCTGCGCCCGAGGCGGCAACGCCCTGCTGGAGCGGTTGGAGGATGAGCTTAAGGTTGGTCATATGGCCTCATGAAGTGTGGTGCGACACTTCAATATCGGCTGGAGTGTTCGACAGCGAGTGTCAAATATTCTGCTGGTAAGCGGACTGATTTCAATGAGTTAAAAACGAATTTAAAGCGAACGAGATTTCAAAAAATGGACACCTCATGTCAAATCAATGTGTCGATCCTGAGTCTTGTAGGTTCATTGGTCGGGAGGCCCCCCATGTGGTTGTTTACCCCCATTGGTTTCTTCAGCATCGTCAAGAAAATCGGTACTGCACACCCCACTGAGCCAGGCCGCGTTGGAGGCTGCCATGGTAGTTGTCGAGCGCCGAGAGCAGGCCTGAGCCCATCCCTCGCTTGAAGCGACAAGGCAACTACTTCGCTCTGGCTTCCGGGGACAACAGTCCTGAATCCAGGCTTGCTAAACCAGGAGGAACAACATGGCACTTCCTAAGTCAGACTTGCTGGGTCCAATCCACATGGAGTAAAGCAAACAGTTGAGTGAGGACAACTAAGGCAGCGTTGTTTGTCCAGGTTGGGTTGGGCCAGAATGATCTCACCTGAAAAAAGCGATCACACCCTCTGGCAACAGCCAGCCTGGAATTTGATCACCATGAGGTAGGATTAGCCCCATGAGCGTACCAACAGAATGGCTGACCACCGACTTTCTTAGCCAGGTGCTGCGGCTGCGCCTGGTCGTGGCCCGCTTGGGCGAGGCGGAATTGAATGGGTGGTGGGGCACCCAGGATGTCCTGGGTGCTACGGGTGCAATGGTGTTTCGCCGAGGCTTTCCGCGGACCCACGCCTGGGCCCGCGCGCAGGCGGTCTTCGCGGTGGCTCGACAGCGCTGCGCCGAGCAGTTCCCGGATCTCCAGGCCATCACCCTCTGGCAATTGCCGGCCGAGTTGGAAGACGCCTTCGAGCAACAGTGGAATCACTGGATTGCTGAGCCAGAAGTGTGGGCGCCCTTGCTGGAACGCATCGCAGCCCTGACCGCGCCTGCTGTCGCCATCGCCCTCCTCGACCTGAACTTGGTCACCCCAGCCCAGGCTCAACAAGGGGCTGCCCTGAAGACCAAAGGGCCTGCCCTTGAGCTCCCCAGCCAGGAACTCAACTCAGCAACTCTGGCCTTGCTGGCCCTGGGCTTCGGCCAGGGCGGGCGGGGCAACTTGGTGGTCCCCTACTTGCATCGGGCTCAGTCCTGATGCCTGTCCAAGCCCCCACTCCGAAGGTCAGCTCCTTCCGCGTCATCAAGGGTTCGATGATTCCGGAGACCTATGCTGCGTTTCGGGCCTGGGACCTGACGCAATCCAAACAGACCAACCTGCTCCGCCTGAAGGCCGAAAATACGGTGCAAGCGGCCACTGCCAACTGGCTGCGGGATGTCATTTTCACGCTCAGTGCCCGGTTCGATCCGAATGGCCAGGACTGCTCCTTGGTGCTGCTTGCACAAAAAGATCCAGGGCTGGAGGCTTGGCGACCATTGCTCTTATGGCATCTAGCCCGGGGCGAATACCTGGTTAGTAACTTCCTGACCAAGTGGCTGTTCCCACGAATCCAGGGCGGACATGTTCGGTTCGCTCCCAAAGAGCTGGTTCCTCATCTGAACGCCCTCGCCTGCCCAGGCGGGCCAATCGAAGAACCCTGGACGGCTAACACCACTGCTCGCGTTGCTACGGCCTTGCTGCGGCTGGCCGCTGACTTTGGATTGCTGAGTGGTACAACCACCAGAACCCTCGCCCCCTTTCATCTCTCCGAACGGGGTTTCCTCTACGTGCTCTACGACCTGGTGGAGCGCCTCAAGAATCCCCGCTTGGTGGTGGAAGCGGAAGACTGGCGGACCTTCCTGCTGAGTCCGTCGGCGGTCCACCAGGAGCTCCTGCGGCTCCACCAGTACCGGCGCCTGGAGTACCACACTGCGGGCAGCATCGTTGAGCTGAAGCTCCCATGTCCGAATTTGTTGACCTATGTCGAAGGGTGGACTGCATGAAGCCCTGGTTGGAACGTCTGCTGGACCTCGAAACCCTGCTTGGATCGCCCGACCCGCGCCGTGATATCAGCGCCTATCACGACATGCCCTACGCGATCTTCCACTACCCACCAGAAGACGAATTTGCCTTCCGGCGGGAGCTCAGTCTGTTGGTGACTCGGCTCCAGACCAGCCATGGCAAGCGGGTGCTGCGGGTCTCGATGGCCGAGCTGTTGGACCAGGCCGTCACGGCGGTGGCCACCTGGGAAGATCTGTTTGCGGCGGAACGCAGTGTCGGTCTGCAGGAAGCCCAGCAAACCGTCCATCACATCCTGGCCGAAGCGTCCCCACTGACTGATTGGGTCGTGCGGGCCCTGCCCCAGGAACAAGATCCCACCCGCGATGTGGTCTTCCTCTGGCGCACCGGCTCCTTGTTCCCCTTCTACCGCACCTTTGCGCTGCTGGAGCAGCTCAAAGGCCTGATCCAGGTTCCGACCATCCTCTGCTATCCCGGCACCCTCGATGGTCCCGCTGGCCTGCGCTTCATGGGCGTGCTGGATGCCGAACACAACTACCGCCCGAAGATTTTCTAATGGATGCCGCCATGGCCACGATCAAGACTCTTTTCGCCCGGCAGATCGAC
>CAIYNT010000052.1 GCA_903927605.1 uncultured Holophagaceae bacterium
CCGTCGTTGCGGTAGTTCTTGGCGGCGTTGATGCCGCCCTGGGCCGCGATGGAGTGGGCCCGGCGGGGGCTGTCCTGGTAGCAGTAGCACTCCACCTCATAGCCGAGCTCGGCCAGGGACGCGGCGGCGGCGCCACCGGCGAGGCCGGAGCCCACCATGATGACCTTGTACTTGCGCTTGTTGGCCGGATTCACGAGCTTGAGGTCGAAGCGGTGCTTGTCCCATTTCTTGTCGATCGGGCCGTCGGGGGTGCGGGAATTGAGTTCCATGGATGGCTCCCTAGGGTCAGTGGATGAAGCCGGTGAGGACGGCGATGGGGAAAGTGATGTTCACGCCCACCACGAGGATGGACAGACCGTAGGCGAAGTTCCGCCGGAGGCCGTCGTAGCGGGGATGGGCCAGGCCCAGGGTCTGAGTGAAGCTCCAGACGCCGTGCCACATGTGCAGACCGAGGCAGAGCTGGGCCACGATGTAGAACGCGGCGACCGCGGGCACCTTGAAGCCGTTCACGAAGTTCATGTAGGGATTGGCGTGGTCGAAATTGGGGTGGACCGTGCCGGTGGTCAGGTGGAGCAGGTGATAGACGATGAACACCGCCAGGATGACGCCGGTCCAGCGCATGGTGCGGGAGGCCCAGGTGGAGGCGACGCTCTGCTGGGCGCGGTAGCCCTGGGGGCGTGCGGCCAGGTTGTCGAGGGTGAGGCTCGTGGCGGCCCAGACGTGGAACCCGGCGGCCAGGAGGAGCACGGCCCGGAAGACCCAGATGCCATCGCCGTGGATCATGGTGTGCAGGAACTTCGCGTAGCCGTTGAAGGCCTCCTCGCCCATGTAGGCCTGCGTGTTTCCTAGCATGTGCACCGTGACGAACCCGAACAGGATGATCCCCGTGGCGGCCATGATGACCTTTCGGCCGACCGATGACGCCATGAAGCCGTGGCCGCGTGCTTCCGCGCCCGCGATGCTCTTTTCAGCGACGGACATAGTTGGACTCCTTGAAGAAGGCAAATGAAGGAAACAGGGATCCCGGGAAGGGCATGGGATCGACGATGGGCTTCGGGTTCATGTGTGATCCGATTATCTTCTACGGGCCGGGAAATCCAAGCCCCTAGGTTCGGACCTAGGTCACACTGCACCCCTGGGGCCCGGCCGGGTTGAAACTGCCGCGATCCGGGTCCATAGGTATTGCCGTGCCTGGCTTTTCCACGTTAAAGTCACACACGATCCAAACAGGATCTGCGGGTAGTTCGCCCCCGGTCATGGGCTTGAACCGCTTTCGCACAGGTCAATCCGATTGGGCATCAACCGCCAATTCCACGCCCCGAGTACCCCTTCCCTGAACCCATCTGGAGGAAAGTCATGGAGACGATGAAACGACTGTTTGGCGCCCTGGCGTCAACGCGCATCTTGAAGGGAGGGGTGACCGCCGTTCTCCTTTTCCTGCTCGGGACCCCGGTCTTCGCCGGTGGCGAGGCGGAATTGAAGATCCCCGCCCTCCAGGGCAGCTTCCTGGGCATGACGGGCCACAACCTCCTGCTCATCGGGCTCGTCATCTGCCTGCTCGGCGTCGGCTTCGGGCTGTTCCAGTACGCCCAGATCCGGGACCTCCCGGTGCACAAGTCGATGCTGGAAATCTCCGAGCTGATCTACGAGACCTGCAAGACCTACCTGGTCACGCAGATCAAGTTCATCGCGGTGCTCTGGACCTTCATCGCCCTGGTGATCGTCGCCTACTTCAAGTACCTGTCGACGCCACAGATGAGCTGGCCGCAGGTGATCGTCATCCTGATCTTCTCGATCATCGGCATCCTCGGCTCCGTGGCCGTGGCCTGGTTCGGCATCCGCATCAACACCTTCGCCAACTCCCGGACCGCCTTCGCCAGCCTGGGCGGCAAGCCCTATCCCACCATGGAAATCCCCCTCAAGGCGGGCATGTCCATCGGCATGCTGCTGATCTCCGTCGAGCTGTTCCTCATGCTCGCCATCCTGCTCTTCGTCCC
>CAIYNT010000053.1 GCA_903927605.1 uncultured Holophagaceae bacterium
GGCCGGTCGGCCGCCGCGTTTCATTTGCCTGGCCGTGGGCTGTAGGAACTGCTTCCTGTGGCGGCCCATCGGGCCGCATCCTTAGTTACCTTCGGCCTGTCACGAGTGATGGATGCTGCCGAGTCCCATCTTGCCCCATAGCCCACAGCCTACAGCCCACATGCTATTCGCCCTCGACACCACCACGGAAATCCTGCACCTGGCCCTGATCCAGGGCGACCGGGTGTGGGCGCGGCGGGTGCTGTCGGGGGTGGGGCGAGGGCACAGCGAGCGGCTGCTCCCCACCCTGAACGAGCTGATGGCCGAGGCTGGAGCGGTTCCGAAAGATCTCTCCGGCGTGGCGGCCTGCCTGGGGCCCGGCGGCTTCACGAGCCTGCGCATCGGCGTGGCCACGGCGGAGGGCTTCGGCCTCGCGGGCCTGCCCACCTGGGGCTTCTCCGCCTTCGCCCTGCGGGCGGAAGCCCTGCGGCAGGCGGGCGTGCGGGGACCCTTCTGGATCCTGCTGGATGGACAGAGGAGCGAGGCCTTCCATCAGCGCTGGGAGGGAGGCCCCACGGGCGCCGCGGCCAAGCATCCACTGACGACCTTGCCGGAGCGCGTGGGCCAGGAGGCCTGGTGGGCACCGGAGGCCTTCGCGCCCAGGGTTGAGGCCGTCCTGCCGACCGCCCATCGCATCACACTGAGAGATGAAGGCGAGGCCACCCTGGCGGGCCTGGTGGCCCTGGCGCGGCGGGTGGCGCAGGAGCCACCGGAAGCCCCCCTGGTGCCCTTCTACCTGCGGGAGACGGATGCGGCGGTGAACTTTCCCCATGCCGCCGCGCACCTGTCCGAGGCCCTGCGCAAGGGCGTGGCGCGATGACGGAGGGGACCGGCGCCAGCGTGCAGAGATTGGCCGGTGGCGACCCGCTGCCGGACTGGGTGGTGCGGCTGGACCGCACGGCCTTCGGATCGGCCTGGAAGGCGCCCGCCAGCCACGAGGCCCTGTGGCTGCTGCCGGAGGTGGCCTTCGCCCGCTGGGCATGCGTTCCGGCGGCGGGCGAGGCGGAGCTGCTGCGCATCGCGGTGGATCCTGCGCACCGGGGCCAGAATCTGGGGCGGAAGCTGCTGGAGGCCTGCCAGCGCGATCTGGAAACAGAGGGGATGAGCCATCTCTATCTGGAAGTGCGGGCCTCCAACGCAGCGGCCATCCGGCTTTACGGGGCCTGCGGCTGGCGGTGCTGCGGCCTTCGGCCCGCCTATTATCCGGACGGGGAGGATGCGGTCCTCTTTCATCACGAGCCTTGAGGTTTGCGGACGGCGGATGGGCCTCATTCCTTGAGTTAAAAAATTCAATGCGGCCAATCCCTACAAATGGCGCGAGTTGTAATTAAGTGCCATCAGGCTCCTTTGAATTGATGACCTTAGGGTCTTGACCAACATGACCTAAAGAGTAATGTTATTAAAACAGTCACATTCGAGGGTTCATGATCGGCATTTCCCGGCAGACAGATTACGCGGCACGACTGGTGCTGCATCTTGCAGCCCTGGAACCAGAAACTCAGGTGTCCATCGCCGAGATCTCCAAGCTCCGCCTCCTGCCGGTGGCCTTCGTCCGGCGCCTCGTGGGCAGTCTGGTGAAGGCGGGCGTTCTGCTGACGGCGCGCGGTTCGGGTGGGGGCATCCGCCTGGGACGACCCGCTTCCGAGATCTCCCTACTGGATGTCGTGAACGCGGTGGAAGGGGGCATCGTCCTCAACCAGTGCCTTGACGGGAAGCACATCTGCCCTTTGTCGCATGGCTGTCCCGTGCAGGTCGCGTGGTCGGCGGCCACGAAGGCCCTGGAGCAGCACCTGGCCACCGTGCGTTTCGACGCCCTGGCCCGGGACTCCGAAGCTCACCTCAACGCCCACCTGCAGCGGCACGCCGCCGCCCGCCGGAAGGCCCACCTGACCTGTTCCTGTCCCTGAACGAAAGGAGGACCCTGTGGATGTCCTGACCCTGTCGCGGCTGCAGTTTGCGGTCGCCACCTACTTCCACTTCCTGTTTGTGCCCCTCACCCTGGGCCTTTCGATGCTCGTCGCCATCATGGAGACGATGTACGTGCGTACGGGTGACGAGGACTACAAGCGCATGACGAAGTTCTGGGGGAAGCTCTTCCTCATCAACTTCGCCGTGGGTCTGGTCACGGGCATCACGCTGGAGTTCCAGTTCGGCACGAACTGGTCCCGCTACTCGGCCTATGTGGGGGACATCTTCGGGGCGCTGCTGGCCATCGAGGCGACGGCCGCCTTCTTCCTGGAATCCACCTTCATCGCGGTGTGGCACTTCGGCTGGGACAAGCTGTCCCGCAAGGCCCACCTGACGACCATCTGGCTGGTGGCCATCGCCTCCAACCTTTCGGCCTTCTGGATCCTGGTGGCCAACGCCTGGATGCAGCACCCCGTGGGCTTCGTGCTGCGCAACGGTCGCGCCGAGCTGGCGGACTTCTTTGCCGTGATCACGCAGCGCTTCGCCATTCTCGAGTTCATCCACACGCTGGGCGGCGCCTATCTGACGGCGGGCTTCTTCGTGCTGGGCATCTCGGCCTGGCACCTGATCCGCAAGCAGGAGACGGCCTTCTTCCAAAAGTCTTTCCGAATCGCCGCGGTCTGGACCCTGGTGTTCGCGCTCTTCGAGATCGCCCAGGGCCACATGAACGCCGAGATCCTCCACAGTGCCCAGCCCACCAAGCTGGCCGCCATGGAGGCCCACTGGGAGACTGGCCGCAATGCGCCCATGAACCTCCTCGCCTGGCCCGATACCCAGAACGAGCGCAACGCCGTGGAGGCCCTCTCGGTACCCAGTGGCCTGAGCCTGATGGCCACCTACTCCACCGACGGCGAAGTGAAGGGCCTGAAGGACTACCCCGCCGCCGTGCGACCGCCGGTGCTGCCGGTCTTCCTGAGCTTCCGCGCCATGGTGGGACTGGCCTTCCTCTTCCTGGCGGTGGGTCTCTGGTCCTACCTCAAGCGGGCTGACATCACGGCCCAGCATCGGTTCCTCCGCATCCTGCCCTGGCTGATTCCGCTGCCCTACCTGGCCAATGAGCTGGGCTGGACCCTCGCTGAGCTGGGCCGCCAACCCTGGATTGTCTATGGCCTGATGAAGACCAGTGACGCCGTGTCGCCCATCGCAACCTCGCAGGTGGGGATCTCGCTCGTGGCCTTCTTCCTGGTCTACGCCCTGTTGGGTGCCGTGGACTTCTATCTGCTGTTCAAGTTCGCCCGGAAGGGCCCGGATGCCGCGCCCGCGGCCGTGAAGTGAGGGAGGCGACCATGTTGGAAACCATCTGGTTCGTGATCTGGGGTGTGGCCTGGGCTGTCTACTTCATGCTCGACGGCTTCGACCTGGGCCTGGGGACCCTCTTCCCCTTCCTGGCGAAAAGCGAGACCGAGAAGCGGATTCTGGTGAACGCCATGGGGCCCTTCTGGGATGGCAACGAGGTGTGGCTGATCACCGCGGGCGGCGTGACCTTCGCCGCCTTCCCGAGGGCCTACGCCATCATGTTTTCCGGGCTCTACACGCCCCTCATGCTGCTGCTCTTCGCGTTGATCCTGAGGGGTGTGGCCTTCGAGTTCCGGGGCAAGGAGGACAACCAGGCTTGGCGGACCACCTGGGACACCTGCCTGGTGGTGGGCTCGTTCCTGCCCGCCCTGCTGCTGGGTGTGGCCTTCGCCAACATCTTCGCGGGTCTGCCCCTGGATGCCGCCGGGATCTTCCACGGCAACCTGTTCACCCTGCTGAATCCCTACGGGTTGCTGGGCGGTATCCTCTTCGTGCTGATCTTCGCCGTGCACGGCGCCCTGTGGCTCACCACCCGCACCGAGGGTGACCTGCAGGCCCGGGCGGGCCGCATGGCCACGTCCCTGTGGTTGGCCGAGGCCGTGGTGGCTGTGGCCTTCCTGGCCATGACCTGGTTCAGCACCCGGCTCTGGCAGAACGTGCTGGCCAAGCCCGTGCTGCTCATCCTCCCGCTCCTGGCGGTGGCGGGTCTGTTGTCCCTGCGGGTCTTCGCGGCCCAGGGCGCCTGGTGGAAGGCCTGGTTCGCCTCTTCGGCCCTCATCCTGGGCGCCGTGCTCTTTGGGGTGGCGGGGCTCTTCCCCAACCTCCTGCCCTCTAGCCTGGATCCCGCGGCGTCGGTGACGGCTTTCAACGCCGCATCCAGCCCCCTCACTCTGAAGATCATGCTGGGCGTGGTGCTCTGCTTCCTGCCCGTGGTGATCGGCTACCAGCTCTGGGTCTACCTGAAGTTCCGCGACACCCTCACGGCGGAGAGCATCGCCCGGGGTCCCGCGTATTGATGTTGTCCGGGGGTTCCGCGCTGCGCGCACACCCCCGGGCCCCCTCGCACTGTCACGGCAAAGCCGTTCCAGTGCTTGTTCTCCGGGGACTCCACGCTTCGCGCATATCCCCGGCCCTCACACACTGTCCAGGCAAAGCCGCGCCAGTGCTTGTTCTCTGGGGGACCTCGTTGCCCGCCGCCTGGCATCGCAACGCCCACTCCCCTGACCCCTGCTTTTGGATGATCTGATCCCCCGCGCCTGTGCGGGGCAGGGGGATTCCTGTCTGCGATTCACTGCCCAACCCCTCCCGGGGGGGACTACCCCCGGGCCCACACAAGGAGAACACCATGAAATCCCTCATCCTGCCGGTGGCTTTGGCCGCCGGGTGGCTCGCCTCTGCACCTCTCCAGGCCCAGGAAACCCCCTGGCTAGTCCGCCTGCGCGCCGTGCAGGTCGAGCCCGCGGACAAGTCCGACGCGATTCCTGCGCTGGGCGTGCCCGCGGACAAGATCACCGTCAGTTCGAAGACCATCCCCGAAGTGGACATCAGCTACTTCTTCACCCCGAACCTCGCAGCCGAATTGGTGCTCACCGTGCCCCAGGAGCACGATGTGAAGGTGGCCGGCACCAAGATAGGCACCTTCAAGGAGCTGCCCCCGACCCTTACGGCCCAGTGGCACTTCCTCCCCGGCCAGACCGTGAATCCCTACGTGGGTCTGGGCCTGAACCTCACCCTGATCTCCGATGTGAAGCTGGCGGTCCCGGGCGTGGGCTCCCTGAGCCTGGACAGCAGCAGCGTTGGTCTCGCGGCCGGTGCCGGCGTGGACTTCCAGGTGGCCAAGAACTGCTTCATCAACCTGGACGTGAAGTACGTGCAGATCCAGAGCGACGTGAAGCTGGGTGCCACCAAGGTGAGCAAAGTGAAGGTCGATCCCATGCTCTATGGTGTGGGCGTCGGCTACCGATTCTAAGGCGATATCTCAGCGTGGTGAATGTTCCGGGTTATTGCGGCGCACCACACAAGGATTTGTCGGTCAGGCTGCCCGGGGGCGCTCCGCTCCCGGGCAGCTTGGCCGCTGCATGCAGCCTTTGTAGCCGCAGCCCGGCAGGATCGAAGCCTACTGTGGCAACAGCACCACCGGGATCTCGATGATGTCGTCCACGGGGATCTTGTTCGCGATTGCGGCCTCGCGGATCGCCCTTTCGTTAGGGCCATCATAGATGCAGAAGGTCTTCGTCTTGTCTGCGTTGGCATAGGACTGAACCCAGCGCACGCCGTGGGTGGAGTTGCAGGCATTGACCGCCTTCTTGCCCGCCGCGTCGAGGCCGGCCAAGGCGCCTGCCGGGAAGGTCCGCACAACCATGTATCGATGCATGCCTGCCCGTGGGGCCTGCACGGCTGGCGCTGCGTCTGCTGAACCAGTGGGAGTGGTCTCGCTGGTACTGGCCCCAAGGCTAGCGGGCAGCAGAGCCAAGGTCGTAAGCAGGGACAAAGCGTAGGTTCGAACTTGCATGGACTCCTCCATTGGTGCGGGTGGTTGGTTCGTGGATCCTTTCCCGACAGCTCAGCATGGGCCTTTTTGAGATCGAGTCAATTAATCAAAAAATTTTTAATGACTGTTTTATACCAATGATATCTTGCCATCACTGGAAACAAATTCAGGCTTTCCGGACGGGCCTCATGCTCGTTCGAAGAGCACCACGCGGTTGCTGTTGGTGCCCTTGTCGTTGTTGCCCACACCCCAGATGTGGGCCGTCTTCGTGAAGGCCTGGGTGTTCACGAGGACGCCATGGGCCTTGAACCCGGCCCGAAGCCCCAGGGGCAGTACCACCTCATCGAGCTTCAGCTTCCCGCGGCGCACTTCACCTACTTCGAAGGCCACGAAGCCGCCCAGCCGCGTGATCCGGTGCAGTTCGGCGAAAACTGTGAGCATGGTGTCGGACCAGGCTTCCACGGTGCTGGGTGTGCTGATGCCCCGTCCGATGGTCTCGGCGTCGAGTCCGGTGAACCAGCAGCGCAGCCAATTGTCGCCCGTGTAGTCCACCACGTCGAGGAAGGGTGGGGAAGTGACCGTGAGGGCCACGGAGCCATCGGACAGGGCGGGGGTATGGCGGGCATCCGCCGTGTGGAACCAGGCGTCCCGGGCGGCCGTGGACAGGTTGCGCCATTGGGTGGGTTCCAGGCCCGAGAGCAGCTGCTTCGTCTTTTTCCGGATGAGCGCATGGGTATCCCGGTACGAGGGCGTCTGCTCGCGCTGGGCGTTGATCTGCCGCTGCTTCTCGGCGGTCAGGGCCTGGTTGGGCGGCAGGGTGTAGACCGAGAAGAACCCTGGGCTGTGGCCCGTGAGCCGGTTGGTGGCCACCATGCGGATCCAGGTGTCCAGGGCATCTAGTTCTCCCGAAGCGGCGCGGCCGAGAAACCAGTCCCGAAGACCGCGGATCTCACCTTCTGTATCCGGATGGAAGAACATCCCGAGGGCGAGACCATCGGTGGTGCCGGTCTGTGGGATTTCCTTCAGCCGCCTTGCCACCGCCGCGGGCTCCGGCGGCGTCAGGCGCGGCTCCGCGAGCATCCGCGAGAGGGGATTCACGTCATTGGCCGCCACCCGGCGGCCCAGGAGGGCCGCCTCGATAGCCGTGGTACCGCGACCGCTGAAGGGGTCGTAGACCCGCTCACCGGGCCGCGTCAGGCGTTCGATGAAATGGCGGGGGAGCTGGGGTTTGTAGCAGGCGCGGTACGAGATCTCGTGCAGGTTCGAGGCTTGCCGCTGCCGAGAGGTCCAGAATTCCAGCGAGAGTCGCGGGAAGCTATCGCCCTTCGCTTCCACGACGTCCCAGGCCTCATCGGGCGGGGGCGGATCGAAGATGGGAAGGCCGCTGCCGGGCACGAAGCCCGCCA
>CAIYNT010000054.1 GCA_903927605.1 uncultured Holophagaceae bacterium
GACAACTTCACCATCCTCTGCAACAGCTGCAAACGCTTGGTCCGCACACTGCCCATCGTCAAGTAGGTCCTGATGGTAACAAAGTGACGGCCCCTTTCGGGGCCGTCACTTTGTTACTTTCCCGAACTACTGCCGCAGGATCCGGGGCGTGATGAAGATAAGTAGTTCGATGTTCTGTTCCTGCTTGGTGTTGTTCCGGAAGAGGAAACCGATGAGCGGGAGGTTCTTGAGGAACGGAACGCCAGTGGATTGCGTAGTGGAATTGGTGATGTAGACACCACCCAGGACAGCGGTTCCGCCGTCCCTCACCAGGACCTGGGTCTCGATGGATTTCCGATCGATGGTGGGTGTTCCCTGCACCGTCTGAGTGAAATCGGCCGCAGCCTTCTCCACTTTCAGATCCATGATGATCGTGCCTTCATTGGTGATCTGAGGCGTGACATCCAGCTGGAGGTTGGCATCAATGAAGGCAACCGTAATCGCGCCACCCTGGGCACCACCCTGCTGGGTCGGATAGGGGATCTTTTGGCCGCTGAGAATGGTAGCCTTCTTGTTGTTCTGGGTCACGAGTTTGGGCGACGACACGATCTTGATGGTGCCGTCGGATTCCATGGCCTGAAGAACCGCGTTGATACTGAATCGATTGCTGAGGAAGGACAGCCACAGCTCTCCGGCGGGCGCCGCAATACTGGTCGAACCATCCACGCCCGGGGCAAAGCCGATCCCAGCCTGCTGACCTGAGGCCGGGCGGCTAGCGAAAGTGGTGCCATTCCAGAATGGTGACGAAGGCCCGAACCAAGGAGTCGTGGTGGAGGAACTGCTGCCGCCGGTGAGTGTGACGTTGCCACTGTTGGACTGGGGCCACTTCACGCCAAATTGCTGCTGCCAATTCTTGTTGGCTTCAACAATACGGGCTTCAATCTGAACCTGCTGAATCTGGACATCCAGGGTCTGGATCAGATCGTCGATGACCCCGATGTTGCGGGGCAGATCCGTAATGATCAGGGTGTTGGTGCGATCATCCAGGATGACCGAACCCCGTTTGGTGAGCATCTCCTTCAGGATCTTCTGGACCTCTGTGACCTTCGCGTAGGAAAGGGGGCGGGTGATGGTCTGAAGCTGGCCCGCCAGGGCCTTGGTCTCATCCAGCTTTTTCCTTTCCTCGGCCTCCTTTTGCAGCTTGTCGATTTTTGCGACACGAAGCACGCCGTTCTGGATCTCCTTGCCAAGCCCTGCATTCTTCAGGACCACATCCAGGACCTGATCCCATGGCGTGTCGGTGAACTTGAACCCGAAATTACCCTGCACGTCAGGATCCATCACCAGGTTGAGCTTGCCTGTGTCGGCGAGGATTCTGAGGAAATCCCTGATCTCGGTGTTCTGGAGGTCAATGGTGATCTTCGAGCCAGAGTAATTGGTGTGGTCCTCTCCCAGCGTCCGACCGCCGGCACGACCAGAGGCTTGAACGCGAGGCTTCTCCACATCGGGAGTCTGAACCGCTTCAGGTACCGCCACCGCAAGGGCTGTGGAGACGGCCAACTGAGGCAGAGACTGGAAGGGGCTGCCAACCGCCGGTAGGGGGGCCAGGGTTTTCACCACAATTACGGGAACCACCGCGGCGTGGGAGGCTGGCGAATCAGCTGAGGCTGAAGGTGTCGAGGCGACCTCCACAACAGGTGATGGTGGGACCATCTGGAAATGCATGGATTCATCGAATCGTGCTTGAACGCGTCCTTCACCAGCGGTCAGCAGAAGCTGAACACCTTCGGCGCTGGAGCCGACCACGACCTGGGTCCCGGGCTTAACCTCCAGGACCAAGCGGGTCACGGGCTTGGGGTCGGTGGCGAATTGAGCGAGTCGAGCCTTCTGGATGAGGGGATGGACCAATTGGGCCAGATCCTTGCGCGTGACCGCTGCGCCCCGATCGACGCCTGGGAGGTCCAGGACGATGCGATGAGGATTGGACAGGACCTGGACCCCAGGCTGAGCAACCATCCCTGGCACGCGGAGGAAGATCTTAGCCCCGGTCCCGGTTGACTCGATGGAGGTTGAAAGCAATGTGACCTTCTGGGCCTCAGCTTCGATGGAAGGCGATGCGTGGAGGGATCCCGGGTGGATCCCCGCCAGGACCACGCCCCCTGCGACCAGCAAGGAACTCAGGCGAGCATTCATCGTTTACCCTCCTCACGCTTGAACGTCTTCGTGATGGTTCGGAATATGGAACGGTTGGTGGTATTCATTTCCCACTGATGGAAGGTTACTGCTTTGTCTGTGATGGCGGTGATTTCCGCATCCTTGAACCGGTGCCCAACGGGCAGCCAACGGACATTGCCTCGGCTGTCGGAAATGATTGCGAAATTCTTGCCATCCTTCTTGATCATGCCTTTCACCGCGATGTCATCCAGCACGTCGAGGGCATCTACCGGGCGCTCGTCCCTTGGGGCAGAGAAGGGATCCCTCTGGATCGAAGGCTTGTAGGGTGTGGCCTTGATAATGGCCACATCTTCAACCGCAGGTGATGCAGGGGCAGGCGCGGGAGTCGATGCCGACTGGCCCGAGCCTTGCGCGAGGAGCGAGGTTCCAACAAGCAGGAGGATTGAGAAGTGTGGTCGAATCATGGCAATTCCTCAATCCTCTTTGGCGGCCGCCTTGGGGGCGGGGGCAGCCGGCTTCGTCACGGGATTCACCGGAGGAGGCTCGGGATTGTAGATGAAGGCGCTGATGGTGCACTTGACCGCGGCAGGATAGACGCTGCGATTGTCGGTCCTTCGAGCAAACTCGATATTCGAGATATTGATGATCTTGTCGTAGCCGGAAACCAGCGAAGCGAACTGGCCAAAAGAGTGGAAGCCCACGCGGAACTCAAATTCCACTGGTTTTTCAGTGTAGTAGGAGTCCTTCCGTTCGGGTTTGAGCGAGAAGGACACCTGGTCGATGCCCGCATCATCGGCGATTTTCTTGATCCGGTAGGGAATCTCACCGTAGTCCGTTTCTGAGGGCATGATCTTGATCAGTTCCTCGATTCGCTTGTCCTGCTTCGCCACTTCTTCGCGAAGCTTCTCATAGCTGGCCTTCAAGAGTTTGCCCTTGTCCACCTGATCCTGGAGGTTCTTGACATCCGCATGGATGGCCTCGAGGTCAGTCCGCTTTCCACCTAGAAGGAAGTAGATCAACCCGGCTAGGACAATGCCAGCCAACGCGCCCACACCGATCTGTTTCTGAAGTTGAGGATTCATGACCTACCTCAGACGGCGTTCTGGAGTTCGAAGGAGATTGTGAATTCAAATGCGCCCGTGGAACCTCGTTTTGCGCCCGGGTAATTGATCTTCTTGAACCAACGGGTCCGGGACTGAAGGTTCCCATAGAAGGCATTGATGGATTCGAAGTTCCGCGCCTCCCCCTCGACCGTGATGGTCATGCCCTTTTGAGAGACCTTACTAAACCAGACATCATCAGGCAGGCTGTTTGCCAATTCCTCCATCAAATGCACCGGCAGGGCCTGCTGGCGTTTGAGGGTGGACATCACCTCTTCCTTTTTCTGAAGGGTCTCCTTCTTCTCACGGAATTTTTTCTCTAACGCGATGTAGGGCTCATACTGCTTCTTGTCCTGTTCCAGTTCGACCTTCTTCTTCTCCGCTCTTGTAAATTCACTGTTCAACCAAAGGTAGTAGGCACCACCAAAAGCCGCGAAGATGAGACCCACCACCACACCAGCGATAGGCAGACTGGAGCGGCTACCGCCTTCACCGGTATAGACCTGGACGGGTTCAGCCGAGGCTTTGTCACCGACCTTCTTCGCCCCTGCTTGGGCCAGTGCGTCACCGAGTAGGTTGATCTTGATCATCGGTCCCCCACTTGGCGCAAGGCCAGTCCAACGACCACGGCTGCGCCGCCGCCTATTTCACGGACTGTAACGGGATCCTCTGTGCGGCCATCAACTTCTATTAGTTGGAATGGGTTGAACCGGTCCACAGACACGCGTAGGCGTTCGCCCAGCACCTCCAACAGACCATGGATCATGGATCCACCCCCGCATACCAGCACACGATCCAGACGATCGACCTTGAAACTGCTCTTGAAAAAATCCAGGGTCCGAGTGAGCTCATCGGCAAATGCATCCGATACCGCATTGATGGAAGGCTGGATCTCTTCCGGCTCTCGACCTTCCGATGCCTGATTTCGCTTCAGGTGTTCAGCCGCTTCACGGCCAACACCCCAGTCTTCCATCAGCTTTTCCGAATATCGGCCACTGCCCCAGGCCATGTCCCGCCAGAACACGGACTTGCCCCCAACCATCATGGTGAGGTTGGTGAACGTGGCTCCCATGTTCACCAGGGCCACAACTTCATCCCGCCCAGCACCCATCGTATTGATCTCATAGGCGTTCTGGACGGCAAACACGTCAACATCCACAACCTTGGGGCTACACCCTGCCTGGGCGACACAACTGATGTAGGCTTCGAGTTTGTCCTTGCGGCAAGCAACGAGAACCACATCCATGTTGCCTTCGCCAGCCCGTTCCTCGATGAGGTAGTAATCCAACGCGTAGGAGTCCAGCCCCTGGCCAGCTGGGAAGAAACTCTCGGCCTCCCAGCGCACGGACTCTGCCAATTCGGCCTGACTCATCAATGGAAATGTCACTTTTTTGACCATCACTTGCTGACCAGACAGAGAAATGGCCACTTCCTTGGCCTTGATTTTCTGCTCCGCAAGAACCTGGCGAATAGCCGACGCAACCGCGTTGCTATCCATGATATCCCCGTCCACGATGGCGTCCGATGGAAGGGACACCTGCCCCAGTTTCTGGAGCCGATAGCGGATATTGGCACCCTTCCCCATCTGCTGAAGTTCACAGACTTTCACGGAACTGGAACCAATATCCAAGCCGACAAGACTTTTGGTTTTGCTTCCGAAAAGACCCACCGGATGCCTCGCTTGGAGAATTTAGGTAATGGAAAGATTACCGCTGGAATGGATTAGGTCAAGACTAACTGATCTTGCATCAGACTTCATCGGGTTCCCAACCGACCAGGATGACTGTGATGTTATCCTCGCCTCCACGTTCCCTGGCCGAATGAATTAATGAATCAACAGCAAACTGAAGACTATCAGATTGTTCCACGATCTCCCAGATCTGTTTATCGCCGATCATCCCTGACAGGCCATCCGAGCAAAGCAAAAGCCGCTCCGATTTGGAAAGTTCCAGATTCTGGACTTCCACATCCAAATCTCCGCCGTTGCCCAGGGCCTGGGTGATCACGTTCCGAAAGGGATGCACCCTTGCCTCGGAAGGGGTGAGAATTCCATTGGCTACCTGCTCGGCCACCCAGCTATGGTCGCGGGTTACCTGACGAATGCCCTCCGGTCCGAGGATGTAGGCCCGGCTATCCCCTACATGGGCCAGCGTCATCTCTGGACCGTGGAAGAGACCAGCAACTACTGTGGATCCCATGGTCTCACGCTCGGGATTGCGGCGAATGTCCTCTGCAATGGCCTGATCGGATAACAACAGAGCCACTTTCAGGCGATTTCCATCGTAGGACAGCGAAGGATCATACTCCACGGGCCAAGTGCGGTCCTTCTCAAGGGTCTCTCCCACGAATCGGGCCACGGTCTCCACCACGATCTGACTGGCGACTTCACCTGCGGCATGCCCGCCAAGACCGTCGGCCACCACGAACAGGCCAAGGTCAGGATCCACCAGATAACTGTCCTCATTGTGTTTTCGGACACAACCCACATCGGTGTTGCCCGCTGCACGGATCCCCATGATCAACCCTTTCCCGTCAATCTACTCCATAGGTCCAATAGTTGATCAAGAAGCCCCTTGGGTGGGCCCAAGGTCTTCCCATCTTGAGTTGGTGCAGCCTGGCCTTTCTTCCCTTTGACACCCTTTGCTGAAACGGCCCGCAATTTGGGGTGGTTCGGTGAAATCTCCCGGGCCGCCTGGAGATGCCTCTGGGCCCGAGCTGCCATGCCCAGAGTCTGAAAATGACCAGCCAACCGGATATGGCTTTCCACATCGCGCGGAGCCAACCGAACGGCGGCTTCAAGGGCCTTCACCACGGCCCGGAGATCGCCACCTTCTCTTTCCAGGATGGTGGCCAGCAGTGCGTGGTACTTCGCCTTCTTGTCATCCAACCGGATGGCGTAATGGATGAGTGCCCGCGCCTGGTCTACCTTGCCTTCGTCGAAGGCGGTTTTCGCCATGGCCGCCCAATCTTCCGGAGTCCGCTCCTGAGCGGGTTCGGGTTCCTTGTCCGCCGCGGCAGGCTGGACCTTTGGCATCTGCTGCTGCAGGGTGAGTCTCTTGGCCGGATCCTTCAACATGCTGAAAGCTTCGGCCAACTCACGGAACCTCGATTCGGCCTCTTCCTTTTCAGCTCCGGTAAACCGGTCTGGATGCCAGCGCTTGGCAAGCCGATGGTAGGCGGCCTTGATGTCCTCAGGCGTGGCATCGGGAGGAATTTCTAGCACATTGAATGGATTCATGACATTCCAGGTGAGGATCCACGACCAGCGCATCGAAGGGAGTGGAAGGACGTGGCTTGAGCAGAGGATGGTAGCCTATTTCCATCCTGCGCGCAGTTCCCATGCTATCGGATCAAGGTCGAATCTCGACTGGAGGTCCTCCGCAATCCGGGACCAGGGCTGGAAGGCGCCTCCGCTCGATGGCAAAGTAGAAGGCTCTGGAGGCGCAGGCATGGCAGCAGGCACGGCGACGGATTGGCGCGAAGGCCTGGATACCGGCGACCTGTCTTCCGAGGCTCTGGTCAGGAATTCCTTCCATCGCATCAAAACCATGGATGACCACCTTCACGCCATCCTGGCCGTGGACGAGGATCGGAGCCTTGGGCTTGCCCGGAAAGCCGACGCCCGGCTGCGGGCCGGGGATCGTTCCCCTGTGCTTGGCCTACCTGTGGTGCTCAAGGACAATCTGCACTGGTCGGGCCTGCAGGTCTCCTGTGGGTCCCGGATCCTGGACGGGTATCGGGCCACCTATGACGCCACCGTTGTCGAGCGACTTCTCAGAGCGGGTGCAGTCCCCGTGGCCAAGGCCAATCTGGATGAGTTCGCGATGGGGTCCAGCGGCGAGTTCAGTGCCTTCACTCCTGTGCGCAATCCCTGGGGCCGGGACCGGGTCCCCGGGGGGAGCAGCAGCGGATCGGTGGTCGCCGTGTCTGCAGGGTACGCTCCGCTGGCCCTGGGCAGCGATACCGGCGGGTCCGTGCGCCTGCCGGCCAGTTTCTGCAATGTGACCGCCTTGCGACCCACCTATGGGGTGCTGAGTCGATACGGCCTCACTGCCATGGCCTCCAGTCTTGATCAGGTTGGACCCATCGCGACCTCCGCGGCTGACTTGGCTCTGGCCTTCGGCGTCATGGCCGGCAGGGACCCCTTGGATAGCACATCAGTGGATCTTCCTGGCACGGAGCGGCTGAGCCAGCTCCGACCACGAAATCTCAAAGGCCTTCGCATTGGCCTTCCAACGGAATACTTCATGGATGGACTGGAACCTGGAGTACGGGGCCTCCTCGAAGCGGCGATCCAGGTATTCGCCAAGGAAGGCGCAGAAATCCGGGAAGTCAGCCTCCCGCACACCCGGTACGCCATCGACACCTACTACCTGCTCTGCACCAGCGAAGTATCCAGCAATCTCAGCCGCTTTGATGGAGTGCGTTACGGGCATCGCGCTAGGAACGGGAGCTTGACGGAGATGATTGCCGAGACCAGGGACCTGGGATTGGGACCCGAGGTCAAGCGCCGAATCCTGCTCGGCGCCTTCTGCCTCTCCAAGGGCTACTACGACGCCTTTTACCTGAAGGCCTTGCGGGCTAGGACCCTCATCTCCCGGGACTTCAATCGGATCTTTGAATCCGTGGATATCCTCGCGACCCCCGTCAGTCTGGGCACGGCGTTCCCATTCGGAGCCAAGACGGAGGACCCGCTGGCCATGTATCTGGCAGATGTCTTCACGGTTCCAGCACCACTGGCGGGGATTCCCTGCCTGGCCATGCCCGCGGGGTTCGTCGAGGGCCTGCCGGTCGGCATCCAACTCATCGGCCCCGCCGGTTCGGATGTCATGCTTCTCGAAACGGCTCACGCCTTCCAGTCGCTCACCGACCATCACCTCGCAACCCCACCCCTCTAACGCACAGGAGCAAACCATGGCCTTTGACGTCGTCATGCCCCAGATGGGCGAGAGCATCGCCGAAGCCACTGTATTGAAATGGCACAGGCAGGTGGGTGATGTCATTGCAAAGGACGACACCCTCTATGAGATCAGCACGGATAAGGTGGACGCGGAAATCCCCGCACCCGTCGCGGGCACCCTTCTGGAGATCCTGGTGGAAGTGAACGCCACCGTGCCTGTAGGTACGGTGGTCGCCCGCATCGGCGACGCCGCCGAAAAGCGCCTTGGCCCCACAGGCCCTGCCCCTGCTCCCGCAGCCACGGCTCCGGTGGCCATTCCAGCTGTCTATGCCAGCCCCATGGCTGATGAGGACGACAACAGCCTGGAAGGGCGACTTAGAACCAAGAGCAGTCCCCTGGTGCGCGAGATGGCAAAGCAGCATGGTGTGGATCTCGCCAGAGTCCAGGGCAGCGGTCAGGCCGGTCGCGTCACCAGGGAGGATCTGGGGGCTTTTCTCGCCAAGAGTCCCGCGGCTGCCCCTGCCTCCGCAGGCATTGCCCCGGCGCTTCCGACCGTGCATGACCCCTCGGCCCCGACCATGGGTCTCATCCCCGCCCTGGCTGTGCCTCCAACCCCGACTATTCCGGCCTTCGCTGCGGGCGAGCGGGTCAAGGTCGAGCCCATGAGCCGCATGCGGAAGATCATCGCGGACAACATGGTGGCCAGCCGCCGCACCTCAGCCCATGTCTACACGGTCTTTGAGATCGATATGACTCACGTGGCCCAGCTGCGCAACAAGCACAAGCTGGCTTTCGAGGCCCAGTTCGGCACCAAGCTCAGCTTCATGCCGTTCGTGATGATGGCTGCCTGCAAGGCCCTCCGCGCCTACCCCATCGCCAACACGTCGGTGGATGGCGATAACGTCGTCTACAAGCAGGACATCAACATCGGCATCGCCGTGAGCCTGGACTGGGGCCTGATCGTGCCAGTTGTGAAGAACGCCGACATGATGAACCTGGGCGGTCTGGCCCGCAGCCTCAACGATCTCGCCGAGCGGGCCCGCACCAAGCAGCTGAAACCCGACGAAATCAGCGGCGGCACCTTCACCATCACCAACCCCGGCGTCTATGGCGACACCTTCGGCCTGCCCATCATCAACCAGCCCCAGGTGGCCATCCAGGGCGTGGGTGCCATCGTGAAGCGCCCCGTGGTGATCACGGGTCCCGATGGGACCGACTTCATCGCCATCCGCCAGATGATGTTCAGCAGCCTCGGCTTCGATCACCGGATCATCGATGGCGCCACTGGCGACCTGTTCATGGCCTTAGTGAAAAAGGAGCTGGAGACTTCGACCTTCGGGTTGGAGTAGTCGGCCATTCGCGCATGAAAACGGCGGCCATCCAGCCGCCGTCTTCATGCGTAGGAAGAAGTCTCTCTCACCATCTCCCGGTACATCGCAAACTCACCCTGGAAGTGGAGCTGGATGATGGCGGTGGGGCCGTTCCGGTGCTTGGCCACGATGAGTTCGGCGCTGGGATCCGGTTCTGGCTCGGCCGCAGAAGGAATCATCTTCCGGTGGATGAAGGCCACCATATCCGCGTCCTGTTCAATGGCGCCGGAATCCCGAAGGTCACTGAGCTGAGGACGACCACCCGTGCGGTGCTCCACTTCGCGGTTCAGCTGGGACAGCACCACCACCGGGATGCGGAAGTCCTTGGCCATGAGCTTGAGTCCACGGCTTATTTCGCCGATACGAACGGCCTCGTTCTGCTTCGCGCCGCGGCTACCCTCGGGGCTGCTCAGCAACTGGAGGTAGTCAACAATCACGAATTCGACTGGGCGATTGCTCTGACTGCCCTGCTTCACCACCATGTTCTTGATCTGGGGAACCGTGATCGAGGCCTGATCGCAGATGAAGAGCGGCATCTGGACCAGTTCGTCCCGCGTTTTCATCACATGCTCAAGCCGGCCGCTGGCCCGGCCCGACTGCAGGTCCTTCATGTTCGTCTGGCTCTTGGCTGCGAGCAGGCGCAGGAAAACCTCCTCGTGGCTCATCTCTAAGCTAAAGAAAGCACCACAGTGGCCTGGTCGCCCATCCCGTTCCTGGGCAGCTCGCAGGATCCAGTTCAAGGCCAGGGCGGTCTTGCCGATGCCGGGACGGGCGGCCAGCACAATCAGGTTGCCGGGCTGGAACCCCTGGGTCAGTTCATCGAAGCGGCTGAATCCCACTCGGATACCGGGGGATAGGCGCCCTTCCATCCGATCGGCAAGGCGCTCCATGGCGTCATCGGCCACGGCCTGGATGGAAAGGAGCCCTTTGGCCTTGGCGTCACCCTGGGCCAGATGAAAGAGATTCTGGGCGGTCTGATCCACCAGAACCTCGGGGGCCTCGTCCTCTTCGGCCGCCTGTCGGACCAGCTGAGCGCCAAGATGCACGAGCCTGCGCAGCTTCGCCTTGCGGCGGATCACGTCAGCCAGGACCTGAGGGCGCTCAACGTCCTCGCCCGCGAGGAGTTCCACCAGGCCCGGATAGCCGCCCACTTTGTTCAGGCTGTCTTCCTGATCCAGCGCATCTTTCAAGGTGAGCGAGTTGACTTCCACCTGGGCTTCGATGAGGGTACGAAGCGCCCGGAAGACCGCCCGATGGGCTGGATGAACGAAGTCCTCTTCGGCGAGGGTGAACACCGCCTCGCTGGCCACAAGGCCAACTCCAGGCGCGCAGCAGGTCGCCAGGAAGGACCTCTCCGCGTCGATATCCTCCGGAAGCCGTTCCGGAAGCCAGTCCGCCATCACCACTCCTGCCGTATCAGAGTCCCGGAGGAGTGTACCCGCCGCCGTTCACATCCACAAAGATCGGGTTGGTGATGGCGATGGGATAGATGCCCTTCATGATCTTGTTCCAGGGTGTTCCGGCCATATAGGGTCCAGTCTGGGACCGGGACACCCCCGCCTCGACCACCAGCCAGGCATCTTTGCCGGCGGGCATGGGAACCGACATCGTGGTCGTCCGCAAGCGGTAGTCACTGGCCGAGGCCACGAAGCTCGCCATGGGCACCTGGATCGGAGCGGCACCATTCACGACCACCCGGACTTCATCCACGGGCACCCAGTCCGGCGCGTAGAGGTTGATCACCAGAGATACGCTGGCGTTGGGCCCGGGCACCAGGCCACCGGGTCCCACGCCACCAACAGAGACATCCAGAAGGGGCCCGGTGGAAGCCACCGCAGCACCTTTCTGCAAGGCTGCCAGTATTGAAGCCATCATTGGTGCGGAGATGTCCCCGTATGATGGGGCAATGTTGTTTTGCAACGCTTGCTCCACTTGGCTCAGGCCAGTCTGGAGAATGGTCGTCAAGGTGGGGCCGATGTTCAAATAGGTTCTGGCCAAACCCACAGGCGTATCCAGGCTGAACTGGGCAGCGGAAAAGCCCAGGCCCTTGGTGAAGGTGGTGGGTGTCTGCTGATTCAGGATGGCAAACCAATCATCTCGGGCTGCGGCGAACTCCGCATACCAGGCTGTGGGATCCGCCGGATTGCAGCCCTGAGCACGGAGCAGTTCGAGGGCATCGAAGTCGCCCATGTGCTTTCCCAAGGAGGCTGGACCTGTCTGAGTCCACCAGGCATTGACTCCCGTTCCGAGAGGCACCGTGCGGTCAAATCCGCGCACCGTGAAGAGGCCATTGGGGCCGCAGGGCCGGTGCACGACGTTGTAGGCGCCTTCGGCTTGCGTGATGAAATCAGCCAGATTCCAACCCTTGGATGGTCGGGCCCCTCCGTTGCGATCCGTGGTGGGAGCAGGTGTGAAGAGGGCGGTGGTGAAACCATCCGCGAGGGTCGAACTTCGGGCCCCGACGACGAAGGGGTCGTTCCCTAGGGGTGCACGTTGGGCATCCGAGACCACAGTCGTGTCGATCTCAGCCCGGAACTCCGCCTGCAGGGCAATGGGATCCGTGACCACATCCTCTTCGGTGCGGGCCACCACCTGAACGCCCTCTGATACAGCGGAACTGAGCATCTCTCCGGGATTGAACCCACCAGTGGTGGCCTGGGTGGGTGCCGGGAGATCAAAGGAGGTCCAGCCTGGGGGCAAAGTCGGCGGAAAGACCACGAAGGCGTGGTTGATGTTGGTCTGGTTGTCGAAGGCGGTCACCGGCAGGGAATCCAGATGCGACATGGGACCACGGGTGGCATAGGCCAGGTAATTTCCCGGAGCGAAGTACATCACAGCCGTCGAGACCGAGGAGACCGTAGCAGCGAAAGCAGTGCCGAAAATCTGATTGCCTGCGGTGTAATGGTACGCTCCGTAGCTGGTCCCGACGGTGGCCTTGGCCTTGTAGATCTGGCTGTAGATGCTCGACAGCATGCGGGTGCGTTGCATGCTGGGATCCGCAGTGCCCACTCCCAGGAAAGTGAGGCGCAATGGATTCAGTCCTCCGAACTCCAGGGTCCCGGCCTGGCGGGCTGAGAAAATGTGGGGGGTCTGCAGGTTCCTGATCACATTGCCAGCCACATCGAGGACATCTGCCCGCTCAGGGCTCAAGGCCTCTCCCACCTGCCAGATCTGAGTCACGGACGGGGTGATGGGTGCGGGATGGTTGGGTGCCTGTGAACTGAGGGCAGGGTTGGCGAGATTGGCATATACGTTTGTAGCCAAAATGAGTGGATCACTCTGCTGGTTGGCATTTCGGGCGCTGAGTCGGTAATTGCAGGATGGGCCCGCGGGATTGGTCCGGTCGAAAGGAACTACCGGCAGGAACATGCCAATGGGGCCATTGGCTGAAGCGGTCTCCGTGGGTTCCCGCCACTCGACTCGCTCCAGCACCCAATTAGCGGAATTGGTGGGATGAGTCGGATCCGGTGCCGTTTTACCCAAGTACCGCTCAAACCTGAACTCGGTCTGAAGCGGTCCGCCGCTCACAGCCGTTCCAAACGAGTTGTAGGACAGAAAACCCACACTTCCGCCAAGCAAGCCTGCCTGATCCTGAGCCATCACGCTGAAGACAGTGGTGGTTTCAGCGGGGAACGAGGATGACGAACTGGGCCCGCCGACAATGTAGAGGCGGCGGCTGTAGGTGATGGATTGTCCAGGGGCGAGACTCGGCTGTCCGGGCGTGGTGCCAGATGGTGGGAGGCTGCCCACCACAAGTCGACCTGGAAAGACCGGATGGTTCTCGGTCAATGCATGCTGAGGATCCGATGCCACCAACAACATTCCGCCACCCAATGGGAGGATCCCCAAAGAAGCATGGGAGTCGTAAGTACTGCCCGCGGATTCAGCCCCCATGAGACCTATCATGGGGGTCTGCACACTGGTTTGAAGGGCATTGGAGCCTGTGAAATCGGTCCACTGAGGAATTTCCACACCCCAGGCTGTGGGAAGGGCATTCCCATTGAAGTCAGACACAGCGGGTACTACGAAGCGGAAGCCGCCGCCGTGCTGGGAGAGGTAGTCGCCGAGGTTCTGCACGGGAAGGGTTGTCCCGCTGCCGTTGGTCAGGGCGGTTACTAACGTGAAGAAGATCTGACCCTGATTGAGGGTGATCTGGTGGGACACCTTCACGCCGGGTACCCGGCCCTGGGCGTCTGTGGCAACCCCGAGTTTTCCCTTGGGATCCAACAGGTACCCCTGCATGACAAGGCTTGCCGAATTATTGCCGGATCTAGGGATGTACTGATCGAAGACCAACGGCAGGTCAGGATCCTGGTTCGCCACAGGGCCCAGCCGCTCCAGCATGTCAGTCGGCATGGACACCCGGTGGTAGCTCTGGTCCAGAGCGATGCTCCCAGCATCCAGGATAGCTCCCCCTGAAGCCGCACCAAACTGGCCCGAACGATCACCGAAGGCGGCCCCATCCACGGCCAACTCCACGGAATCGTTGCCCAGGAAGAAATCGCCAGGGCCTGCAGTAGCTTTGAGGCCCGCGACACGATCCCCACCGGTAGTGGGGATCTCCTCCACCGCCGTATCAGGTCTTGAGAGTCCCGTAGCGCGGAAACAGCCCATGCCCCCGATCCCGAAGGCAAGGACGACGGGAACCAGTAGCCGCAGGCGAGCCTGGCAGGTGCCCCGGGAGGCGGCGGCGGAATCAATGCTCATGTTCATTAATAGGTCTCGTGGGGTGCGGAGGTCCATGGGTCTGGGCGGACGAAAGGTCTA
>CAIYNT010000055.1 GCA_903927605.1 uncultured Holophagaceae bacterium
GCCGTCCGCGCTGACAATCCGGGCGCCGACCCGTTCCACCATCCGCTCCACCATGGCGGCCACCATGATGTCGCGGGCCAGGCGGTCCCACTTGGCCACGACGACCAGGCCAGCTTCCAGGTCTTCGAGGTCCTGGAGGGCCGCCAGCAGCCCTGGGCGGTCTTCAATCGGGGTTGCCCCACCCACGCCCTGGTCGATGTGCCAGGAGAGCACCTGGACCCCTTGCCTCGCGGCCCAGTTCTCGATGGCGGCTCGTTGAGCTTCGGGCCCGAGGGCCTGGTCCTCGGTCGAGACCCGCAGGTATGCCACGGCTCGCGCCTGGTCCTTCTTTTGGGGGTGCTTCCGGCGTCGTGGGGGCATGCCCAACCGTAACACACCGGACGGTGTGTTACAAAACGGTTCGTGGGATCGGACCACCTTGGACGCCCTAGAGGGGGATCAAACCGGTCCTTTCTGATCAATTGGGCTCAGGTCGAATTAGGCCCCTGCGACGAGACGTTTACTGCTCCTTCAGGCCCGCCAGCCTGGAGAGCCCAGGCAGCACGCAGAAGAAGGCCCGGTCTACGAGCGCCCCGAGGGCCACCAGGTCCAGCTCGTCCTTCTCCACGAGCAGGCTGCTCCACACCACCGGGATGTTGACCTGCGCGTAGGCCTTCAAGCGGTCCTGCTTGGCGTCGCGCAGTTCCGCCATTTGCCACATGGAGGCCAGGACCAGCCTATCCCCGGCCTCGGGACCCACCGGACTTTGGATGAGGGTCAGGGATGGCGCTAGGCCTGGATGGAGGGGTGCGTACGTGAGCCACGTTTCGTCCTGCATCAACAGGTCGTTCCACCACGGCTTCCGGGCCAGATGGCTGAGGGCTGGGTGCTGCGGGTGCAACAGCTTCGACCGGTTGAGCGTCCGCACGTCCCGAGTCAGTGCTGACCACTCCTGCGGCAGATAGTCGAAGGCTGCGGATCGGCTGAGGACCCGCCCTGAAGCCTGCGACAACTCGACCTGGTCCCTCTGTGGGATCTCGGCGAACTCTCGTGCCCTCTGCATCAGGTTCTTGTCCACCCGGTGCTCCTCCGGCTCCCGCAAGGCCTGCGCTCGGGCTTCCGGCTCCAAGCTCTCGTAGTCCCGGACTCCCGATGCCCCAGAAGCCCGGGGCATCAAGCCCAAGTCCGGGACTACCCCCAGGGCGGGGGCTCTCTGCGGTCCAGGGGAGCCAGTGATTGACTCGTGCCTGGACGGCGTGCTGGAAGTCCGTGAGGGCTGCGAGGAAGTCGTAGGTGTCTGTGGGCTGCGCTGGCTCATGAGTGGGCTCCTTGTCTGGCGTGGGTTTCGGGGGTGCGATACGACGTTCTGCGACGAAGGCTGTGGCCCACTCGATGCCCCTCTTCGCCATGCCCATGATCGAGGGCTTGATGCGCTGCTGGGGCTTCCTGGCAATGCCCTGGGCGGCCAGGCTGCGGTGATCCACCCTTGGGACCTCTTCGGGCCGTATAGATTCCTTTGCGGCCCATGCAGCAAGGCTCTCGTTGGTCATCTCGGCGAACCTGGCCCGCAAGTCTTCGATTAGGGAGCGGTCGTTCCACTCGCGGGCCTTCGGGCCCCACTCACCGCCCACCATCGGCCTCATGGTCGCCAGGGCGTGGAAGTGCGGGTTGTGCCGCTTCGGGCCATCGAAGTCGTGGCAGTTCCAGTCCACCGCCATGCCGAGATCGACAAGTTCGCCGACCCACCGCCTGGCGAGGGCGATCTTGTCCTCGTCGGGAAGCTCCACAGGCAGGGCAAGCTCCCACTCCCGGGCCACCTGGGCATCCTTCCGGCGCTCCATGGCCTCCACCGAGTTCCACAATTCCACGCGGTCGAGCATCCACTCGGGGGCATCAGCTGGCAGGGTGATCTCGGAGTGGGCCACCCCACGGCGCCGCTCGTAGTCGAACACCAGGCCGGTGCGCTGGTCGGCGATGGACACACCAGCGCGGTAGGCCGCCGCGCCCGTGGCCGACCGACCATCGGTGCGGCCGACGACCTGGGCGTGGGAGTGGAACATGGCCATGGGGACCCGGGGGGATGGGGGGATGGGGGGATGGGAAGGGAAGGGAAGGGATGAGAAGGGGGTCTTGTGTTTGGCGGCTTGCCGCTCAGCCCCCGGCAGGGCGAACACGTTGCGAAGCAACGTATCAGTGAGCACTTCGCTTTTGCTCAGTGGTGAGTCTACCACCACCCAACCATAAGCGGAAGTCGATTGTGCTACCATCATGGAACGAGGTGGGTTATGAAGACGAGGCAGGAACAGGTCCAGGCGCTCAAGGACAAGGCGGCCAAGCTCAGGGTTCAAGCACAGAAGCTCGAAGCCCTGGACAGTAAGGCACACCGGAAGCTGGAAGAGCGCAAGAAATACGTGCTGGGGGCGGCAATCATGGCGTCCATCAAGGCCGGACACATGCCGACCATCGACGTCGAGTTCCTGGTGCGGACTTACAACAAGAGGCCCAGCGACCGAGCCCTGTTCGGCATCACAGACTAAGCCTCAAGGAACCCCGGCAGTTCGGCAAAGCACCCCAGGTTGGCGATGGCGACCAAGCCCCCGGCCCGACTGCCCTTTTGCTGTTGAGGGGGGCGCACCACCGACAGGGGGGGATACCCCCCCTGCACCCCCCATCCCGCCGGAGGGAAGGCGGATGAGAAAGGGGCTGTCCGGGGCCTGGCGGCCCCTTAGCTTCCGGGGGCCAGAAATCGGCCCCCTTTCCTTCCGCCCGAAGGCGGAAGCTGATAATCGACACGGATTGATGCCGAGTAGTCGGAACTCGCCCGTTCGGAGGCCCCATGCAGTTCAAGCTGAAGCCTCGAAGGTACTGGAGGCCCACCCAGAGGCGGAGACGGCCGCCATGCTGGAGGAGCACCGCCAGGTGGTCCAGGAGGTCCAAAAGGCCCTCCGGAAGCTCGCCATGCGGCGGCGGAAGGCCGCTCTTCCCCCAGAGCCCCCAAGACTCCTAGATGACCCCCCACTGACCGTGCAGGAGGTCCACCAAATTCAAGTCGAGCACGGCGTCTTTTCCTGACTCGCTGCCACCACCTCGTCCCGGGGGACCAGGCGGATGACGGGTTGCCCCTCCCGGGGTGGTAGAAGGTTCGGCATGGCATCGCCGACCCATGGGATCTGCCCCACCCAAGGCTTCTGCACAGACCCCCCAAAAGCCCCACTCTACCGCCCCAACAGGGGCGGTGCAGTTGTCCTTTCTTCTCTCCCCCTCGCTTCCTCACGGCGGGCAGCACAAGGGGAGGGCGTGGTCCCGCAAGAGAGACCCCGTCAGGGGCGGCCGTAGGCCGTTCTTGGGGGCACCGCGAAAAGGCGCTTTTCCTTTTCGTGGGGGGGCCAAGAATCGACCTTGCGGGACTGCGACCGACCTTGATCTTTACCCGCAGAGGAAGGAGGGGTGGTGTGTCGAGCTGCTGGGATGGGAACGAACCAAACCGAGACATTCGACCACCCCATAGGGTGGTCCGCAGTTCTTTTCCCCGGGTGTTTTCCACACGATGGGTGGGACCAAATAACTGAGTAGTCACTGGAGAGTCACTGCAAAAGAATCACTGCTCCTTACCTCCTACCGACTTGCCCGGTGAGCCCATACCGATATGCCCGGTAAATCCATACCGACTTGCCCGGTAAATCCATACCGACTTGCCCGGTGGAAAAGGGGGTGTTCGAGGGGCAAATTGTGGAAAACTCGTGCCTTAGGTTGGTCTATCGCCTCCGCCAACCGCCTATGTGCCGCAGTTCCATACCTACTTGCCCGGTGGACACACCCTGAAGCACTTGTGTATGGCGAGTACATACCTACTTGCCCGGTGACTAGGCCAAGGCGCCCTTCGCCCTTCCGATCCGCAGCCCCTTGCGCTCCTTCTGGATTACCTGGGCCAGTTCAGGCCACACCACCTGGAGCTTCACGAGAGTATTTCTGACCTTGAGTTTGAACCGGTCAAGGTTGCTGTCTGCGCTCCCCCGCTCCATCAGGAAGTCGTCCCAGCCTATCAAACTCTCACCGCTGGCAACCCGGACCCGATGAACAATGAACTTCACAATGCTGTATTCCGTCGGGTTGCCCTTGAAGGCCAGCAGAACCTCGTTCGGAATGGGCACGTAGTACTTCATCAGGTCTGCAAAAAACTCGGGGGCCAGGCGGATAGCGTAGGGGATGATCGGGTGCTCCCCGGCCTTCTCCTTAGCGATGTCTTTACGGCTTGGGGTCCGCAAGTTTTGGACCTCTACCACCCGTAGGTTCACGGCTACCTCGCCGCGCCGTTCGATATGAATGTGTAGGGTCGAGATTCGCGCCAGTCGGTCCTTCAGTTGGGCGTAGTCCCGGCCCCCGTCGCCCGTGATGCCAAGGAGTTCCAGAAGTTCGTAGGCTCGCTTGAACGTGACCTCGGGGCTCTTCGTGCGACGGGCCTCGCTACATAGGAGGTCCAGCAACAAGGCATCATTCCCATAGGCAAGCGTCCCCTTCTTCTTGACGCAGGTGAAAGTGACCTCCAGGAATCCACCGGGGATCCGGGTCTCCCTTTCCACCTGATTGCCCTTCACCCGCCTGAAGGGGAGGGGACACATGGCGAGAGCCTGGCTTACGAGGGCAACATCCCTCTCGTCAGCATCTTGTTGACCAAGCTCTGTGAGCCGCGTCAATTGGCCCTGTTCTCGCTGAGTCAGCATCGGCCAGTCCTGGTTTATCGTTTTTCCAGCCATGTGGCACCCTCGCGTGCTGCTCGGTTAGGCCCGGCGCTGGTGTCCTACCACCAGGTCGGGCCGCGCTTTTTCTTTATGCGTTAGAAGACTTCAGGCCCACCCGCAGCAACTCTTCCACGAGGCCCCCGAGGGTGACAGACCCACGCCCCTGGGCAGCCCTGCGACGGACAATTTCCATATCCAGCGCCTGAAGAAGGTCTGAGGGCACCCTGACGAACAGTGGTTCCTTGGCAACAGCCAACACTTTGGGGCGCCCAGGACGCGGAGTGGCTTCGGCAGCGACCTGGCGTAAAGCCATCTCTTCGTGCCCCACACCGATTGCCCCAAGGATGCCATCGACATCGACCCTGCCCTTCTTGCTCATGGTTGGCCTCCGCTTTCAGGCTATCATGAAATCAGAATATCTTGCTTGCTGCAATCTTCTCAACGATCTGTTTGGCCTCAAAAGACGCAGCCCCACCCACGTAGAGCAGACTCTTGCCATTGGCATAGGACTCCTCCACTGCGATCCTCTCCCCTAGGTGTCCCAGGTAGACGAATCGCCCCTCCTTGGCCTTGGATTGGAGGGCCTCCTGGACGGACCGCGCTCGGGCGGTCTCCCTGTAGGCGTTCAGGACCACCCC
>CAIYNT010000056.1 GCA_903927605.1 uncultured Holophagaceae bacterium
GCCACACTGGCGGCATCCAGGCGCCAGTCCGCCAGGCTCTGGGCCACGGCCAGGGGGTGGAAGAAGTAGGGTTCGCCGCTCTTGCGGACCTGGGTGGCGTGCATGTCCCGGCCCACGGTGAAGGCCCGGGTCAGCAGGGCGACATCGCCGTTGGGGTGGTGCTCAAGGAAGGCCGCCTTCACCCGGTCGAAGGCCCCCTCCAGCGTCAGGCAGGCCTCGTCCCCGCAGGCCGAACCCTCCCCCTCACGGAGGATGGGTTCCAGGGTCTTCCCGGGCACAGCCATGGTTGAGTGTCGCGCAGGCAGGCCCTTGACGCCAGACGGAAGTGCGGGAAACAGGGGGGAAGGACTTGAAATTGAAACCGAAGATGGCGCAGATAGCGCAGATACAGAAATCAGACACGGTGTCTCGGGTTATCCATCCAAGGGTCCTTTATCTGCGGAAATCTGTGCCATCTGCGGTCACCTGTCTTTCCTTCGGTTCTTCATCTGCCACACACTCGAAGGATGCCGCGCCGCTCCACTCCCGCCGATGGTCCCAGCTTCAAGGGCTGGACCCGCCCGGGTCCTGTGCCGCCGGGCGGGGTTGAAATCGAACCGGGCGAAACGCTGGATGGGCTCTGCGGGCGCTGGAGGATTTTCCAGCTGCAGAAGGGCAACCGCTTCAGCACCGACGACCTGGTGACGGCCTGGTACGGCACCACCTGGTGCCCGCGCGCCAGCCGCATCGCGGATCTGGGCTCCGGCATCGGCAGTGTGGCCCTGCTGGCGGCCTGGCGGTGCCCCGGTGCCGTGGTGCATACCGTGGAGGCCCAGGCGGAGAGCCTGCGGCTGGCCCGGAAGAGCATCCACTACAACGGCCAGGAGGGCCGCGTCTTCCCGCGCCAGGGCGATCTGCGGGCTCCCGATCTGTTCGTCGAGGAAGCGCCCTTCGACCTGGTGCTGGGCACACCGCCCTATTGGCCGGAAAGCGACCGCCTGCCCGCCACCCATCCCCAATCCGTGCCCGCGCGGCTCGAAGTGCGCGGCGGCTTTGCCGACTACGCCCAGGCCGCGGCCCGGCTCCTGGCGCCCGGCGGGACCTTCGCCTGCGTCTTCCCCAACGATCAGCGGGAGCGTGCCCTGGGGGCGCTCCAGGCCGCCGGCCTGCTCTGCCTCCATCGCCGTGAGTTCGTGTTCAAGGAAGGCGAGCCCTATGGCCTGGATGTCTTCGCCGCTGCCCGCCGCTCGGATCTGCCGGAGGATTTCGAGACTCGCGCCCACTGCCCCGAGGTCGAGGCCCCCGTCCTCATCCGCCGGTCGGATGGTAGCGTGGACCCCGGCATCGCCCGGGTCCGGTTGGCCCTGGGCTTTCCGCCGGGACTTTGACCGCACAAAATTGGGGCGAAATGGCCTTCCATCCGATGAGTCCCCGAGGGCTGATCCATGGACCGAGGCAGTTTCCTGGGCGTGTTGCTGGGCGTGCTCCTGCTGGCGGTGGCCATCGGGCTGGGGCCCAATCCGCGCATCTTCTTCCATCCGGCCAGCACGGTCGTGGTGGTGGGTGGAGTGATCGCCGCCACGATGATCCGCTTCCCGCTGGAGCATGTGAGCTATGCCTTCACCATCGCCAGCCGGGCCTTCTTCACCCGGGCACCGGAGACCCAGGCCCTGGTGGCCCAGATCGTCGGGCTGTCCCAGCGGGCGCGGCGCGAGGGCCTGCTGAACATGGAGAAGGCCATGGACGTGGAGGGCTTCCTGGCCAAGGGGCTCCGCATGGTGGTGGATCAGTCCGGGCGGGACCACATCCATTCGGTCCTGGCGGGCGAGTTGCGGTCCACCCAGGACCGGCACCTGCAGGGTCAGGAGATCTTCCGGTTCATCGCCCTGAGCGCCCCGTCCTTCGGCATGGTGGGCACCCTCATCGGCATGGTGCAGCTGTTCGCCAGCATCAAGGATCCCTCCAACATCGGCGGGGCCATGGCCCTGTCCCTGCTATCCACGCTCTACGGCGCGGTCATCGCCTACCTGCTGGCCATCCCCATCGCCGGCAAACTGGAACTGCGCAGCAAGGAGGAGCTGCAGCTCAAGCACATCATGCTGGAAGGGGTGCTGGGCATCCAGGCGGAGATGCACCCCGCGGCCTTGGAAGCGCAGCTGAACGCCTTCCTGGCGCCCAGGGAGCGCGGCGCCGACCGGCGGGCCCGTGGGTAACTTCGCCCCCATGAGATTTGCCCGCCGCAAGGCGGATCTGGAGTCCCTCTGGCTCGTGACCTTCGCAGACCTCATGGTGCAACTCATGGCCTTCTTCGCGCTGCTCTACTCCTTTTCCGTGGCCGACCAGTCCAAGCTGCAGAAGGTCCTGACCTCCATCCAGCAGGCCCTGGGCGTCCAGAGCCAGCAGGTTTCCGGGGACGGCATCCTGCCGGGCTCCAGGGGCATGGATCCGGCCAAGGCCGAGGACCTGGAGAAACAGCTGAGCGCCGTGCAGGCCGATGATGGGAGGGATGCAGGTTCCCGCCTGCGCTTCGTGACCTTCCGGGGTGCCCTGATCTTCGAAGAAGGCAGCGCCGCCCTGACCTCCGGCAGCGATGTGATCCTGACGCGCCTGTCCGAGCTGGCCCTGCGCTACCAGGGGTTCACCCTCGTCTGCGAGGGCCACTCGGCACCCGGCGAACGGGGCCGGAACGGAGGCGACGCCCTGGAGCTGAGCTCCCAGCGAGCCATGTCGGCCCAGCGCTTCCTGTTGGGCATCGGGCTTCCACCCGAACGGTTGACCTCCGAGGCCCGGGGCGACAGCCAGACCGAAGGCGACGGCAGCACCCCCGAGGGCCGGGCCCTGCAGCGCCAGGTGATCTTCCGGTTCCAGCGGGTGGCGGAGCGGTAGCAGGGCCGTCAGCTGGCCAGTTTCTCGTGCACGTAATGGGCGATGAAGGGGGCAGCGATGGCGGCCGCCATGGAGGCTTTGCCGCTGTCGATGTTGAGCCTGGGCCCGACCACGTCGCCGATGTGGCTCGCGAGCAGCGAGATGGCACCGTCCTCCAGGGCCCCCTTGAAGCCGTCGCCCTTGATCAGGCCTTCCGTGATACCGACGAGCAGCGACCGCCCGGCGTGCCCACCGAAGAGGTTGAACAGGCCTACTTCCGGTTCCGGGAGGGACTGCATCTGGCCCTCGAAGTGCTCCGTGGCCGCTGGAATCGCCTCGTTCAGGATGTTCTGGGCATCATCCCCCGAGAAGCCCTGGGCGACGAGTGCCTCCGTCGCCTGCTGCGCCTGGGGCGAGCTTGTGAACTCACTGAGCAGGTTCTCGAACATGGCATCCTCCGATGGTTGGGATCGAAGCGCCCAGCATAGCCCCTCCCGCGGCTTGGATTGAGCTGGGGCCTTCCTGAAAGGGTGATTGTGAGAATGTCTGAGGATGGGTCTTTGCCTGCTCGCGGACCCAGCCCTGGAGTCGGCCACAGGGCGAACACCTGCTTCTCATGCGTGGACCTGGTGTAGATGTGCACACAAGTACATCCCCAAACCGCGGGCCCGGCCCCGGTCAGGTAGAATCAGGGGAAGGAGTGGCCATGCGATCGGATACCGTGAAGAAGGGCATCGAGCGCGCCGGGCACCGCAGCCTGCTGCGGGCTGCAGGCGTGAAGGACGAGGACTTTCCCAAGCCGTTCATCGGCATCGTGAATTCGTACACGGACATCGTGCCGGGCCACACCCACCTGAACGTCTTCGCGGCGGTGGTCAAGGAGGCCGTGCGTGAGGCGGGCGGCGTGCCCTTCGAGTTCAACACCATCGCCGTGGACGATGGCATCGCCATGGGCCACCTGGGCATGCGCTACTCGCTACCCAGCCGGGAGCTGATCGCCGACTGCGTCGAGACCATGGCCATGGCCCACTGCTTCGACGCCCTCATCTGCATCCCCAACTGCGACAAGATCACGCCGGGCATGATCATGGGCGCCCTGCGCGTGAACGTGCCAACGATCTTCATCACCGGCGGGCCCATGCTGGCCGGCACCCAGCCCGACGGTAGCCGCAGCGACCTCATCACCGTCTTCGAGGGCGTGGGCAAGGTCCAGAGCGGCGAGATGACCGAGGCCCAGCTGGAGGCCATCGAAGCCAGCGCCTGTCCCACCTGCGGCTCCTGCTCCGGCATGTTCACGGCCAACTCCATGAACTGCCTGCTGGAGGCCATCGGCCTGGCCCTGCCGGGCAACGGCACCATCCCCGCCGTGGACCCGCGCCGCATGGAGCTGGCCAAGGACGCGGCGCGCCAGATCTTTGAATTGCTGGAGCGCGACATCAAGCCCCGCGACCTGGTGACCAGGGCCTCCCTCGACAACGCCTACGCCCTGGACATGGCCATGGGCGGCTCCACCAACACGGTGCTGCACGGGTTCGCCATCGCCCACGAGGCGGGCGTGGATTACCCCCTGGAGCGCCTCAACGAGATCTCCGCGGTCACGCCCTGCATCTGCAAAGTGTCGCCCTCGGTGCCCGACGTGCACCTGCAGGACGTGGACCGGGCGGGCGGGATCTCGGCCATCCTGAGGGAGATCTCCCGCAAGCCGGGTCTCGTGAACCTGGACTGCCTGACGGTGACCGGCCAGAGCCTGGGCGAGAACATCGCGCATGCGGCGATCAAGGATCCCAAGGTCATCCGCACCATCGAGGCGCCCTTCACGGCAGACGGTGGCCTGGCGGTGCTCTTCGGCAACCTGGCCCCCAAGGGCAGCATCGTGAAGAGCGCGGGTGTGGATCCCGGCTGCTATATCTTTGAAGGCGAGGCCCTTGTGTTCGAAAGCCAGGACGAGTGCCTGGCGGCCCTGGCCCTCCGGCAGGTTAAGGCCGGCCAGGTGGTGATCATCCGCTACGAGGGACCCAAGGGCGGCCCCGGCATGCCAGAGATGCTCTCGCCCACTTCGATGATTAAGGGGCAGGGCCTGGGCAAGCAGGTGGCGCTCCTCACCGATGGTCGGTTCTCCGGCGGCACTGCGGGCCTGTGCATCGGGCATGTGAGCCCCGAGGCGGCCGAAGGCGGTCCCATCGCCCTGGTGCGAACCGGTGACCGCATCCGCATCGACATCCCCGCCCGGAGCCTCAACCTGCTGGTGGACGAGGCCGAGCTGGCGCGCCGTCAGGCCGCCTGGAAGAAGCCCAGGCCCAAGATCAGCAAGGGCTGGCTGGGCCGCTACTCGCGGCTCGTCACCAGCGCCAACCAGGGTGCGGTGCTGGCCCTGCCGGAGGAGCTGGGCTGATCCGGATTGTCCTCAAAAAAAGAATCACCACGAAGACAGGAAGACAGGAAGAAAAGCTGGGAACCCCACCTATTCTGCTTCTTCGTGGTCTTTCCGTCTTCTCGGTATCGGCTTTGCCGATACGCAAGGCAAAATAAAATATCGTGGTGAGAACAGTATTTTTTCTCTCTTTTTCCCTGACCGCAGATTTAGTACGAAAGCCACACAGGTCTTCATAGGACGGAGGGCGCATGAGCGGCTGGAGTTGCAAGTTCGAGGTGAACGGGATCTGCGAGCGGGTGGATGGCGCCTACTGCCGCCCCGGCATGAAGGGCTGCATCCTCTACGGCAAGGTGGAGTTCCACGACGGCGTCATCCCCTCGCCGGTCTGGCCTCCGGAACACTCGCGGAGTCAACACACCAGCGCGTTCGGCTGGGGAGAGACCAAGGACAGCGTCGAGGGCCAGGACGGCTAAAGCGATGGTCGGCTCCAAGGTCGCAGGTGGACCGCGGGGTCCAGCCCCTGGCGGTGGCAATCTGGTGCCGCTGGATTCCGATCACTTCACCAGCAGGCTCTTGACCGTCGCCTCGTCCATCACCCTGCCCACCGGGTAGACGTTCATCTGCTGGTCGCGGTAGGGAGAATGGTTGTAGAACCAGTTCAGGATGGCCTCGGAATCGGCAGCAAAAACTTTATCGGCGGCCTTCTTCTGTTCGAACTCGGCTCCCAGGGCAGGGTCCTTCGCCAGCATCTCCCGCGCCAGCCCTTCCAGAACATAACTCTCGCCCCACTCCTTCTGTTCAAAGATGGCGTTGAAGAAGCCCCAGCGCAGGAGGGAGTCCTCTGATCCAGGCTCCAGGAGGTGCACGATGATCCGGGCCGAACGCTGGCCGGTGGGAACGAGTACGGAGCCGGCAGGGAAATGGATCTCCTCGGAGATGGCCAGCATGTCGAGGCTGTCGACCCGCTCATGGCCCTCAATCGTGCCTTTCGCCCACTGGACCCGTTCAAACTTCCAGGTGGATACGACCACCTTTCTCGGGGCCTGAAGCCGGTGGTACTGGATGCCGTGAAGGTCCAACCGGGCGATTACTTCGGTCCATTCAGCCGGGATCAGGTAGGCCTCTGGGACCCTGGCGCTGGCGGTGGGTTTCAACTCGCGGAAATAGGGAATCTGGAACTCCATGGGCCGGGTGAGGTCGTACTTGAACCAGTCACCGCCACTGAGGGTGCTTTTCTCATGGGTGTACTCGTAGCCCTTGAAGGCAACAGGTTGGCTCACGCCGTTATCGGTAAAGTCCAGCGCCATGGGCTGTTCGCGGAAGGTTCGGCTGGAGGTGTAGGCATCCGCCTCACGGTTCAGACGCAGGAGCCTGTCCCGCTCCATGCACAGGATCTCGGAAGTGTGCTGGAGGGCCACCTGCATGGCCTCGACCCGGAGTTTGTAGGGCTTCAGCATGTGCGTCTCCAGCAGCATGCCCGGACGGTTCTGGGCCGTGAGGTAGCCGTGGGAGAGCATGGGCCTTGATGGCCCGCTCACCAGGCCGCTGCGGGGGTCATGCCATTTGCGGAAAGTCACATAGGGGAAAACAGGAAATCCATCCTGGTTCATCCGGGCCCCGAAAGCCTTCAGGTAGGTGTCCCGAACCCAGGTACCGAGGTTGGGTTCTATGAACCACGGTGTTACCCCCATCTCCGTGTCGTAGGTCAGGGCGTATTGGTAGTCGGCCCCATCCGTGGTGTGGCAGTCCAGGAAGAAGTCCGGCAGCCAGGCCTGGAACAGCTTCAGCCAGGCGCGGATCTCCGGTGAGTCGGCCTTCAGGTAGTCCCGGTTCAGGTTCAGGTTGTTGGCATTGACCCGCCAACCCATCTCTTTCGGGCCGTTCTGGTTGATGCGGTTGAAGGCACCGAAACGCTCGTGTCCATCTACGTTGAAGACTGGGATGAAGAGGAAGGTGATGCGCTCCAGCAGGGCGGCGTACTTCCTGGTGATGGCCACGTCCCGCAGGAAGAGGATCCCGGCATCCTTGCCCTCGCACTCGCCCGCGTGGATGCACGCCTGGATCAGTACCACGGCCCGGCCGCTGGCCTTCACCTTGCCTGGGTCGGCATAGCCATCCCGGTCCACGATGACCAGGGGCAGATCGCGGCCCTGGGGACTCCGGCCAAAGCTGGTCACGGTCACGCAGGGCGAGACCTTGGCCAGGGCCCGGCACTCGTCCATGGTCTCTGCGAGTCGCGGGGTTTCCGTGCCGCCGGAACGCTCGAACCGCGTGGGTGCGATGGGCCCTTCCGGGGCCCCTGCCTGAGTTGGGAGGCCCAAGACCAAGGCGGCCAAGGGGGCCAAGAACACGGAGATTCGGAGCATTGAAGACTCCTCGGATGGCGTTTCTATTTGACCTTAAGCCCGGAAGGCCAGGCGGGTCATCGGCGATCCAAGGTGACCCGCACCCGCATGCGGCCGCTGGCATCGGTGTCCAGCACTTCCCAGGCCAGCGGTCCGCTGCGGCCCTTGGGATTTTCACCCGGGCCCAGGTTGAAGGCGGCGTCGTCAAGTTCCCACAGGCGGAGGGGCAGGCGGGGCTTGGGTGGCTGGGGTGTGCCGGGATGGGCGTCGATCACGCGCACGGGGCCCCTGGGCTCGCCATGGGTGAGCAGGCTGGGGTCGATCTGGGCCACCACCAGCCCTTCATAGCCCGGCCCAAAACGGCCACCGATGCGGCCCCGTTCGAAGCCCCAGGGGCGGCGCACCTCGAGGCTGAAGAAGCGGCCCCGCTTGCGGGGATCGGGCACGGTGACCCACTGGGGGTCTGCGCCCGGCGCCCGGGACGCGGGCGCGATCCAGCCCTCCCAGGTCCGGCCCTTCATGGAAAGGCGCGAGATGGTGTTTTGGAAGTGGCCCCGGTACCAGAGCTCCGAGCGCACCCAGGCGGTCGGGTGCGAGGGGCTGTAACCCATGTCCTCCACCCAGGGGCCCTGGTCTGGGTGGGAACGGTCCCAGCCCCGGTACTGGCCGCCATCCATGAGATCCCAGATGCCCGCCGTGAGAACCTTGCCGCTTTCGACGTAGAGGTCATCCACTCGGTGCTCGCCCATGGCGTGGAAGGCCTCGTGGACGATGTTGCCCAGGGGCACCTCCTCGGTCAGGAAGAGCAGCGGCCAGCGCAGGCGCTGGTTCCAGGGCAGGGGCAGGAGCAGACTCACGGCCTTGAGGTCGGCCTCGTTCGCGGTGACGGATTGGGGGTGGCCGGGCGTAATGATCCAGAGATGGTCGGGTTTGCCGTCGGGCTTCAGGGCGCCCGTGCGGTTGTCCACGCGATCACAGTCGCCCAGGGTTTCGCCGCGGAGCCGTTCCAGCACCCAGGTGGCCAGGGCGGTCTTGTGCTCATCGCGGCGAGGGGGCAGGAACTCTGCGCTGCGAAAATGGAACAAATGCCCTTCCACAAGGGAAAGGGCGCCCTTGCTCACTTCGTAAAGGTAGTTGGCGGCGCTGGCCTGGCCGGGGCGCCGGGAGAAGAGCCGTTCTCGCATGGTGCCATCCGTGATCTTCGAGGGCTCATCCGGGAAGTCGAGGCGCACCACGCAGGCGGCCTCCAGGTGGAAGCCCGGCTCGCCTTGCAGCACGATGTCCCGGGACCATTCGGCGGCGGGGACCAGGTCCCGGCGCCAGCCGTCCTTTTCGACGGCCAGCAAGGTGTCACCGACGGCCAGATCGAGCTGGAACCGGCCCTCGGCATCTGTGATCGCGATCGGCGGGGCGCTGGCCGGGGTGATGCGAGGGAGGCGATCCGGGTAGACCCGGACGCCAGCCAGACCGCTCTGACCATCGGTGATTCGGCCCTGTACTGGAGCGGCAATGACCGTGGCAAAACAGAAAAGCGGAACGCAGAGGGCACGAAGAACCGCAGAGGGCGCCACCATCTTTCTGGCTAGCGCCTTCTTTCTTCTGCTCAGCGCGGGTCGAAGAATGATGGGTCTGGCCCCGTCGCCGGCCGCGCTGAGCCCTGTGAATCCCATGCGAGTGCTCAACCGCCCAATCACTCCTGGACGAGTTTCTGCAGGTAGGCCAGGCGGCTGACCAGGGCCAGACGGCGGCGGGTCTCCGGAGCGACCAGCGGCTTTTCCAGGGCATCGGCCACCGGCTCGTGGAGCCGCGACCAGGTTTCGAGTTCCCCGGGGCTGTAGAGCAGCAGGATGGGTGTGTCCCGCAATTCCTCGGCTTCGTGGAGGGCCACCGACAGAGTCTGGGCACTGCCTTCCAGCAGCTCCGTATCCAGTACGATCACATCGGGCCGGTGGGCCATGATCTGGGCCCGGGCCTGGCTTTCGCCCTGGGCCTCGAGGAAGGTTGCCTGGTCCTTGCCGTAGTGGTTCTGGACCTGGGACCGCACCAGGGAGCTGGCGGACACCACCAGCACCTTGGGACGGGCCGGAGCGGTGGTGCCCGCCCGCAGCGCGAGGGTGTGAATCCGCAGGTGGGTCTGCACGCGCACCTGCAGGAGCATGGTGTTGGCGGGCTTGCGCAGGAAATCGTCGGCCCCCGCCGCGTAGCTGCGGTCCTTGGCATCCCGGCTCAGGGCCGTGAGGATGATGACCGGAACGCCGGCGGTCCTCGGGTCGGCTTTGATCAGCTCACAGGCCTTGAATCCATCCACCGACGGCATGACGGCGTCCATGATGACCAGGTCGGGCAGCGACTCCTTCATCCGGTCCAGGGCCTCCTGGCCATTCATGGCCGGGATGAGCCGGTGACCCAGCGGCTGCAGTTGCGCCTCGACCTGGCGCCGCTGAAGGGCATTGTCCTCCACCATCAGGATGGTCATGGGGGACGCGAACTGGGACAAGCGGGCTCCTTGCACTCGTGACTTGAGGGTAAGAGGCCTATCGGTTGCGATCAACTGCGGGTTGAGGATCTGACCTTGGGAAAATCCGCAGACTTGGGACCGTTCCAACGGTACAATGGCGGGTTCGAGGTTCCTCAGTGTCTGATCCCGCCCTGATCCGCAATTTTTCCATCGTCGCGCACATCGACCACGGCAAGTCCACGCTGGCGGACCGCCTGCTGGAGCTGACCAAGACCGTGGCCGGGCGGGACATGCAGGCGCAGATCCTGGACGACATGGATCTCGAACGGGAGCGCGGCATTACCATCAAGGCCCATGCGGTGACGCTGAAGTATCCGGCCCTGGACGGCAAGATCTATACCCTGAACCTCATCGACACTCCTGGCCACGTGGACTTCACCTACGAGGTGAGCCGCAGTCTGGCCGCCTGCGAGGGGGCCATCCTCGTGGTGGATTCCACTCAGGGTGTGGAGGCCCAGACCC
>CAIYNT010000057.1 GCA_903927605.1 uncultured Holophagaceae bacterium
CCTCGGCGACATCACCCCAGCCGAAGCGGCGCAACGATGGGATTCGCTCCAGTCGCCTACGGCTCCTTCCGCGAATCCCATCGAGATCCTTTCTAACCCCGGACTCTCACCATCCTTGGTATAGAAGTGGGGAGGACGTCAGGGAAGCTGCGCGGCTGTGTGGGCAGCCTCGTGCCCGACAGCTCCGTGGTCGCAGGCGTCATCGACCACGCCCGGGCCGCCGCCTTCCAGGACACCCGCTTCGCGCCCCTCCAGCGCGAGGAGCTGCCGCACCTGGCTGTGGAAGTGTCCCTGCTCTCGCCCCTGCGTCCCCTTCCCTGCGCCGAGGAAGGAGATCTCCTCCGGCAGCTACGGCCCGGTGTGGACGGTCTGCTCCTGGAGTCCGGCGGATCTCGCGCCGTCTTCCTGCCCCAGGTCTGGGCGGAGCTGCCCGAACCCCGCGCCTTCGTCGCGGCCCTCAAGCGGAAGGCCGGGTGGACCGCTGCCTTCTGGTCCCCGCGGATCCAGGTCTGGACCTTCACCGTGGAGGCCTGGCGCGAGGAGCCCCCACCTGCGCTGGTCCGCGGGCCGGATGGCGCGGGTTTCCTCTATCCCGCGCGCCATTGGCATCGGCTCGACGATGGCCGGCTCCGCTGCGAGGTCTGCCCGCACCACTGCGCCCTCTACGACGGCCAGCCTGGCCGCTGCGCCGTGCGGCGACGCGACGGCGACCGCATGGTGCTCGCAGCCTATGGCCGGACCAGCGGACTCTGCGTGGACCCCATCGAGAAGAAGCCGCTCCATCACTTCCTGCCCGGTTCCTCTGTGCTCTCCTTCGGCACCATCGGCTGCAATCTGTCCTGCCGCTTCTGCCAGAACTGGCACCTCTCCGCCTCCCGGGATCTGAGCCTCCTCGGCGAATGGACCTCGCCCGAGGCCATCGCCGAAGCCGCCCACCGCCAGGGCTGCCGGAGCGTCGCCTTCACCTACAACGAGCCGGCCACCGCCCTGGAGTTCGTCTCGGACGTGGCCGAGGCCTGCCATGCCCGGGGGATCGCCACCGTGGCGGTGACGGCGGGCTATCTGGAGGATGCCGCCCGCCGGGATTTCTTCACCCACCTGGACGCGGCCAACGTGGATCTGAAGGCCTTCAGCGACGCCTTCTACAAGCACGTGGTGGGCGGCTCCCTGGCGCCGGTCCTCGACACCCTGCGCTACCTGGTCCACGAAACGAAGGTGTGGACGGAGATCACCACCCTGCTCATCCCCGGACTGAACGATTCGGATGAAGAAATCCGGAGCCTCTCCCGCTGGATCGCCTCCGACCTCGGTGCCGAGGTACCCCTGCACTTCAGCGCCTTCCATCCGGACCACCGCCTGCTGGACCTGCCGCCCACGCCCAGGGCCACGCTCACCAGGGCCCGGACGCTCGCCCGCGAAGCGGGCTTGAAGTACGTCTACACCGGCAATGTCCGCGATCCGGAGGGTGGCTCGACCTGCTGTCCCAACTGCGGCCGGGCTGTGATCCAGCGCGATGGGTACCAGCTGCTGGGCCAGCACCTTCAAGAAGACGGAACCTGTGGTCACTGCGGACACCCGATCACTGGGGTCTTCGCCGGTACCGGGCAGGCGACTCACTTCACCGCATAGACCGTCCCGCCATCGTGCTCCGGACCCAGGGCAACAGGCCGTTTCGCGCAAACAGGAAGCGCTACCACTGCTCCAGGAAGGCCTGGGCCTCCGCCACCGCCGCGGGGGAAAGATGGGCGAAGCGCATCAGCCGGTCGTTGAATTCGTAGTGCAGTTCCCGGTTCTCCTCCAGAAGCAGTTCCAGCTGCTCGTGGTGGATGGCCTCGTCCGTCAGGAAACGCCAGTAGATGGCATCGGCCACCTCCTTCAGGCCCCGGCAGCGGGCCTCCCAGTGGGTGCGCAGAATGGTCCGCCAGCCGACCTTCTTCATGGTGCTGTCCTGGGCGATGGCCTCCTGCCAGACGGGACCGGACCAGGCCTGGACCAGTTCCACGGCCCGCTCCTCGTCCTTCCCGCCGATGCTGAGCACCAGTTCGCCCAGGTCGTACACGACGGTCTCGAAGGCGAAGGGCAACCCCTCCTTGGCCGAGAGGCGGGCGTAGTGCATCAGGTGGTGGACGGCTTCATGCATCCGGTCCGGCATCCCGTGGAAGACCTCGATGAGCAGCCGGAAGTGGTAGGACAGGTTCTGGAAGCGGCGGAGATCCCGCTCCTCCAGGGCCTCTCTCAGCAGGGTGTTGAAGGTCATCACATGGAGTTCGATCACGGGTTCCGAGCCCACCTCGCAGGCCAGATGGGCCGTTTCCACGAGGTGGGCCGCCATCTCGGACAACAGCTCGTGTTGCCGCCGGGTCGCCACCTCCGACACCTTGAGCGTCTGTGCCAGGAGGTAGGCCTCGGGCCAGACTCGTTCGCGGATGAGGTAGTCCTGCCCCTCCTTGGCCAGGCCCGGAACGAACCAGGGCCTCGAGTCGCGCCAGGCGGAGGCCTCCCGCCCCCCGCAGGCGATGATGCCCGCCAGCAGCGAATGCAGGCTCTTCAGCGAGAGCAGCACCAGCTGCCGGTCGCCCCGGGCCATGCCCGTGATCGCCACGTTCGTCACCACGTCGATGGTCTCGAAGAGGTTGTCCTTGTTCGCCTCGACGCGCCGCCCCTGGGCCAGCTCCGGAAGGCTGCGCAGGCCCTTCCGGCTGAGCATGGGCATGAAGTAGCTGGGCCGGAGGAACCGGCTGATGCCGAAGAGGTAGGGCAGGATGCCCGCCAGCACCACCAGGTAGACGAGGGCGACGGCCCAGATGCCGAAGCGGACGAACGGATGCCCTGGCGGGAAGAAGTGCAGGCTCATGAGCAGCAGGTTGCCGATGATGAAGACGGACAGCCCCCCCACGATCAGCGGGTGGGTCACGTAGAGCTTCACCAGCCGCGGTGTGTAGAGGTTCGCCGTGAGCGGCAGGATGAGGGCGATGCTGGTCATGGTGACGGACATGATGGCGTTCAAGGTCCGGCTGGTGGTGGCGATCCCGGCCGGCTCGAAGTCCTTGATGCCGCCCAGCTGCGTCGTCAGCAGACCCATCGCCGCCGCCGCCAGGAAACAACCGATGGTCACCACCGTGGGGCGGTGGCCAGTCCAGGTTCGCGCAATCCATCCTTGCCCCATGCCAGCCTTTCGGCGGAAAGGGGCTTTCGGCTGAATTCAGCCCAAAGCCGCCCATTCCGCCAGCACCCGCTGGGCCTGAAGGACCGGTCCCTCCGCCGTGCCAAGCACCGGCAGCCGCACGGCCCCATCGGGGCTGAGGCTGGCACCCCGGGTCTACCTCACCTCCGCTGGCGATGTAACGAATCCCCCGTACGGGCCAAACTTCCATCCACTCCGCCTATTTCGGGATTCCTACCCGTGGTTTCACCGTGAAGTTCCCAGTGATCGAGGCGTTCTTCGGGGTGATCTTGAACCCGGATGAGATGCTTCGCTGGAAATGGCCTGTGGAGGCATCTCCTGATACTTCCACTTGAAGCATGTATTCTCCGGCCAATGTGGGATGAGCAAGTGCGCCATAGATGGCATCGCCAGCCACTGAGTCAGCTCCCGTTCCATCATCTGCAAATTCAATGACCACGGGACTCACCGTAGGGTCGTCCAATCTGTGAAGGTTCGCGCTGATCTGGAGGTTGCTGACCTTGGTGGTACCGTCCAAAACAGCCAAACCAAAAGGGACAGCTTTTCCGATCAGAAAACTACCGCCCCCTCCAAACAAGACAGGACCAACCGAGTTATTGAAATTGACCCGGATCGGAATGAAGTAGGTAAAGGCCGGGAGATTTGGCGAAGCAATCGTCACGGTCCACTTGCCGATGGATGGGCTCTCTAGATCCATGAAATAGTGCGCGCCCGGTACCGAGGGGGTGGTTTGAGGATCCGGGTAAAGGCCACTCTGAAACTGGTTGCCTGAAGGTTGACCAAGAACGAAAACTACGCCCTTTGGATCGACCAACTGGATCATAAGGTCTTTCGCTAGGCTTGAAATTGTGATGGATATGGAGGTAGTTTGATCCACCCAAAACGGGAAGGAAAGCGTCTGATTTGGGGGACTCATTTGAAGTGCATTCACCAATATCGGCTGGAGGTTACCCGAGGTTGTTTCTTGGGCCGATAGCTGAATTGCCAGACTTCCAAACGCAAGAATGAACCCTGCACAAAGCCTAAAAAGTCTTTTCTGCCATTCCTTCATGGTCATTGGAATGTCTCCGGATCCGTGCTTTCACGATTGAAGATGAAGGTCCGCGCAGGGTGGTTGGCCAGTGTGAACACAATCCAATTTTTATCGGGGCTTATATAGGTTTCGCCAAGCCCACCACCACCCGTCAACTCCGAATTCTGAATCTTCGCCCGTAGCAATTCAACTTTGTGTTCCTTGCGACCATCCATCACGTACCAGTATCCAGTTCGCAAGGTGGCTTCTCGCGTCCCTGGCTGGGCGGCGATGGGATTCCCAAACATATAGGAGATTATACGTTTCTCGACCGTCCCCCGGAATTCCTCCCATACCGGTTTTTCTGCGCTCACATATTCAAGCCTCTCATCTGCAGTTTTATAGCGAATGGTCGTGCCTGGATCTCCATCATCGCTTGTAAAATGAGTAGGTAAAATCGATTTTGTTTTAAGATCAATCTTAACTGCTAGACCATTTTCGTGAATGAAGATTAGATACAAAACATTTGGATTATTCTTATCTGCGTAAGGGGATGGAAGGTCTTGTTCCAGCGTTGGATCAAACACCAGCCATGGATGGTTCGCCTCCATGGGTCCCACATATTCTTTTGGCGCCGGTGGGACTCTCCGAATCCAACAGACAAGGCCCAGGAGAAGGACTAGTCCCATGGCACCTGTGACCCAGAGTAGTCGTGGCCGTTTTCGAGGTTGTTTCACGGCTTCACCTCACATACCGAATCAAGGCACCACATTTACAAATGTCTCCGGATCCATGCTTTCACGATTGAAGATGAAGGTTCGCGAAGGATTGTTGGCCAGCGTGAATACGATCCATTTTTTATCTGGGCTTATATAGGTTTCTCCCAGTCCACCACCTCCCGTCAGATCCGAATTTTGGACCCTCACCCGTAGCAATTCGACCTTGTGGTCCTTGCGCCCATCCATCACATACCAGTACCCGGTACGCAAGGTGGCTTCCCGCGTTCCGGGTTGTGTGGCGATGGGGTTTCCGAACATGTAAGGAATGCGGCGTTTTTCGACCGATCCCCGAAATTCCTCCCATACCGGTTTTTCTGCGCTCACATATTCAAGCCTCTCATCTGCAGTTTTATAGCGAATGGTCGTGCCTGGATCTCCATCATCGCTCGTGAAGTGGACTGGAGAAATCGCCTTTGTTTTTAGATCAATCTTCACTGCTTGACCTCTTCTTTGGACAAAGATGAGGTACACAATGTTTGAATCATTCTTATCCGCAAAAGGAGATGGATTACCTTGCTGTAAGGTTGGACTGAAAACCATCCATGGGTGGTTCGCTTCCATAGGTCCCACGTATTCCTGCGGTGCGGGCGAAAGGCCCCTATTCCAACAGGCACCGCCCAATAGGAGAGATAGTCCCACCGCACCTGCAACCCAGAATAGTCGCTGCCATTTTCTTGATGGATCCACACTTCACCTCTTTGAGATATCAATGACTCGACAGGGACCAGTCCACACGGATCTGTTCAACAATGCCATCCGCCAATTCGGAACTCTTGACGCTGGAATGATTTTTCAGCATGATCCCGCCCAAGTTGGAAACAAACACGGGACAAAACAGGGTTCCCCCGTCGTACACCGCGCTGCTGATCGCCACCACGGTATCGTTCCATTCCCGCACTCCTTGGCCATCTGGAACGAATAATTCCGTAACGGGTCGCTCGATTTCCCAGTTGTTGCCATCCCCGTCCCGAACGGTTTCTGTGTGGATGGCAGGACGCGCCTTGACCTCCTTGGCGTGATAGAGCATGCGGTAGGAGGAGGTGGCGAGATGACGACTCAAAAGGGGGGGGAGGATCGCGAAAGAGGAAAATCTCATCTCCGGATCATCAATAATCAAATCACGCACATTCCAGTCCGCGTCGGAGGCGGTATTGTAGAACTTCAGCGGGCGTCCACCCGCGTTGAGCCAGGAGAACCCAACGCCATTGTTTCTATTCCAAGTGTCCATGTTTCTCGTCATCTGCGCCTCAAGGGCCGGCCCAGTGGGCAATAATGCCCAGCCATCTGAATTTCCTGAAGGAGGACGGTGGGCCAAGGACACATCCCAGGCCATCAGAACATCCAGATCGTGCCACCTGGGATCCGCCACAGCCTGGGCCTGATGGAGGGCGTTCCAAGCGATGTCTGAAAGGACCGTACCACGATGGGGGGTATCAAGCGTGAAAAGCGAAAGCACTTCGAAATTGCCGGGCTGATCCAAGGATTCGTTCCGATGGTTTTCATAGTGGTTGTAGATCATGGCCCGACTATCGATCCCCCCCTTGCTGTGCGCGACGATATGGCACGCCTTGGCCCCGACTGAGGTTAGGCGTTCCTTGATCTTGCCTTCCAAGTCCGTTCCATTTGATTTAATGGCACCATTCGGCGTCAGAGCAATGTCATTGAAGCAGATTCCCATAAAGGTCGAGAAATAGTTGTTGAAACTTCTAATTGCCGGGGGATCCCAACTATTACCATCTGGATCGTTCCAAGTTTTCGGATCGGCATCCGTCCCATGAACAAGAAAGATCGGCGCCATGGCTTTCACGCGTGCCTTTGACCAAGCCACCTGGAAGCCATCGATTTCAAACCCGAACATGGGATAAGCATCTGTCATGTATTCAAGACGGTTTTCAACGGGCAAGGGTTTCGCTCCCGGTGCAGCGCGCTTGGGAAACCTCACCATGGAAATTGGAACGTTCAATGAGATTTTTCGCCAGTTACTGTAGGGCAACCGAAACTCGGCGGAGCTGAACGTCATTGGGTTTGGAACGGTCCAATAGGACTTTCCATTGATGGAAATCAGCTTGAAGGCTGCCGTCAGCCCCTCTCCCATCCAAGGTTTCACAACCCCGTTCCCGTATTTGTAGCCGATGACCTCAAACTCGACTGCCACCTCTGGTGCCACGATGCCCTGGTCGATCATGGCTTGAGGATGGTTCAGGAACCCATTCGCATCTATATCATCGGTCACGACCCGATCTATTCTGAATATGATGGCCCAATCATGAAGGACACCATTCGTGTTATATGGATTGGTCCACCCACCCTGGACAAGCGAACTCGCCGGACTGTCGGCTCCTGTTGGGGCCCAGTACTGTGCCCAGGTTAAGCAAGTGCCATCAGCCTCCTTGTCGGGGATTGTGATGGTCTTTGTCATCAATTTCGGCAGGTTGCCGAGAGAGTAGGGCCCAGATTGGCCCCAAGCGATGACGGGACCATCAGCCCATAGGCCGCCTCCCAACAGTACCAAAACAGCCAACCATATCGCACGAATGTTCATGGGTTTCCTTTCCATGGTTCTTTCCCCTCAATGTTCAAACTGATCAAGGGAGAACCCGGTGATGGCTGCCGGGAAATCCTGGCTTGTCATCACGGGGCCGGTGACAGTCAGACCCTTGATTCCATAGGATCCCGATTTGCCACAGCTATAAATTCGCTTCCCACTGAACGGGATTGTGATGACGTTCGGTCCTCGGGTGAGCAGAATCTCTGCCTGCGTCGAATCGACTTCTGATCCGTCTTCCGAGACCAATCCTCCACCGATGGAATACATTCCATCGCAGATCACATTCACCGTGAATTGAACCTTCAACGTATCGATCAGGCCGTTGCTATTGGAGTCCTCGGCAATCACTTGCTCGACTTCGCCAATTGAAATCCAGGGTTTGTCGCCTTCCGCAATCACGTAAGGCCCTGAAACACCCAAGCCATTCTTTCGATCCACTTCCAGCAGTTCCCCGTCCACCAGTTGGTTGACCGTCATCTGCTCAACGGTATAAGGCCCGTCCTGACCCAAGTCTGTCTTGAGTTGCCCTTGGCTGAAGGTGATCGCGGGAGTGGCGATACCCGGAGTGTAGTCCCCGGAGGTAAGGCTTTCGGTGGTCTTCCCATTGGAGGCCTTCAGGCGAAGCCTGATTTCAAAGGTTCCGGCTGTCAGGATGCTGATTTCTGGGGTGACGGTAAACCCATCAGGCGGCCCCACCGTCACGGGCACTGTGGTCAGGTTGCCTGAGGAGGTTTGGGCAACGACATGGTACTGGCCCTGCTCAAGGGGTGCAGTGTAAAGGCCATTGGCCTCTATGGTTCCGCCATTGCCTTCGCGGATGGACCAAGTCACGGTTGGAGAAGCATCAAAGACATCTGCTGTGAATTGCAGTTGCTGACCGAGGCCCACAAGACCATCTTCGGGGAGAATTCGATGGGAAATAATTTGCACTTGGGCGTTGGCCCTTGCGCCGCCGGAACTCTCCATGGCCGTAATGAAATAGGACCCCGGGGTGTTCCCAGCGGTGAAGATGTCGCCTGGACCTAACGTCCCACCACCCGGTGAGCCATTAATCCCGTTGGTAACCGACCACGTGACATTCGCACCATCAGGAATGCCGACAAGGGTCATCGGGATCGTCCCACCACAACCGATAATGATCTCGTTTGGAGTCAACCTGAGGGCGCTTGCGGCCACGACCGTGACCTGAGAGGTGGCAGTTTTGGAAGGATCAAGAACGCTTTGGACTGTCACAGTAAATGACCCCGGCAAGAGGGGCGCCCTGTAACGGCCCTGATCATCAATGACACCGCCCGTCGCGCTCCAAGTCCATCCACCGTTGTTCAGGCTCGCCCCAAACTGAAGAGACTGATTGACTTCGAGAGTCACGGCGGCTGGATCGATGGATATTGCGATGGGGTTGACTGTCACCTTAGCCCGGGCGGTTTTCGAGGGATCCAATTGACTTGTAACCTGGGCGGTGTAAACCCCTGCCAAAGTAGGCGCCGTATAGAGCCCTGTTTGGGTAATGCTTCCACCCCCGGTTTCAAGAACCGCGAAGGTGACGCCGCCCCCGTTAACAATCCATCCAAACTGCTGAGTCTGTCCAGGGACCAAAGCCACCAGTGTAGGCGTGATGGAAAGAATTACAGGGGCTACCGTAACTGTTGCGCTCGCTGACAGATTGAAGGCATTGCAGGTCACGGTGACGACATAGGTACCCGGCGTCACCGGCGCCGTGTAGAACCCATTAGAAGTGACGGTACCACCCGTGGCAGTGTGCGTGTTCTGTCGATTCACATTCATCAGGCTTGCAGTGCGCCTGAAGGTGCCGTCGGAGGGATTGAAGATCTCGGCGCTGGTGGTGGACCCTTCGCCAGAAGAGCCATCAGGGTATGAATAAGAAGTAGTCCCACCAACCAATAGGACTTCACCCGTGGTTAAGAGGATCGCCTTGGCCTCGGATCGGGTTGAGACCATTTGTCCGGCTGTAAGCGTGAAGGTGCCCGTGGATGGATTAAAAAGTTCTGCGCTCGCGAGAAGGGCCGATCCATCGCGACCTCCTGCCAGAAGCACCAATCCAGTTTGTAGGAGCGTTGCCGTGTGCCCGGATCTAGGCGTCTTCATTGAGTTCGCGAGGGCGGTGAAAGCCCTCGTAGCCGGGTCGAATGTCTCCGCGCTGGCCACGACCCCTGCCGAGGTCCATCCCCCGGTCAGAAGCACCTTTCCACTTGGGAGGGGCGAGGCTGCGAAGCCCTCCCGAATGGTCACCATGGTTCCGATTGCTTTTGGAGTGAAGGTCATCTGATTTGTGGTGGCTCCCGCCGTGATCGTCCCCCCAAGAATCGTCCATGCGTAGGTGCAGCCCGTCTGAGCGGGTACTGAGGCAGCGTAGCCCGCCTGGTTCACGGTCACCTTGGTGGGGGCCGTGATCACTGGTTGGATGGGGAGTGGAACCACAGTGACCGTGACCTGTTTTGTGGCGGTTCCTCCGGTCCCAGTGACAGTCAAGGTATAATTGGTTGTGCTTCCAGGCGTGATGGCAACGGCAATTCCGCTACCTACAGTGCCCACGCCGTTATCCACCGCACCCGTTCCACCGGTGAAGGTACCCGTCAGGGTGGCACTGGTGCCTGCTGTGATAGGGGTCTTGCTCGCAGTGAACGCGCTGATGCTCGGAAGTGCAGCTACGATGAAGTTCGATGAGCTGGTGGCTGCCCCTCCCGGAGTGATCACGCTGATCTTCCCCGTAGTGACACCTGTGGGTGCCACTGCCGAGATGGTCGTCGCGTTGGTGACCGAGTAGCTGCTGGCCGCCGTTCCATTGAACTTGACGGCTGTCACTCCTGTGAAGTTCGTCCCAGTCAGGGTCACTGTGGTTCCAACCGCCCCACTGGTGGGAGTGAAACTTGTGATGGTTGGCGCAGCCACCACGGTGAAGCTTAATGAGCTGGTGGCTGTCCCTCCTGCGGTGGTCAGGCTGATCTTTCCCGTGGTGCCGTTCGTGGGTACAACCGCCGTGATCGAGGTCCCGCTGACCACCGTGTAGCTGGTGGCAGATGTGCCATTGAATCTGACCGCCGTGGTACCTGTGAAGTTCGTCCCAGTCAACGTCACCGTTATTCCAACCGCCCCGCTGGTGGGAGTAAAGCTCGCGATGGCCGGTACCGCCACGACTGTGAAGCTGGACACACTGGTGGCAGTCCCCCCCGTGGTGGTCACGCTGATCTTTCCCGTCGTTACTCCCGTGGGTGCCACCGCCGTGATCGAGGTCGCGCCGACAACCGTGAAGCTGCTGGCCGCCATTCCGTTGAACTTGACGGCTGTCGCGCCCGTGAAGTTCGTCCCGGTCAGGGTCACCGTGGTTCCAACCACCCCACTTGTGGGTGTGAAGCTCGTGATGGTCGGAGCCGATACTGCAAAACTTGATGAGCTGGTTGCGGTTCCCCCGGAGGTCGTCACGCTCAGTTTGCCGGTCGTCACTCCAGTTGGCGCCATGGCCGAAATCTTTGTGGCACTGGTAACCGTGAAGCTGCTAGCCGCGGTCCCGTTGAACCTCACCGCCGTGGCACCCGTGAAGTTTGTCCCAGTCAGCGTCACCATGGTTCCCGCGACACCGCTGGTCGGCGTGAAGCTCGTGATCGTCGGAGCGGCAGCATGCAAACACACAGACGCGAGACAACACAGGATGAACAGTGGCCGCCGGAAAAGACGCTGCATGATCGACCTCTAAAAAGGCAGGATTTCTACAAAGCACCAATCCATAGAGAATACGAATAGGTTTGCTTGTAAATTTCCGAACCAATTTGATGGGGCCAATTCTGCACAAGGCAGAGTCATTCCAATCGTGTATTTCTTAATCAGAAGTCAAGGTGCATTTTGAACAAATCACACTAATTGATGATACATGTTTAAGCATGAATCAATAACTCAGGTGATCCCGCAGTCATTAGAACTTTCCCTCCGAACGGTAGCTTTTTCTACCGTGAACGGTAAATGAAAGATTCCCGCGCAAGAGCCAGCAAGTCTCCTGAAAAACCGCTAGCGTTTGGACTATAAATCACGAACAAACCGGCACCGATCCTGGTTCCAAGTTCAACGGGAATCCTGCTTCTCTGCCTATCTACGGTACCCTTGAAGAGATTCAGGCCTGAAGCTCAGCCCATTCCGCCAGCACCCGCTGGGCCTGGAGGACCGGTCCCTCCGCCGTGCCGAGGACTGGCAGGCGCACGGCCCCATCGGGACTGAGGCTGGCCCCCCTGGTCCGCCCCACCCACGCCATCAGCTTGGCTGGATCCAGCGGCGTCTGGGGGCTCAGGCGCAGCTTGAGCTGGCCCTTGTCCACGGCCACTTCGGAGACAGCGAGAATCTGGGCCCGCAGCTTGACCTTGAGCAGCTCGAAGAAGCGAATGGTGTCCGCATCGTCCTCGGCGATGCGGCCGAAGCGGTCCTCCAGATCCAGCTTGTAGAGTTCGAGGTCACGCTCCTCCCGCAGCCGCGAGATGCGCTTGTAGGCCACTAGGCGCTCAGCAGCCTGGTCGATCCAGCGGCGGCTCAGCTGGGCGCCCGGCGCCAGGCCGTCCAGCTTCACCTCGAAGCTGCCGCTGGGCTGGCCCTGGAGTTCCTGGAGCGTCTCCTCCAGCAGCTTCACATAGAGCTCGAAACCGATTTCGTGGATGTGGCCGGACTGCTCGCCGCCCAGCAGGTTGCCGGCGCCGCGAAGTTCCAGATCCATGGCCGCCACGCGGAAGCCCGAGCCCAGCTCCGAGAAGTCCTCCAGGGCCTGCAACCGCCTGCGGGCCTCCTCGCTGATCTCGTGCTTGGGCGGGATCAGCAGGTAGGCATAGGCAGGCACATCGCTGCGGCCCACGCGGCCCCGCAGCTGGTAGAGCTGGCTGAGACCGAAGGCATCGGCGCGATGGACGATGAGCGTGTTGGCATTGGGGACGTCGAGCCCATTTTCGACAATGGTGGTCGCCACCAGCACGTCGATGCGGCCCTCCATGAAGCCGAGCATGACCTGCTCCAGACCTTCGTCGGTGAGCTGCCCGTGACCCACGCCCACCCGGGCGTCGGGCACCAGCTCCCGCACCCGCGCTGCGATGGCGACGATGGACTCCACCCGGTTGTGCACCAGGTAGACCTGACCGCCGCGCCGCAATTCAAACTGGATGGCGGTCTGCACCAGCTCGTCACTCCAGGGCGCCACCACGGTCTCGATGGATAGGCGGTCTTTCGGCGGCGTCTCGATGAGACTGATCTCGCGCAGCCCGGTGAGGCTCATGTGCAGGGTGCGGGGAATGGGCGTGGCGCTGAGCGCCAGCTGGTCCACGTTGAGGCGCAGCTTCTTCAGCTTCTCCTTGTGGCCCACACCGAAGCGCTGCTCCTCGTCGATCACCACCAGGCCCAGGTCCGCGAATTTGACTTTGGCCCCCAGCATCTGGTGGGTGCCGATGACGATCTCGATCTTGCCATCGCCCAGTTCCTGGAGGATGCGCTTCTGCTCCATCGGGTCCACGAAGCGGTTGAGCATTTCAATGCGGATGGGGAAGCCCGCGAAGCGCTCCTTGAAGGTCCGGAAATGCTGGAAGCAGAGCACGGTCGTCGGGCAGAGCACGGCCACCTGCTTGCCTTCCAGAGCCACCTTGGCCGCGGCCCGCATGGCCACCTCGGTCTTGCCGAAGCCCACGTCGCCCACCAGCAGGCGATCCATGGGGCGCGGCGATTCCAGATCCGCCTTCACCGCCTCGATGGCCTCGATCTGATCCGGCGTGGGCGTGTAGGGGAAGCTGGTGTCGAAGGCAGCCATGTCCGGCCCATCCGGTGGGTAGGCATGGCCCTTCTCCAGCTTGCGCTGGGCGTAGAGCTTCAGCAGCTCGTCGGCCATGTCGCGGATGGCCTTCTTGGCCTTGCGTTTGACCTTGGCCCAGCTGGCACCCCCCAGCTTGTCCAGGGGCGGCAGGTGGCCTTCGGCCCCCGTGTAGCGCTGTACCAGGTCGGCCCGCTCCAGGCTCACGTTGAGCTGGCCGCCATCGGCGTAGCGCAGCTGCAGAACCTCGTGTTCCTCACTGCCCACGGTGAGCGTGGCGAAGCCCAGGAACTCACCGATGCCGTGGTCCAGGTGCACCACGCGATCGCCGGGCTTGAGATCCCGCAAATCCGACAGGAAGGCGGCGCTGCGGGACTTCTTCGGCGCGGCCTGGATGGCCTTGCGACCGAAGACCTCGCGCTCGGTGAAGATCACCAGCGCGGGCTCCTTCAAATGGAGGCCCGCGCTCAGGGACAGGTGCAGGGCCCGGCAGCCCACCTCAGTGCCGTAGGCTTGGGGCAGCTCGTGCTCGCGGATGAACGCCTGGAGGCGGTCGCGCATGCCAGGGGTGGAGCCCGCCAGGAACACCCGCTGCCCATTGAGGGACAGGTCCTGGAGGTGCTCGGCCAACTCGGACAAGCGGCCCTGGAATTCGCGCACCGGCTGGGCGGCGAGGGGCACCGTGGCCTCGCTCTGCCACTCGGTGAGCAGAAGGGTGGGACGGCTGGGGTCCGAGGGCAGGAAGCGGTCGTCGAAGTCGGGGCACACCACGCCGCCCCGCCGGAGCATGGCCAGTCCCTCTTCGATGCGGGCGCGCTCCGCATCCCGCAGGGCATCTTCCCAGGCTCCATCCAGACGGACCCGCAGGCAGGGCGGCACCCAGTGGACCAGCTGCCCTTTGGGCTGGGCCAGCAGCGGATGGAACAGCTCTTCGCCGGGGAAGTGACCGTGCGTGGCAAGGCGCGCCCGGCGGAAGGCCAGGTCATCAGCTGGTTCCTGCGTGCGGTCCGCCCGGGAGGCCACAGCCGCCAGGAGCGCCTCGCCATCGCCCCGATCCCCCTCGAAGCGCGGATAGAGCATCAGTGATTCCAGGGCCTCGCCCGTCCGGCGCTGGGTGTCCGGATCGAAGGGGCTGAGCCGCTCCAGCTCGTCACCGAAGGTCTCCAGACGCAGCGGCTGCTCCAGGTGATCGGGCCACAGATCTACCACCATGCCACGGGAGCTGAACTCCCCCGGGGCCGAGGCCAGCTCCGTGCGCCGGTAGCCCAGGGCCACCAGCGTCTCCAACAGCAGCTCCCGGGGCACCTCGGCGCCCTTGCGCAGCTCCAGCTTCTGCTTCTGGAACCAGGTGGGATGAGGCAGCTTCTCGCAGGCCGTGAGCGGCCCCGTGATCAGCACCTGGACCCGTCGCTCCAGCAGACCCACCAGGGCCGACAGGCGCTCCCGCAGGACCATGCCCGGGGGGCTGCTTTCGCCGCCCGCGTAGGCCGCGAAGCCGGGGAAGTGTGCCACACCCGCGCCAGGGAGCAGCACCTGGAGATCCTGCGCCAGGGTGCGCGCTTCGGCCTCGCTGGGAGCGTCCACCCACAGCGACTGCAACCGACCTTCCCGCGTCGCCCAGCGGGCCAGCACCAGGGCCAGAGCCGGCGGGGAAGTCCAGCGCAGTTTCGCCCCGAGTGCAGTGAATCCTCCCACTGGCGGGTCCGCCAGGCGCAGCAGGTCTTTCAGCTCTTGAGAAGAAACAGTCATCGACCTTCCAGAATGCCCCAAGAAGGGTTCATTCCAACTGAAAAAGCTTCACCACGAAGACAGGAAGACCACGAAGAAAAGCCACCGCAAAAAAGAAGGGATCGGCCGCAAAGTACCCCAAGCGCACAAAGGGTAAAGGCAATCAGTTCTTCCATTTTTGTGCCCTTGGCGCTCTTTTTGGCTGCTTTTTCTCATGTTTTACTTCGTGGTCTTCCTGTCTTCGTGGTGATTTCTTTCCCGGCTTATCTGGGGCGCGATTTCAGATCTCACGCACGGTCCACTCCCGGGGCATGAGCGTCCGGTCCCACCAGATGCCCTTGTCGCTGCGCCTGCCCACCGCCAGGAACATGTTCACCTCGGCGCCCCTGGGGAGCTTGAGCAGGGCCTTGGCCCGCCAGGGATCGAAGCCCTCCATGGGGCAGGTGTCGAAGCCTTCGGCGCGCATGGCGAGCATGAAGGTGGCGGCAGCAAGCGCCGTGCTCTTGTGCGCCATGACGCGGACATCGGCCCGGGACATGAGGTTCGGCGTGGGCTTGAAGAGCGATGCGATGCGACTGAAGAGACGCTTAAGCGGTCCCAGGAGGCCGAAGGGCCCCGTGGTGTAGACCATCGGGATGATGCGCCGATAGTAGGACTCGTGGCTCTTGCGGAGGGGCCCGCGACTGGCGAAGATCCGCAGGATCTCATCCCGGTTCCGGCGCCAGGTGTCGCGGTGGGTGACCAGGGCGATCAGGACCGGGGCCGTCTTGGCAGGCAGCTGGTCCAGACAAGCGGCATTGGCCCGCCGCCGGGCCTTCGGATCGCGGATCACCAGGAACTCCCAGGGCTGGAGGTTGCTAGAGCTGGGGGCTAGGCGCGCTGCATCCAAACAGCGGTCCAGCACCTCCTGGGGCACTGGATCTGGAAGGAAATCCCGGATGGTGCGCCGGGATTCCACGGCGGCATAGAACGGTGAATCAAGCATCGGGGGCCTCCACCAGGGGACGTTCGATTGCGGGTTCTGGCGCGGGCCGGCCCACGCGCCGACGGAGCCAGGCCCAGGCCTTGGCCAGGCTCATCTCCTCGATGATCTCGAAGAACACCGGCACCACGATCAGCGTGAGCAGCGTCGAGGTGATGAGCCCGCCCACCACGGCCCGGGCCATGGGAGCGCGCATTTCCGCGCCCGCGCCCAGCGCCAGGAAGAGGGGCAGCATGCCGCCCACCATGGCGAAGCTGGTCATGAGGATGGGGCGCAGCCGCACAGTGCCCGCGCGGATGATGGCTTGGCGCCGCGAGATCCCTTCTTCCCGTTCCAGGTGCAGGGCGTGGTCCACCAGCAGAATGGCGTTCTTGGTCACCAGTCCCATCAGCAGGATCATGCCGATGCTCGTCATCATGGACATGGAGTCGCCGGTGACCAGCAGCATGCCGACCATGCCCACCATGGACA